>JBBQLW010000011.1:0-21447 GCA_038328315.1 Actinomycetales bacterium
TCAACGGCGATAGCCGGATTCGAGCAGGTCCTGATAACGGCGGCCGTGATAGCCGATGTCCCGGAGAGCCTGAGGGAGCGAGTGATCCGCATCCGGAACGGCGAGATCGTGGGAGACGATGAGTGAGGCCGGCGACCCACTTGAGGAACACAGCGCCGTCTACCTCAGGTTTCGTCGTCTGTTTGGTGATTCATCCCAGCGCGGCCTCGCTGGTCGACAGCGCAAAAAACGCGAGTCAGCTCGTGGGAGCGCCCCGTTCTCCGGGGGCCGCGACCCGATCGGGCTGGGCGACGCGGTCGATGCTCTTACGGCGGGCCTGGGTTGGACGTCTCCGCTTGCCCGGTCGGACTTGCTGCTGGCCTGGGCCGACATCGTTGGCCACGACACTGCCGAACACTCTGAGCCGAGCGGGATCGACGAGGGTCTTCTCACTGTTCGCTGCGATTCAACCGCGTGGGCGACGCAGTTGCGGCTGATGCGAGCCGACATCTCGACGACGATCGCGCTGCGTTTTCCAGAAGCGGGGATCACTTCAGTGAAATTCGAAGGACCGAACGCACCGAGTTGGAAGCGAGGTGCCAGATCGGTACAGGGCCGTGGTCCGCGCGATACCTACGGCTAGTCCACCCCAGACTGGACTTGTCCACACCGAACGCCGCCTCAACCGACTGACAGGCCACTTTGGTAGACTGCGAGGAGCCGTCGGTCGCCCCTTTCCCGGAGAGCACCCGCGACGAATGGCCAGCGTAATCAATCGGCAGGAGCCTAATTTCACATGACACCCACGCCCGCAGAAGATCTTCCCGAATCATCCTCGGTCTCGAACGGGCATGTCGCGGCAGATAGTTACGGCGCAGACCAGATTCAAATTCTGGAAGGCCTCGAGGCAGTTCGTAAGCGACCGGGTATGTACATCGGCTCCACCGGCCCGCGGGGTCTGCACCATCTTGTGTACGAAGTCATCGACAACTCGGTGGATGAAGCGCTAGCCGGGTACTGCGACACGATTGACGTGAGCATTCGGCGTGACGGATCAGTGCGGGTCGTTGACAATGGCCGCGGTATCCCAGTCGACTTGAACCAGCAGGAACAGAGGTCGACCGTCGAGGTCGTCATGACCATCCTCCACGCTGGCGGCAAATTCGGCGGTGGCGGATACTCCGTCTCCGGTGGGTTGCATGGAGTCGGCATCTCGGTCGTCAACGCCCTCTCTCGAGAACTTGACGTCGAGGTTCGCCGCCAGGGCTACGTGTGGCGCATGAGCTTCACGAACGGTGTGCCGGACGCGCCGCTCAAGCGGGGTGAGTCGTCTGATCAAACCGGGACGACCGTAACGTTCTGGCCAAGCGAAGAAACGTTCGAGACGGTCGAGTTTGACTACGAGACTCTCCGGGCCCGTTTTCAGCAGATGGCGTTCTTGAATAAGGGACTACGGATCAACGTCGCTGACGAGCGGGAAGACGGCACGAGCGACAGCTACCTCTATGAGCGCGGCTTGGTGGATTACGTCGAGTACCTCAACAAGGCAAAGAAGAACGAACTGATCCATCCCGAGGTCATTGCCTTTGAGTCGGAGGACGCCGATCGCAAGATCTCGCTCGAGGTCGCGATGCAGTGGACGAACGGCTACACCGAGAGTGTGCACACCTACGCGAACACCATCAATACGCACGAGGGTGGGACTCACGAAGAGGGGTTCCGCGCAGCACTCACGACTCTCGTCAATCGCTATGCGCGCGAGAAGGGCATTATCAAGGAGAAGGACGAGAACCTCTCCGGTGACGACGTGCGCGAGGGCCTGACCGCAGTTATTTCTGTGAAGCTCGCTGAGCCGCAATTCGAGGGACAAACCAAGACGAAGCTCGGCAACACCGAAGCGAAAACCTTCGTTCAGCGCGTTGCTGGTCAGCAACTGGGGGACTGGTTCGATCGCAATCCAACTCAAGCTCGCGATGTCATCCGCAAGGCAATCCAAGCCTCGCAGGCTCGAATTGCTGCGCGAAAGGCACGTGAACAGACTCGAAGAAAGGGCTTGCTCGAGTCTGGTGGGATGCCGGGAAAGCTTCGCGACTGCTCGAGCAAGGACCCGTCGCTCTCAGAGATTTTCATCGTCGAGGGGGATTCGGCTGGCGGTTCAGCCGTGCAGGGTCGAAACCCCGAGTTTCAGGCGATCCTGCCATTGCGCGGCAAGATACTGAATGTCGAGAAGGCGCGGCTCGACCGCGCACTCGCGAACACCGAGGTACAGGCCATGATCACGGCGTTCGGCGCTGGAATCGGCGAAGACTTCGACCCGAGCAAGACCCGGTACCACAAGATCGTTCTCATGGCAGATGCTGACGTTGATGGACAGCACATCACAACACTGCTGCTGACCTTGGTGTTCCGTTACATGCGTCCGCTCATCGACCACGGCTACGTCTATCTCGCCCAGCCGCCGCTCTATCGCTTGAAGTGGACGAACGCCGAACACCAATTCGTGTACAGCGATCGTGAACGTGATGCCCTTCTCGAAGACGGGGCAGCTAGTGGAAAACGGATACCGAAGGAAAACGGCATCCAGCGGTACAAGGGTCTCGGGGAGATGGATTACACCGAACTCTGGGAAACCACGATGGATCCGGCGACCCGAACCCTACTTCAAGTGACGCTGGATGACGCAGCAGCAGCAGATGAGATATTCTCTACTCTCATGGGTGAAGACGTCGAGTCGCGACGGAGTTTCATTCAACGCAATGCCAAAGACGTTCGATTCCTCGACATTTAGTCCCCAGCTCGTCGAGCGTGTTGAGACCTCCCAGACGAAAGGCCATTGATGGCTGACAACGAAACTCCCGAGCCGACTTTCGAGACTGCCGCGGTCGATGCACGTTACGACAAGGTCGATCAGGTCGATCTCCAACTCGAGATGCAGCGTTCATACCTCGACTACGCGATGAGCGTCATTGTCGGCAGGGCGCTTCCCGATGTGCGTGACGGGCTCAAGCCAGTGCACCGTCGAGTCATTTACGCGATGTACGACGGCGGATACCGTCCTGACAAGGGATTCAACAAGTGCACCCGCGTTGTCGGCGAGGTGATGGGGCAGTTCCATCCGCACGGTGACGCATCCATTTACGACGCGCTTGTGCGCCTCGTGCAGCCGTGGAGTCTCAGGTACCCTCTCGCGCTCGGCCAAGGCAACTTTGGCTCAGCGGGGAACGACGGTGCGGCAGCGCCGCGCTACACCGAAACGAAGATGGCGCCGCTGGCAATGGAGATGGTTCGGGACATCGACGAAGAGACCGTCGACTTCCAGGACAACTACGATGGCAAGACCCAAGAGCCCGTGGTACTGCCGGCGCGCTTTCCCAATCTTCTCGTCAACGGCTCGGTCGGCATTGCGGTTGGCATGGCCACCAACATCCCGCCCCACAATCTGCGCGAAGTCGCCGCGGGAGCGCTCTGGTCGCTCCAGAATCCGGACGCGACGCGCGAAGAACTCCTCGAAGCGTTGCTACAGCGGATCAAGGGACCGGATTTTCCAACCGGCGCGCAGATTCTTGGTGTGCGGGGAATCCAGGACGCGTACCGCACGGGTCGTGGTTCGATCACAATGCGGGCGGTGGTCAGTGTCGAGGAGCTTCAAGGCCGTACGTGCCTTGTCGTAACCGAGCTCCCGTACCAGGTCAATCCAGACAACCTTGCGCTCAAGATCGCCGAGCTCGTCAAGGACGGCAGAATCGGTGGAATCGCCGACATCCGCGATGAAACCTCCGGTCGCACCGGTCAACGACTTGTCATCGTGCTCAAGCGCGATGCCGTCGCCAAAGTCGTGCTCAACAATCTGTACAAGCACACCCAGCTGCAGGACAATTTCGGCGCCAACATGCTGGCAATTGTCGACGGCGTTCCCCGAACGCTTCCGCTCGATGGCTTCATCGTCCACTGGATCGAGCATCAGCTCGATGTGATCGTTCGACGCACTGCGTATCGGCTACGTCGCGCAGAGGAACGCGCCCACATTTTGCGGGGCTACCTCAAGGCGCTCGAAGCGCTCGACGAAGTCATCGCGCTCATCCGACGGTCGCCGAGCGCTGATGAAGCTCGAACCGGTCTCATGGAACTGCTTTCTATCGACGAACTGCAAGCCAACGCTATTCTCGACATGCAATTGCGCCGACTTGCAGCGCTGGAGCGTCAGAAGATCATCGACGAGAATGACGCAATCGAAGCCAAGATCGCCGACTTTAACGACATTCTCGCCACGCCCTTGCGGCAACGAGAGATCATCAGTACGGAACTCACTGAGGTCGTTGACAGGTTTGGCGATGATCGTCGCACCGAGATCATGTTCGGCTTTGACGGAGATATGAGCGTCGAAGATCTGATTCCAGAAGAGGAAATGGTCGTAACCGTCACCCGCGGCGGCTACATCAAGCGAACGAGGAGCGACAACTACCGCAGTCAACACCGCGGCGGTCGCGGGGTGCGCGGTGCTCAGTTACGTGCAGACGATGTCGTGAACCACTTCTTCGTCACCACCACCCATCATTGGCTGTTGTTCTTCACCAACACTGGCCGCGTGTACCGAGCGAAAGCCTATGAAGTCCAAGAGGCGGGCCGTGACGCTAAAGGTCAGCATGTCGCCAACCTACTGGCGATGCAGCCGGGTGAAGAGATCGCGCAGATCCTCGACATCCGCGACTATCAGGCGGCCAAGTACCTCGTTCTCGCAACCCTTGGCGGCTTGGTGAAGAAAACTGGACTGACCGAGTACGACACGAATCGCACCGGTGGGATCATCGCGATCAACCTGCGTGACGGGGACGAGGTCGTCTCAGCGATGCTCATTGAAGATGATGATGACGTGTTGCTGGTGTCGAGAAAAGGGATGTCGATTCGATTCACCGCATCGGACGCCGCTCTTCGTCCAATGGGCCGATCAACCTCCGGTGTGATCGGGATGCACTTTCGCGAGGAGGATCGTCTGCTCAGCGCGAGCGTCGCCGCTGACAGTGGCTACGTCTTCGTTGTTACTGAGGGTGGCTACGCCAAGCGCACGGCGGCTGACCAGTATCGGGTACAGAACCGCGGCGGTCTCGGCATTAAGGTTGCCAAGCTTGCGGAAGCGCGCGGCGACCTGGCCGGAGCGCTCATCGTCGGTGACGAGGACGAAGTGCTTGTGGTCCTTGCCAGCGGCAAGGTGGTACGCTCGTCTGTCGCCGAGGTCCCAGCCAAGGGCCGCGACACGATGGGCGTGGTGTTTGCCAGGTTCGCCGATGACGACAAGATCATCGCGATCGCCAAGAACAGCGAACGAAACCTAGATAATCAGGATGTCGACGGCGTCATTGACAACGATGAAGCCACGCTTGAGGATGCTCGGAAGGACGAGTCAACAGAATGAGTAGTGTCGCGGAAAAACTCCAACGCAAGTCGCAACGGCAGGTTGCGGTGAAGCAAGTTCGACTTAAGCTGGTCTACATCGATTTCTGGGCGGCCGTTAAGCTCTCGTTCCTGATCGCAGCATCGCTGGGAATAGTGCTCATCGTGGCAGCGCTGCTCGTCTGGATAGTGCTCAATTCAACCGGGATCTTCGGTGACCTTGACAGCATCTTCAAGGACATTTTGGGCAATCCTGAGTTCAGCGCCGCGACCAGCTTCGCTCTGCCGCAAGTAGCGCTGTTCTCGTTCATTGTCGCTCTGCTGAACACGGTCATCGGCACAGCGCTCGGCGCGATCGCCAGCATCCTGTACAACTTCAGCGTTCGCCTGACCGGCGGGCTTCTGGTGGGCTTCACGAACAACTAGTCGATTAACGTCAATCCCGAGCAGTGCGATACTCTCGTATCTGCTTCAGGGGGCTATAGCTCAGGTGGTTAGAGCGCTTCGCTGATAACGAAGAGGTCCCAGGTTCAAGTCCTGGTAGCCCCACGGGAGTCTCGACAAGAGGCTTCTGAATTTTACAAACATGGGGCCTTAGCTCAATTGGTAGAGCGCCTGCTTTGCAAGCAGGAGGTCAGGGGTTCGATTCCCCTAGGCTCCACAATGGCCGATCGTTAGGCCGGCTCGACTCCGTCTGCCTCGTCCTCAATCCACAGGTCGTCGTCGGCGCGCAGCGTCTGCCAAGCCGCGTACGCCACTGCGGCAAACGCGACGACGCCAATGCCGATCAGGATGTAGCGCCCGGGACCGGCTGGCTTTGGTTGCACGATGCCGGCCCGAATGCCGAGGTCGGTGCCAAACTTCGATGCTCGGGCGATGGCATCCCGAACTTGCTGATTCTTGGCAACCTCGATGGCCGCGATCGCGGTGCCGATGGCGGAGGACACGGCGGGCAATATCTCTCCAACGAACTTGTCTCGAGTGCCAGTTGCGGCATTGCGCGCCCCGGCCACTCCGGCTCCAATGGCTGGCTTGAGGCGATCTTCGTAGGTGTCGCGTACTCGAGGACTGACTTCTTCGCGCGCATAGTTGGCGGCTTGCCTGCTCGCGTCGCGAACGACCCTGGAGGCGTGGTCGAGCAGGTCTTTTTGATCTTCCCACAGCGCTTCAGCGCTGCCTCTGAGGCGATGAAGCTCTTTGCGACGTTTGCGCGATAGGGCCATGACGAAACCTCCGGTGTGTGGTGATCGAGCTTCAATACTGTCACGCCAGCCCGCGAAGGGGTATCCCGTTGACTGGGAGCCGGCTGGATGCTACGCGGCCTTGAGTCGGTCGATGCATGCAAGAATTGTAGTCATGTCAAAGCACACCGCGATCGCCACCGTCGTAACGAATCTCGGCACAATCAAGCTCAAGCTTTTTGGGAATCACGCTCCGAAGACCGTAGCGAATTTCGTTGGCTTGGCAGGCGGCACCATCGAGTGGACTCACCCAGCCACCGGCAAAGTGTCGAAAGACAGGTTGTACGACGGTGTGATCTTCCACCGAATCATCAAAGACTTCATGCTTCAGGCTGGCGATCCGCTTGGTGAGGGCACCGGTGGGCCTGGGTACCAATTCGATGACGAGATCCACCCAGAGCTGAATTTTTCGGAGCCCTACGTGCTGGCAATGGCCAATGCGGGAACACGCGGTGGCCGTGGCACAAACGGCTCTCAATTCTTCATCACGACCGTTCCCACCCCGTGGCTTCAGGCAAAGCACACAATTTTCGGTGAGGTCGCGGACGAAGAGTCTAAGCGAGTCGTCGATGCCATCGAGGCGGTGCAGACAGTGCGTGACAAGCCTGTCGTCGATGTCGTCATCGAGAGCGTCACTATCGACGAACTATAGACTCGGTGTCGAACGGATCGACGGCGTCAGACAACGTTTGCTACCGTCACCAGGATCGGCAGAGTTTCGTGCTCTGCCAGCGCTGTGGTCGAACGGTGTGTCCCGACTGTCAAACGCAGGCCGCCGTTGGCGTGCACTGTCCAGAATGCGTTCGCGAAGCTCGTCAAGCCGCACCACGCACACGGCCAGCAGTCGTTCGAGCGTTTCGCCGCGGGGGCAGCACCCCGGTAGTGACCTACTCGATCCTGGGTCTTTGCGTTGGCATCTACCTGCTCCAAATCATCCCGGGCAGCGGGGTCACGGCGGCCCTCCTGTACTTTCCGCCACTCACCTATACCGAGCCGTGGCGAATGATCACGGCACTGTTCGTGCACTCACAGAACTCGATCTTCCACATCTTGTTCAACATGTATGCGTTGTTTTTGTTCGGACCTCTCCTCGAAGGACTGCTCGGGCGGGCGCGATTCCTCGTGCTCTACCTCCTGAGCGGCTTTGGAGGTTCTGTCGCGGTGCTCCTGCTAGCGCCGTTTAGCGCCGTGGTCGGGGCATCCGGTGCGATTTTTGGGCTGTTCGGGGCCTTCTTTGTGATCCAACGCAAGCTCGGTGGCAACAGCGTTCAGCTGTTTGTTGTGATCGCTTTGAACTTTGCGATCGGCTTCTTGCCTGGCACAAACATCTCGTGGCAAGCCCATCTTGGCGGCGTCGTCGTTGGCGCGCTCGTCGGTTTGATCTATCTCGCCACGAGACGGCCGGAGCAGAAGGGGAGACAGGTCGCGCTGATCTCAGTACTTGCAGTAGGGCTTTTGGTGCTTACGCTATTGAGGTTGTTCGTCATCTAGGCGCGGTCACCCCGACGTGCGCGGAAAAGTTATACACAGGCCTCTCCACAGTGGGTATAACTACACGAATGTAGTTAGAGGGTACTGACTACCGCCACCGGGTTGTCATGAGGAATCCTACGAACATGATGCCAAAGCCAATAGCGATGTTCCAGTTTCCGAGCGCGGGAACGGGCCATTGGCTTTGGGTGACGTAGAAGACGATGATCCACGCAAGCCCAATAAGCATGAAGCCGAACATCACCGGCTTGAACCACACCGCATTCGGAGCTGGCTCGCTCGACGTTGGGCTGGGACGGTCTGGACTGGAACCTGCGCTAGTACGGGCCATGCCGCCAATTCTAGCCGGAAGGATTGGGCCCGGCGCCCGCCCACGGGGGCGTACTCGTGCTCGTTAGCCGGAAGTTTCCAGAGTTCACCTTTCAGTTACGATCTACAATCGACGTATGGTTCTGGAGGATGGCCGGAGGGCGGCGCGACGGCGCAAACGCGCGGCCCGCCGCTCAATGGTCGTGGGCGTAATCGGAGAAGTGTTCGTCACCGGCGGTGTGGTGGTGTTGCTATTCCTTGGGTGGCAACTTTGGTTCAACAACCTCGTTCTCAGCAACTCCCAACAAGTCGAGGCAGTCGAACTGCAACAGAGTTGGGACAAGGGTGAAGGCGTTGCTGCCGCGCCATTGGAGAGGGCTGACCCTGGCGAGCCACTTGTTACGGCTGTCCCGGCGAACGCCGTGAACTTTGGTACCCTCATCGTCCCCCGTTTTGGCGCAGACTACGCGCGACCGATCGCTGAGGGAATCGGGCTTGAAGATGTGTTAAACAAGCGCGGAGTCGGGCACTACCCCGGTACACAGATGCCCGGTGAGGTCGGCAACTTTGCCCTGGCTGCTCATCGCACCGGCTGGGGCTCGCCGTTTATCGACGTGAACAAGCTCCAGCTGGGCGACAGCATCTACATCGAAACCGAAGATGGCTGGTATCGGTACGTCTTCCGCTCGCTTGAGTACGTAGCGCCTACTGGAGTCGGGGTGCTTGATCCGGTGCCACAAGAGTCGGGGGCGACTCCCACAGATCGAATCATCACCCTCACGAGCTGTAATCCGTTGAATTCCGTCTCAGAACGAATTATCGCCTACGGCGTGTATGACACGTGGTACCCGAGGTCGGAGGGCGCCCCCGCAGAGATTGCCGGTCTCGCCCAGGTTCAGGCAGCAGGCTGATGTACGCTGCGCTCTGGAGACTACTGCCCGGCCCGCTGTGGGTTCGGATTATTATCGCGACCGTTCTCCTCGCGGGAGTGCTCACCGCCCTTGTCCTGTGGGTATTCCCTTGGGCTGAGCAGTTCACGGCACCAGTGGAAGTTACTGTAGGCCAATCGTGACCCGCATTCTTGTTATCGACAACTACGACAGTTTCGTCTACACCCTCAACGGATATTTGGTCCAACTTGGCGCAGAGACGACAGTCCTGCGTAACGACGATTTCGATGCGGATGCGGCGGCCGACATCATCGGTGATTTCGATGGCGTTCTCCTCTCACCGGGCCCAGGAACTCCCGCTGCTGCAGGGGTCAGCATTCCGATCGTGAAGGCGGCCGTGAAGTCTGGCCTTCCGCTCTTGGGCGTGTGTCTCGGGCATCAGGCAATCGCTGAGGCACTCGGTGCGACCGTCACCCACGCGGAAGAGCTCATGCATGGCAAGACGTCGCTCATCGAGCACGACAACAGCGACTTCTACACGGGAGTCCCTCGGCCATTCACCGCGACTCGCTACCACTCGCTTGCGGTCGTTGACGGAACGGTTCCAGAGGCGCTCATTGTGACCTCGCGAACAACGGGGGGTGTGATTATGGGCCTCCGCCACGAGAGTCAACCGATCTTCGGGGTGCAATTTCACCCGGAGTCGGTGCTGACAGAAGGTGGCTACCTCATGCTAGGAAACTGGCTCGCGGTTGCCGGACTGCCCGAAGCAGCTGTCCGCGCGAAGGGGCTCACTCCCCTCGTCAAGCTCGGCTAATCAGGCAGAATCTACCCGCCGCAATACGTCAGGGTCAGTTCGGACTTTTGAGGTTGTTCGCCGACGAGCGACTGCCTCGAGACAGTTCCGCCGCTGCAGCCACCGTCGATATCGACGCGAAGCGAGAGTTGCAGCGCCTGAAGCGCGGAACTTGCAGCGGCGATTGCTTGACCAGTGACGTCGGGAATGTTGACCAGGCCGTTCGAGACCACGAGGTTGACCGTGTCGCCCTGCCGGATGAGCCTGCCGTCGACAAGACGAGTGGAGCCTCCTGCGGGATCCGAGCGAATGACCGCTCCAGCCGCGAGGTCTGGGGAGTACTCAGTCGTCGAACTGCCGTAGACCAAACTGGCAGCAGTGATCGCTGCAATGGCCGTCGCCTCTGGCATGCGCGTCACGTCTGGCACTGTTGCGGGAGTCTTGCCGATCGAGACGTACACCTGGATCTGCATACCTGGACTGACGCTCACGCCCGCTTCAGGAGTGGTGCGGATGATGACATCCTCTTCGATCGTGTCGCTCGCTTCTTCGATGCGTTGAGGCTCAAGGTTCGCCTCGAAAAGAGCAGCGGAGCCGTCGGCCCACGTTTGACCGGCCACGGCCGGGATGTCGACCGCCACATTCCCTGCCAACTCGGGTGGGGTCAAACTGAAGGTCCAAAAGATCACGGCCGCGACCACCGCGATCATTGAAGCGATACCCGCCCAGATCCAGGCGACGGGAGGACGGCTTTGGGTTCTGACCGCACGGTCTCCTTCATCAACGGTGAGCTGGCGAAGTGTTGCCTCGGAACCAGCGACCGCTGAAGGATTCACGCCAAACAGGGTCGCATTGAAATCGTTGGTAGCAATTGCCTTCTTCAGCGGTACCGCGCCAGCAGCGGTTGTCTCGAGATCCGCGCGGAACTCGGCCGCGCTCTGGTAGCGCTCAAAACGATCTTTGGCCAGAGCTCGGAATACGACAGCGTCGAGCGCAGGTGAAACTTTCGGGTTGAGGGTACCCGGAGGTACCGGCTCCGAGTTGACGTGCTGATAGGCCACTGCTACCGGGTTATCCCCGCGGAACGGAGCGCGCCCGGTCAGCATTTCGAAGAGAACGACGCCAGTCGAGTACAGGTCGGTTCTTGCATCGACCGTCTCGCCGCGCGCTTGCTCCGGTGAAAAGTACTGCGCAGTTCCGACGATCGCGCTCGTCTCGGCGATCGTAGCGGCGGAATCAGAGATCGCCCTGGCGATCCCGAAGTCCATAACCTTGACCTGCCCGCTCGCGGTAATCATGATATTGCCGGGTTTGATATCTCGGTGCACAACGCCAGCGCGGTGGGAGTATTCGAGCGCGGTCAGAACTTGCGCCGTAATCCTCATCGCTTCGACTGGTTCGAGCGGCCCGTCGGCGATAAGGTCCTTCAGCAGACGGCCATCGACGTACTCCATCACGATGTATGGAATAAGGGTCTCGGTGCCGCGCTGGTCGAGGATCAACTCTTCGCCGGCATCAAAAATGCGAACGATCGTTGGATGCGCCATCTTGGCGGCGTCCTGGGCCTCACGACGAAAACGCGAACGAAATGCCGGATCGCTCGCAAGGCCGGACCTGAGGAGCTTGACCGCAACACGACGCCCGAGGCGGGAGTCTGTTCCGACGTGCACATCGGCCATGCCGCCGCGACCGAGAAGGGCACCGAGTTCGTATCTGCCCGCCAAGACGCGCACTCCCTGTGCAACGCCTTCAGTCACAAGCTATCTCCGAACTACTCCGACAGTACTTGCTCCAGTGTATCCGGTGCCTCCGGCCACACCCTTGGCCACGTCAAGTTAGACGCCAGTGACAGAAAGCTGGTCAGAAAGCGGTGATTCGAAGTCGGTGCAGATGGCCGTGTACGTCACGATCGTTGCCTCACCGGCAGTGCTGGAGAGTTCGATTCCGGCACTTGTGGCACTCGTCGGGAGGGGATTGCTTCCTACCAGTGAGCCCTTCTGCACCTGGACGCTGAACCCGGTATGAGGCCTGCTCGCGGGGCAGCCCGTGTATGCCGGCCACGTGACAGTGATCGTGTCGCCGGCCAAGAATGGACCAAACGGCGCGATCAGGGGAGTCGGCTTGGTTGCGACCGGGGCCGGTATCTCGGCGTAAAAGCTGACCGTGATCGTTTCGCCCTTGCCGACGTTGCCTTTTGGCGTGACGCTGTAGGCGAACCCGACCTGCTCTTGGCTTGGCGCGACAGTGCCGACACGGGCGTCGAGTTTCAGTTCAAGCTCGGTGAGGCGCTGCTCAACGGCCGCCTGATTGCGTCCGAGCAGTTCGTTTTCGTCGAGCGTCACCCGATCGCTCGTTGGCGTTGGAGTTGGAGTTGTCCGGGTTGGGATGGGCGGTGCCGCGCTTGAGGTCTCAGCCCCCCCACCCCCGCCAGGGTTCGCGACGAGAGCAACAATCGTGCCGATGAGGATGACCGCCAAGAGCGACACGAGGGCAACCAGTGGCCAAGTCCACGGGTTTCGTCGAACCGCCTCGATTGATTGAGTTGGCGTGATGATCGGCGCATTCGTCGTCATGACGCGCGTGGCTTGAGTTGCCTGTCCGTAGTTCGCGCCAGCGGTCGCCACGAGCGAGCCGGTGCCGAGTACACCCGGGACGGCCGCAGCAGCCGCAGCGACATCGCCGCGCCGCAATGCAGTGGCCGCTCGCGCCAGGTGCGCGGCCGAAGCCGGACGATCCGCCGGGCGCTTCGCGAGGCAGGAGTAGACGAGATTTCGCACGGGCTCAGCGACAGTGACAGGCAGCTCGGGCGGGCTTTCGTTGATCTGCGCCATTGCGATCGCGACTTGAGACTCGCCGGTGAACGGTCGCTTTCCAGCGAGGGCCTCGTAGGCCACGATGCCAAGAGAGTAAATGTCCGTGGTGGGCGAGGCTGGGTGCCCGCTTGCCTGCTCGGGTGAAAGGTACTGGACGGTTCCCATGACTTGCCCGGTCGCCGTTAATGGCACCTGATCGGCAATACGCGCGATCCCGAAGTCGGTGATCTTCACTCGACCTTCGGGGGTGATCAATAGGTTGCCCGGTTTGATGTCGCGATGGACGAGGCCGGCGGCATGGGCAGCCTGAAGCGCCGCAGCTGTTTGAGCCACAATGTCAAGCACTCTGTCGGTCGCGAGCACTCGCTCGCGCTCGAGGATGGCGCTCAGCGCCTCGCCCGGCACGAGTTCCATGACGAGGAACGCGCTGCCGTCTTCTTCGCCGTAATCGAACACGTTCGCGATGCCCTCGTGATTGACGAGCGCAGCATGGCGAGCCTCGGCACGGAACCGCTCGAGAAATCCGGGGTCGCCAAGGTACTCATCCTTGAGGATCTTGATGGCGACCACGCGGCCGATAACCAGATCGGTCGCTTGCCACACTTCACCCATGCCGCCGATTGCGATGCGACTGGAGAGCTGATACCTGCCGCCGAAGGTGAGGCCACTTGTCGGTCTCATCTGAATAGCACCGCCTCTAGTACTTTCTTCGCGATTGGAGCTGGGATCCCGTTTGACGTGCCGGACTGACCAAGACCTCCGCCGTTCTGAACCACCACCGCCACAACAACCTGCGGATCATTCGCCGGGGCGAAACCGGTGAACCAGAGCGTATACGGATCATCCACACCGTTCTCTGCCGTACCGGTCTTTCCCGCAACGTCGACTCCGCCTATTCTGGCACCACTCGCAGCGCCATTGCTGATGTTGGCGACCATGAGTTCGGTCATCGTTGCGGCGGTCTGCGGGCTCATCGCCTGACGAAACACCTCTGGTTGAATGCGGAACAACTCGGTTTGATTTGCCGCGATGATGCTCTCGACGAGTGTCGGCTTCATGAGCGTTCCGCCGTTGGCGACGGCCATCGACACCATCGCCATTTGTAGCGGGGATGCACGGACGCTCGACTGACCGAACGCCGAGAGCATCGTCTGTGGGTCATCCAGTGCTCGCGGATACACGCTCTGGGTTGATGTCATCGGCACGTCAATCGTCTCATTGAACCCGAAGCGGTTTGTTTGGTCGCGAATCGTGCGGGTACCAAGCTCCAGCCCAAGCTCGGCGAAGGGAATGTTGCACGACAATCGCAGCGCTGTTGCGATCGTCACGCTGTCACCGGGTCCACACGTGCCGTCATCAGCATTGGTGAGAACGGAGTCGCTTTGCGGCAGTTGCAAGCTCGACGGATTCGGGAACTCGCTCTCTGGCGTGTAGCGGCCACTCTCGAGTGCCGCCGCGGTCACGACGAGCTTGAACGTCGATCCGGGTGGATCGAGGTTGCCGTTCATCGTTCGGTTGATGAGCGGTTCATCCGCAGAGTTCAGCAGGCGGTCATAGGCCTCGAGCACGAGTTGGGTGTCGTGCGCGGCCAATTCGTTCGGGTCGAAACTTGGCTTTGACACCATCGCAAGGATCGCACCGGTTTTTGGGTCGATGGCAATAACTGCCCCCTGCAAGTCACCGAGCGCGTCCCACGCCGCTTGTTGTACGACCGGATCAATGGTGGTCTCGACGGCGGCGCCCTTCGGGTTCTGGCCGGTGATGATGGCGTTGACCTGATCAAAGAACTGCCGGTTGGATGACCCGCTGAGGTCGTCGCCGAGCGCAGCCTCGAGCCCGGTATTGCCTTGGTTGAGCGTCAGGTAACCGGTGATCGGCGCGTAGACCGGCCCTGATGGGTAGACCCGCAAGAACTTGAATTCGTTGTCGCTCGGTATCGACTGGGCTATTGGCTGACCGTCAACGAGGATCGGTCCGCGCTCGGCGGAGTAGCTGGCGTACAGAGTGCGCGCGTTGCGACCGTCAGCTTGGAGGCTGTCGGCGGCGAGAACTTGGATGGCAGAGGTCGAGGCAAACAGGCTCAGAAACATGATGAGCACGACGGCGCTGACTCGCTTGAGTTCTTTGTTCACTGGCCGATCACCAACTTGCTCCTGGCATCCGCGATCGGGTCGACGACCAACCTCGGTTGCTGGCGAACGGTGTCAGAGAGTCTGAGTAGCAGTGCCGCGATGATCCAGTTCGCCACCAGCGAGGATCCGCCCGCAGCGAGAAAGGGTGTTGTCAAACCGGTGAGGGGGATCACGCGAGTGACTCCCCCAATGACAACGAACACCTGAAGGGCGACGACAAAGGCCAGGCCAACTCCGAGCAAGCGCCCGAAGTCGTCTTGCCCAGCAAAGCCGATTCGAAAGCCGCGCGCGACGAACAGCAAGTAGAGCCCGAGAATCGCGAAGAGGCCGATGAGGCCGAGTTCTTCGCCGAGGGCCGAGATGATGTAGTCGCTCTCCGACAGGGGAGTGATCTCTGGGCTGCCGCGCCCGAGTCCGGTGCCGATCAACCCGCCATCCGCAAGCCCGAAGAGACCCTGCACCAACTGGTAGCTGCCGCCGAACGCGTCGTAGTTCTCTGGGTTGAACGGATCTAGCCACGTGGACACGCGTGCGCCGACATACTCCAAGGTGCGGCTCGCAACAAAGGAGCCGGCAAGGAAGAGCCCAAGGCCAAGCACGATCCAGCTCGATCGACCGGTTGCGACGTAGAGCATCACGAGGAAGAGCCCGAAGTACAACAGCGCCGTGCCCAAGTCCCGCTGAAAGACCAGCACGAGCATGGATGCCGCGAACACCACGAGAATCGGACCCAGGTCGCGAGCGCGCGGGAACTGCATGCCGAGGAACTTGCGGCCAACCATCGACAGCGAGTCGCGAGCGGTCACGAGATAGCCGGCGAAGAAGATCGCTAGCGCGACTTTGCCGAGCTCGCCGGGCTGAAATGACAGCGGACCGATTTCGACCCACAGTCGCGCGCCGTTCCGTGTTGCACCGATGAGAGGCGCGAGCGGTAACACGAGCAAGGCGATTCCGCTGACCATCGCGATGTACCGGTAGCGCTGCAACACTCGGTGGTTGCGCACGACGATAAGCACGGCAGTCGCGATGACGATCGCGATTGCCGTCCACACGATCTGGCGGATGCCCGCGCTCTCCCACCCCGACTGCTCATCGGCCAAATCGATTCGGTAGATCATCGTGACGCCGAGTCCGTTGAGCACAGTGACGATCGGCACGATGAGCGGATCCGCTTCTGAGGCGGTGATACGGAGCGTCAGATGCAGCACCAGAAGAGGCAGAAGCAGGAGCGCGTAGAGCGTCAGCACCGTCGAGTCGAGTGCCCCAAGCGCGCCGAGTTGCACGAGGGCGATCGAGCCGAGCGTCAGCGCGACAGAGAAGAGCAGCAGCACCAGTTCGAGGTTGCGTAAACGAGCTGGCTCGCGCAGCTTGAGGCGAATGCTTGAGGTGATCGGGGCGCGCTGCGCGGCGTCGACGGGAGCGCGAGCCGCTGACTCAGGGAACGCGGGCATTGGCCAGTTGATCAATGATGCGCCGAGCATCCTCGAGATCCTCGGCGTTAATGGTTCGTTCGACGCTGTCCCGGCGGAACATGGGTAACTCGTCGAGCTTGATCTCGGTCTCCTCGACCAGCTGTGAGAGGACGATCGGCCCGAGATTTTGTTGCACACCCTGGAAGATGGCGACCTTGCCTCCGCTCGCCCCGACGAAGTAGCGCTGCTGGGTGAGGTTGTAGCCAACGATCGCGGCCGTGACGAGAGCGCCGACCACGATCAGCACGAACGCGATCCAGCCGATGCGCCTGCGCCGAGCGCGGCGGCGGTCGTCCCGAATGAGCGAATCGAGGTACTCGTCAGACTCCGGTTCAAAGTGACTGTCATCGGTCGGCGTTGTCTTGAGTGGGTGAAGGAGCAGGTTTGGTAAGCGCAGCGGACGCCGTCCGGTGCCAGCGCCAGCGCCAAAGACGAGTGTGGTCGCGGCGGATCCCACGGTCACGGGCGATGCGATCGTGCCCACGGGAACTGCCTGCACGGCGTCTACGTCGACCCCGTGCACGTCAACGATGACAACGGTCACATTGTCTGGCGCGCCCTGATCCAAGCTTTCCTTGAGGAGGCGCTGCGCTGCGGCAGACGAGTTCGGTACAGCAGCGAGCGCCGCGTGAATCCGGTCTGCCGTTACGTAACTGCTGAGTCCGTCCGAGCAAAGCAACCAGCGATCCCCCGGCTTGAGATCGAGAATGGTCGTGTCGATCTCCGGCGAAGCATCGACATCCCCGAGCACCCGCATAAGCACCGAACGGCGCGGGTGCACGGCAGCTTCCTCTTGGGTGATGCGCCCGCTATCCACGAGTCGCTGCACGAAGGTGTGGTCACTCGTGACTTGAGAGAGTTTGCCGTCGCGAAACAGATAGATGCGCGAGTCACCGATGTGCGCGAGCGCGATCTGGTCGCCGACGACAAGGATGCCACTGACGGTCGTGCCCATGCCCGTGAGCTCTCCATGCTCGAATACAGTCTCGGCCAGCAACGCGTTCGCGGAAAGCAAGGCGCTGCGCAGGGCAAACTCGGCGTCGTTCGCCGAGTTGAACTCGCGATCGATCTCGGAGATCTTTCGTACCGCGATCGCCGAGGCGATATCCCCACCGGCGTGGCCACCCATGCCATCCGCCACAACGAAGAGATGACTCCCCGCGTAGCCACTGTCCTGATTGTTCGCGCGCACTTTTCCGACATGAGAAATGGCGGTCGCAGTAGTCGAAGTCACCATTCACCTACCGCCGGAGCTCGAAGCTGGTTGTGCCGATCTTGATCGGAGTGTTGAGTGGCACCTGCGTCGGTACGGTGACGCGAACTCCGTCGAGGTAGGTGCCGTTGGTCGAGTCTAGGTCTTGGATCACCCAGCCGTCGGCCCAGAGCAGAAGTCGCGCGTGGTGCGTCGAGGCATAGTCCTCCCTGATGACGAGTGCCGATTCGCTGGACCGGCCGATGGTGAGTTGCTCTTCCGGGAGATCGATTTCTAGGCCGGCCTTTGCGCCAGAGGTGATGACGAGCCGTCGGGCGTCTCGAGAGCCGGCACGGTCAGCATTGCGTGGGGCGGCGACCGGCACGGCCACTGCGGCGGGCGCAACGGGTGCGGCGATCGGCGATGCCGCGGCAGTGCGCGAGGGTTCGGGCATCCGTCGTACCCGATGGCCAATCAGGTCTGAGCGCAGCGAGTAGACGATGACAAACACGAAGGCCCACAGAATAATCAGAAAGGCGATCCGCAGTAGAAGCAGGGTGAGTTCGCTCATCGAAGATCACCGTCCGGATGCTTCGGCTCTGCCCGCAGGTCAGCGAACTGGTCAACGTCGGCCGATTGCGCGAGCACGCGAAACTGGATGCGGGTGCGCCCGATGTCGATCACCGAATCCGGGGCAAGAGGCGCACGACTGACTGGCGCCCCGTTGAGGAGCGAACCGTTCGTCGACCCGAGATCGTTGACCTGCGCACGCGTGCCGTCCCACAGGATCTCGACGTGACGGCGTGAGATGCCAGTGTCGTCGACCGTGATGTCGGCGTCACTGCCGCGACCGATGACGGTTCGAGAGTGGGTGATTGGGTATCGCTTGCCGGCAATATCCAGCACCGGCGTCCACGCGACCGTGCCCTTCACGTTGACCGAGTCGATTTCGATCATGCCTTGGCCAAGCGCCGGATCCGGTGACAAGAGAATGCTGATGCCGCCGGCGAAAGAGTATCGCTGCGTGGTCGCATGCTGCTGAACCTGTTGGGTGAGTTCGTCGGTCAGGGTCTGGCCGAGTGCCGACATCCGCTCAAAATCGACCTGACTCAGTCGAACACTGAACTTGTTGGGAACCAGAATTCGGTCCCTCGCGACGACAGCGGCTTTGGTGTCGAGTTCGCGCCGCAGCGCACTCGCGATCTCCACCGGCTGAAGACCACTTTTAAAGGTCTTGGCGAAAGCGCCGTTAACGGCCCTCTCCAAGCCCTTCTCAAAGTTGTCCAGTAGTCCCAAGAGGCTCCCTGTAAAAGACGGACTCGGTAGCTTGATGTTAGCCGCTGGGCGTGGGCGTGCCCTCAGTTCGCCGCCCAGCAGCCATTCTGCGTGCGCAGCCACACTGTAGCCAGCATCCGCCCTGTGATAATCTCACTCAGTTGGCCTTCGGGTTGACACGTGGGCGCGGGTGGCGAAATTGGCAGACGCGCACGGTTCAGGTCCGTGTGCCCGTGAGGGCATGGGGGTTCAAGTCCCCCCTCGCGCACGAAACAGATTAAGGGCATCCCGGATGGGATGCCCTTAATCTGTTTCACGGGTGAGGGTGCCGCGCGAACCCTTCGTGGGCCCCCGCTGCGCAGTCCGGACCATTCGAAGGATGGGCCGGCGGCACAGTAGGGGAGTCAAGTCCCCCCTCGCGCACGTTCGGACGGATGGCACCGAAACGCTAGTCTGCGGGCATGCAATAGAATGGCACAGAAGTACATTCTGTCCCAATCTATGGAGGTAAATGGTGGGTCGGCGCGCGATCGCGACGACGCCAGCGGCCGCAGAAGCCGCGCGGCTTCTTGGCGCGCACATTCGATTGGCGCGTCACGACAGGCGGTGGAGCGCGGCGGAGCTCGCCGAGCGCGCAGGCGTCTCTCAGCGCACTGTTCTCGCTGTCGAAGCGGGTAAGCCAGAACCTTCCATCGGTAACGCTCTGAACCTCGCTGTGCTCGTCGGGGTCGAGCTGTTTAGCCAGTCCGATCCGACGCAGATTGCGCTTGCCCGTCGGCGGGCCGAGGAGCGCCTTGCGCTGTTGCCAGCGCGCGTGCGCAAGCTGAACGACAAGGACGACGATGGCCACTACGACTTCTGATAACCCGGTCGTTTGGGTGTGGCTCAGCGGAATGACCGAGCCGGTACCGGCCGGCATCCTCTCGCGCCGCGGAGGTGCCTCCGACCTGAGCTTTCGCTACGGCGAGCATTACCGTGAACGTGCTGACGCAATGGCTCTGTACGGAATGCCGCTGGACGGGCCAACCTGGCACCCGGCCACTGCAAACCTGGGCATGCCCGCCGCCATCCGTGACGCTTCCCCGGACAGCTGGGGTCGTCGCGTCATCCTGCACCGGATAAAGCCGACGTCGGAGGATACAGCTGAGCTCGACGAGGTGACCTACCTCATGCAGTCGGGCTCCAACCGGCCCGGCGCCATTGACTTTCAAGCAAGCACTCGCCTCTACGCGCCGCGAGCCGAGACGGCAACGCTCGACGAACTGCTTGATGCGGCAGAACTCGTGGAACAGGGCAAACCGCTCTCCGAGCATTTGGAGCGCGCACTTCTCTATGGCACTGCCATTGGCGGTGCCCGACCCAAGGCGTTGCTGACGGAGAATGGTCAACAGCTCATCGCGAAGTTCAGCACGACCACTGACTCGTACGATGTGGTCGGCGCCGAGGCAGCAAGCATTTACCTCGCTACACAACTCGGCATCCCGGTGACAGAAGCGAGAGTCGTGCACTCGATGGGGCGCAAGGTGCTGCTTCTCGACCGATTTGACCGTGATGCGAGCGGCGCCAGGCGAATGGTGGTGTCCGCACTCACGATGCTTCGCCTTCCCGAGACGTTCATGGCTTCGGGTTCTTACCCCGAGTTGCTCGACGTGCTTTCTCGAGAGTCGAGGGTGGCGAAGGGGCTCGGTGAGAGCATTTATCGGCGTGCTGCATTCAACATTGCGATCGGCAACACAGACGACCACTTGCGCAATCACGCCGCATTCTGGGACGGCACGCATCTTGAACTCACCCCCGCGTATGACCTGTCTCCTGTGTTGCGCAGTGGTGAGACGGCGAGCCAAGCGCTCTCCCTCACGTGGGCGAACGACCGCACGAGCAGCCTTGCCGTTCTCGTGAACGCGGCGGCCGATTACAAGCTCGACCGCGCGAGAGCGCGAGAGATCGCTGGAGAGGTCGTCGAGACCGTGACACAGCAGTGGAGCGCCGCCGTCGACTTCGCCGAACTTTCGGGTCCGCAGCGAGATTTGATGTGGGGGCGTATGTTCGCGAACCCGGGTTCGGTTCGCATGGCGGCCTCGAATATCTAAGGTTCTCACTATTCTGGGAACACGGGCCGGAGAGGAGGAACCATGACCAACGGGGAACCTTCCAAGTCACTCGTCAAGTCGAAGCAGCGTGTCGCCGATCACGGCGAGGTCTTCACGCCGTCGTGGATGGTCGAAGACATGCTCGACCTGGTGAAGGCCGAGTCCGAGCGCATCGACTCGCGCGTGCTTGAGCCGGCGTGTGGTTCGGGCAACTTCCTCGTCCCGGTGCTCCGCCGCAAGCTTGCCACCGTAGATGCGCGCTACGGAACGAGCGCCTTCGAGCAGCGCCACCAGGCGCTTCTTGGGCTCATGTGTATCTACGGAATCGAGTTGCTCGAAGACAACGTTGCCGAGTGTCGCGAGAACCTCGTGAGCCTCT
>JBBQLW010000012.1:0-21021 GCA_038328315.1 Actinomycetales bacterium
TCGACGGTCTTGGCCGTCAGCGCCAAGTGATCGCGCTGGCACAACCTTGACTGAGCGAGCCCTTGGTCGTGGGGGTCTTGTGGTTGGTCCGAACGCATTCGGTCTGGCCCCGCTGGCAAACCTTGCGCGCGAGGTCTCCGACCACAACGCGTTCGAGGCACTCGAGGCGGCATGGGCGTCTGGTGTGCGCTACTACGACACCGCGCCGCACTACGGACTTGGGCTCGGCGAACGCCGCCTCGGCGAGTTCCTCCGCACAAAGCCACGCCAGGAGTACATCGTCTCGACAAAGGTGGGGCGACTGCTCGTCGAGAATCCACTTGGCGCGCAACTAGACGTGGGGGGTTTCGCCGTCGTTTCAGACCTGATGCGGCACCCAGACTATAGCGCCGACGGGGTGCGCCAATCTCTCGAGGAGAGCCTCGAGCGGATGGGCATCGACCGCGTTGACATCGTCTTCGTGCACGACGCAGACGACCATTACCAAGAGGCGATGGATGGCGCATTCCCTGCGCTCGACGCCATGCGCCGCGAGCGAATCATCACCTCGTACGGCGCTGGCATGAACCAGAGCGCGATGCTCGCCGACTTCGTGTTGAACACCGATCTCGACGTCGTGATGTGCGCCGGGCGATACACCCTTCTCGAGCAGGGTGCGCTCGCTGATCTGCTCCCCGCGGCAGCCGAGCGGAATGTTTCGATTGTCGCGGCTGCGGTCTTCAATTCCGGGCTCTTGGCGCGCGATCGGCCACCGGCTGGGGTCACCTACGATTACGCGCCAGCGCCAGCCTCGGTCATCGCGAGGGTCAACGCGATCGCCGACATCTGCGAGGCTCACGGAGTGCCACTCCCGGCGGCCGCACTGCAGTTTGCGCTTGGGCATTCAGCGGTGGCGACAGTGTGCACGGGTGCGCGTTCGGGCGAGCAAGTGGTTCGCAACGCTGCACTGTTTGCGATCTCGATCCCCGACCAACTCTGGAGCGACCTCTCCTCTGCCGGACTCGTAGACCCAAACGCCCCATTCCCGACCAGAACGAGCATCCAATGATCATTACCGCTGTCGACGTCGTGCGCGTGAACGTGCCAGCATACGAGCCACCGTTTGTCTGGCGTGCCGGGCTCCCGGGATCGGAGCCGCAAGCGGATGGCGCGTGGCTCGTGATCCACACCGACGCTGGTGTGTCGGGTATTGCCTTCGCGCTGCGCGGGGCGATGCTGCAGGATGTCGTCGACCGCCGCATCCGCGCGGAACTGATTGGTCGCGACCCCATTGCCCGCGAGTTCCTGTGGGAGCGAATCTGGGAGCTCGACCGCATCGACCGGTTCCCGGTCTTTGTGCAGGGCGTGATCGACGTCGCCCTCTGGGATCTCGCAGGCAAGGCGGCCGGGATGCCGGTCTACCAGCTGCTCGGCTCCTATCGTGAATCGCTGCCGGCCTACGCATCGACGGTCACCTTCGGGTCTATCGAGGAATACCTCGACGTCGCCGACCAGTGTCTTGGGCTCGGCTACACAGCGATCAAACTCCACGCGTGGGGGGATGCGCACCGAGATTCGAGGCTCTGCGAGGCTCTGCGCGAGCATGTCGGGCCGGATGTCGCGCTCATGTATGACGGATCTGCCGGCTTCGACCTTCTCGACGCCACCTATCTCGGCAAAGCCCTGGCAGCGGCCGACTACCTCTGGTACGAGGAACCGATGCGAGAGTTCAGCGTCACCGCATACTCGTGGCTGGCCGAGCGAGTGGATGTGCCGTTGATCGTCGCCGAGGTTGCCGAGGGATCGCACATGAAGACCGCTGACTTCATTGCAACCGGATGCGCGGCTGCGGTTCGCACGAGCACTGGGCTGCGCGGCGGCTTCACCGGCGCGATGCGCACCGCTCACCTCGCAGACGCTTTCCTGCTCAGAGCGGAGGTGCATGGACCGGGTGTCGCGAACCGGCACCTGTGCATGGCGATCTCGAACACCACGTACTACGAGTCCCTCATCGACTCCAATCCGGTGCGTCGCCCATCCGACGTTGACGCTTCCGGCGACACGCACGCACCGAAGCTGCCGGGGGTCGGCTTCGAGGAGACCTGGATCGACGGTCCACCGGCTGCCCTTGCAGCCGCCCTCGCTGATTGACAGAAAAGGAACCTGCGCACATGAAGATCACCGAGGTTGAAATCCGCGCCTGTAGCCCGAGCGTATTGAAGGGCGCAGCGATCGATGCGGTCGATGGCGCGAACCTGCGCGGCGGTAGCGCTCCGGATGTCGTGGTCGTCTCGCTGAAGACCGACGAGGGCATCACCGGAGTCTCATTCGGGTCCGGCGGTCTCGACGCGAGGATCACCGCGCGGGCTTTTGCCCAGGTTAAGCCGTTCTTCATCGGGCGCAATCCGATGGCGCGCGAGCAGAACGCGCAGGAGTTCCGCTGGTTCGACCGGCGCTGGAATCACTCGCCGATCTACGCATTCGGCCCGTTCGATATCGCGTGCTGGGACATCGCGGGCATTCGGGCGGGCCTGCCGATCCACGAGTTGATCGGCACGGCAGCCGACCGCCGCGCGCTCTACGTGAGCTCGATGTTCTTGAGCACGCCGGAAGAGTACGCGGCACAGGCGCTCGAGGTGAAGGCACGCGGTATCCGCGGCTACAAGGTGCACCCACCGGCACCGGCGTCGCTCGACATAGAGGTGTATGCCGCGGTTCGAGATGCGGTCGGTCCAGACTTCCCCCTCATGGCTGACCCGGTGGCGACCCACACCTATGAGGAGGCGCTGCGCGTCGGCCGCTTCTTGGAGTCGCTCGGCTATCTCTGGTTCGAGGAACCGTTCTACGACTACGACATGCAGTCGTACATCAAGCTGCGCCAGAAGCTCGACATCCCAATTGCCGGCACGGAGACGATCGCGGGTGGGAGCCACTTGACTGCCCAGTTCATCGCGAGCGGTGCGGTGGACATCGTGAGGACCGACGCTTCCTGGCGCGGTGGCATCACGGGGGCGTTGAAAGTCGCCCGTCTTTCGGAGGCGTTCGGCATGACCTGCGAGCTTCACACTGCGATCTACCATCCGATTGAACTCGCCAATCTGCACACTGCTTTGGCCATGAACAACACCGGATGGTTCGAGCTGCTGTACCCGCTCGAGGACTTCGCGTTCGGGCTAGCCGAACCGCTCGACATTCGGGATGGCTACGCCTACGCGCCGACAACGCCTGGCCTCGGTGCTGTCTACGACTGGGACGCGATCGACAACGCGACGGTGGAGATTTTGTGAGCGAAGAGTTGGGGCCGGGGGTCCACACTCTGCATGTCGCGGACGCTATCAACGAACCTCGGGAGTATCTCCTGTTTGTTCCGAGCGGGGATGTTCGCGGCTTGGTCGTGCTCTTTCACCCGTTTGGATCCCGGCCCGAGCTTGTCATGCACGGTGGCACCGACGGCGAATACCTGACACGGCCGCTCACAGGAGCCGCTTCGAGTGCGGAAGCGCTCGGACTTGCGGTGCTGGCGCCGCGGTCGCGAGGTCGCGAGCTCGACGGTGTCTCGCTTGCTTGGAAAGGTCATCTCGACGCGGTCTGGACTGTGAGCGAGTCGCTGCGAGACCGGTTCGCTCTGACGAGCATCGGCACCGGCGGCCTGTCGATGGGCGGCCTTGAGGCGCTCGTCTTCGCCGGCCAGCATCCGGAAGGAGTGGGCGCCGTGTGGGCTGTCAATCCGATTGTGGATCTCGCCTATTGGCACGCTGACCTGAGCGCCGCGGATTCGCCAGACGGCGAGCCAAGCCTCGCCGAAATGATCAGCACGGAGGTCGGCGGTTCGCCGCGCGAGCTGCCGCTCGAATATCGTGCCCGCTCGCCATTCGACTACGTCGATAGTCTCGCCCGGGTACCCGTTCGGATCGCGTGGTCGCCGTTCGACACCGTGATCCCACACCAGCGCACCGCCCATTCACATCGACTTGCTACACAGCTACGCGAGCGTGGCGGTGATGTCGTTGAGGATGTCGTCACTCACGCTCCAACAGACGATTCGATGGACAGTGGCCGGTTCGCTCACGAAGCGTGTGACGTTCGCGAGGCCATGGGCTGGGTTGCAGAGCAATTGAATCAACCATCTAGAGGAGGAATCGCATGAAACGCATGGCATCGGTGATCGGGCTACCGCCAGAAAGCGTCCAGCGCTATGAGGAGTTGCATGCCGCGGTGTGGCCAGCGGTACTTGAGCGCATCTCGGCAAGCAACATCGTGAACTACTCGATCTACCGCTACAACGAACTGCTCTTCTCGTACATGGAATACGACGGCGACGACTTCGACGGCGATATGGCTGCGATGGCGGCTGACCCGGTAACTCAGGAGTGGTGGGATGTCTGCAAGCCGCTTCAGCGTCCCGTCGAGGATCGTGCCGATGGGGAGTGGTGGAAGGACCTTCCCGAGATCTTCCACACCGACTGATGGTTGCGTTCGAACAGCAGCCGGGCGACGAGCGGCTCACCACGGCGATGCTCAGTGACGCACTCGACGAGTGCGGACTGCGCTCGCAAGTGCTCGAGCACCGGCTGATCCCGGTCGTGGCCGGATCCCGTGCCTTTGGTCGCGCGGCAACCGCCCGCTTCGTCCCCAGTTCGAACGACAACCCCGATGACCCCTACGGTGCCGCGATCGACTTCATCAGCGGACTGCAGCGCGGGGAACTCGCTGTGCTCGCGACGAATCAAAGCAACGCCTCCGCGTTCTGGGGGGAGCTGTTCAGCGCTGCAGCGATTGGCGCCGGGGGCGTCGGTATCGTAACTGACGGCAATCTGCGCGATACCTTCAAGATCGCGGGGCTCGGATTCCCTGCCTTTGCCCGCTCTCACCGTCCGATCGACTACCGCCGCCGCATGCAACTCGTCGAGTCGCGCGGCGCCGTGACGATCGGTGGCGCATTGATCGCAAACGGTGACTTGGTGATGGCTGATGACGATGGCGTCGCGGTTATTCCTCAGGCGCAGGAGCAAGAAGTGCTCGCTGCCGCGCGCAAAAGAGCCGCAGCTGAATCGACGGTGCTGAAAGAACTGTTGGCCGGCGAATCTCTGCGGTCGGTCTGGGATCGCCACCGCATCCTCTGAGTATGCGATTGTACGTTGACATGGTAAATCGATTAACCATAGGGTTGGGCTTGTGACAGCGACGTCGAATGAAACGCCGGTGCTCCTTCAGGGGATGACTTGGGATCACCCGCGCGGAGTGGACGGCCTCCGCGCCTCCGACCCGCTGCTGATCGAGCGCCACGGCGTCACCATCGAATGGGAAGCCCGCTCGTTGTTGGCGTTCGGCGACCAGCACGTTGCCGACTTCGCGCACGAGTTCGATGTGATGGTTATCGATCACCCGCACGTTCCGGATGCCGTCGAGGCCGGCGCGTTACTGCCACTCGACGCGGTGCCCGGCATTGATGAACTCGCCAGGGAGAGCGTCGGTCGATCTCACGAGTCGTACCGCTACCGAGACGCTCAGTGGGCGCTCGGGCTCGACGCCGCAGCCCAAGTGTGCGCCTATCGCCCCGATCGCGCCGATGGAGCGCCGACCTTTTGGAGTGATGTGCTTGAGCAGGCTCAGACCGGTACCGTGCTGTGGCCGTACAAGCCGGTGGACGCCTTCAGCACGTTCGCGACCCTCTTGGCGCAACGCGGTGCCCCGCTCGCCGCGTCCCTTGTCGGCGCTGGACCATTCCTTGACCGCACTGTCGCTGCCGAAATCATCGAATTCATGCTTGAACTGAGCGACCGCGTGCCCGCGTGGTGTGCAGACGCGAATCCCATCGACGTAGCAGAGGCACTCGTCTCCGACGAGAGCGACTACACCGTTGGCGTTGCGCTCTTCGGGTACACGAACTACTCACGCTCGGGTTTCCGCGATCGGTTGCTTGCCTACGACGACCTCCCATCCTTCGATGGGCTCAGTGCGGGATCGACTCTCGGCGGAGCGGGGATAGCAGTCTCCGCCAGCACGCAGCATCCCGAACTTGCCATCGCCGTCGCGGCAACGCTCGCGGGTGCCGAGGTGCAAAGCGGGCCATACACCGCCGGCGGCGGCCAGCCGGGAAACCTGCGCGCTTGGCGAAGTGCGGCGACGAACGCTGCGACTCACGGGTTCTTCCGCAACACCCTAAGAACCCTTGAGCGCGCGTGGGTGCGCCCGCGTGTTGCTGGCTGGCCAGACCTCCAGTTGGCCTTGTCGCACCTCGTGCGAGACGCGATCCTTGCGCGTCGAGTGGACGCCGCGGTGCTTGATGCGATCGAGCGGCTGCCCGATCTTCTTGTGGGCAAGCCGATCACGGGCGGCGTTGGATGACGTACTTCGAGGAGTACGTTCTTGGCTCGACCCGGCGCAGCCACGGGCGCACCGTGACCGAGGCCGACATCGTGCTGCACGCCGGCCAGACCGGTGATTTCTACCCGCACCATATGGACGCCGAGTTCGCGAAGTCGCTGCCCGGAGGTCAGCGGATGGCCCACGGCACACTCATCCTCTCGATGGCCGTTGGCATGCTCGCCGGCGAGATCAACGAAGAGGCGATGAGCTACGGCTACGACCGGGTGCGGTTCATCCGCCCCGTACACATCGGGGACACCATCACCTCGCGTAGCGAGATTGTCACATTGCGGGAGCACGCGAAACGACCAGACCTCTTCGGTATCGCCGATGAGCAAGTCGAGGTCGTTAATCAGCGCGGTGAGGTCGTCATTGCTTTTGTCCACATCTATCTAGTAAATCGCCGAGCCGGGAGTGAGAAATGACTGACCTGTACAAGCCCGCCCAGATGATCGACACCCACCAGCACCTGTGGAAGCCTTCGGAGCGAAACTACGACTGGCTCAGTGCGGTCCCGCCGTTGAACGCCGACTTTGGACCAGAGGATGTGGCAGCGGATGTCACGGCCGCTGGGATCACGGCGACCGTGCTGGTGCAGGCGGCTGACAGCTACGAAGACACCTTCTACATGCTCTCCGTCGCGGCTCGCGTTCCCGTCGTGCGCGGTGTTGTCGCTTGGGCTCCCCTCGATCGCCCAGCCGAGGCTGAGGCGGCGCTCGACCTCTATGCTGGCTCACCGGTGGTGCGCGGCATCCGTGTTCTCAATCACGCCTACGCCGACCCTCGCTGGTTACTGCAGGATTCGGTGGATGCCTCACTCCGGCTACTCGCACAGCGCGGGTTAGCGTTCGATGTCGTGAGCGTCGTGCCAGAGCACCTCGAGATGCTTGCCGAGCTGGCCGGCCGGCATCCGGAGCTCACGATTGTGCTCGATCACCTTGCTAAGCCCGACATCGCGGGTAAGGGTTGGGAGCCGTGGGCCTCGCTGATCGCTGGGGTCGCGGCGCGCCCCAACGTGAGCGTTAAGCTCTCTGGACTCAACACGGCCTCTGCTCCGGACTGGACCTGGCAGGACTGGCTGCCATACGTCGATCACGCCGTCGAGAAGTTCGGCTCAGCGCGGGTGATGCTCGGCAGCGACTGGCCCGTGTCGATTCTGGCTGGCGACTTCGCCGGGGTGTGGCGCGCTCAGCGCGAGGTCATCGCCCACCTCAGCACCGAGCAGCAGGATGACATCCTCTACCGCACAGCCATCCGCACCTACACGCTGGATGTCTCGTGAACGCACCCCTCCCTCTCGAAGGCACGCTCGTTCTCGATTTCAGCCAGTTTCTCGCGGGGCCGATGACGGCGACTCGGCTGGGCGACCTCGGTGCTCGCGTGATCAAGATCGAGCGACCACAGGGTGGTGACATCGGTCGACGGCTCGCCTTCGCGGGGGTCGTCAAGGACGGCGACACCCTCTCGTTTCACATCACCAATCGCAACAAGGAGAGCTACGCGGCCGACCTCAAAAGCGAGGATGACCTCGTCGGGGTGCGAGCACTCGTCGCGAAAGCCGACGTCATCATCCAGAACTTCCGCCCCGGAATCATGGAGCGGCTCGGCTTCGGGTACGACGCGGTCGCGGCGATCAACCCTGGCATCATCTACGCGAGCGTCAGTGGCTACGGTGGCGATGGGCCGTGGAAGGATCGCCCAGGGCAGGACCTGCTCGCCCAGTCGCTGTCCGGACTGCCATGGCTCAACGGCAGCGCCGACGATCCACCGATTCCCGTCGGCGTTGCAATTGCCGACATCATTTCCTCGATCCATCTCGCGAGCGGAATCACGGCCGCGCTGCTGCGCCGCGAGCGTACCGGCCTCGGCGGACGTGTCGACACGAGCCTGCTCGAATCGATGCTCGATCTGCAGTTCGAGTTGCTCAGTGCGCACCTCGGCGACCCGTCGATCGTGGTCAAGCGCGGCGCGCGAAACACGGCGCACGCCTTCCTCCAAGCTCCGTACGGTCTCTACCCAACTGCAGATGGGTACCTAGCTATTGCAATGACCCCGGTACCTGAGCTCGGCGCGCTCATCGGGCTGGCCGAGCTGGAGCAGTACATCGACCCGGATACGTGGTGGTCGGAGCAGACCGCGATCACCAAAGCCCTTGCCGTGCATCTCGCGACGCGATCGACCGAGCACTGGTTGGCGATTCTGGACGCCGCGGATGTCTGGTGCGCGCCAGTCATGACGCTGCCGGAGCTCGTTGATCACGAGGGCTTTCTCGCCCTCGACATGACTCAACGCGTAACGCGGCCAGCGGCGGATGGCGGCGAACCCGTCGAGATCCAGACCGTGCGTGCTCCGGTCAGATTCGACGGGCATCCGCTCAAAAACGGTCGAGGCGCCCCGCACCTTGGTCAGCACACCGAGGCGATCCGTGCGGAGTTCAGCAATCAGGAGGCAGCCAAGTGAAGAACCCCAACTCCGATCCGGCAGCGCGACACGCGGTACCGGTCTGGAATCAGGACGTCAAACTCTACGAGGACTACGAGGTCGGTGAGGTCGATCGCTCGATCCGGCGTACCATCTCCGAGGGCGAGGTGATGATGTTCAGCAGCATGCTCGTTGACCTCCATCCGTATGTCGCCGACGAAATCTTTGCTCGTGACGAGGGGCTCTTCGGCCGCCGAATCGTGCCGGGGGCGCTCGTGTTCGGCTACGGGATGGGGCTCATGGCTCACAACAACGTCAACACCTTCAGCTACGGCTACGACCGTTTGCGGTTCATCAAGCCGCTCTTCATCGGCGACACCATCTATACGATGCGCACGCTCCTCCGCAAGGAGCCGAAGTATGACGAGATGGGGCTTTTCACTGTCTCGTATGAGGTGTTCCGGGCCGACGACGAGCAAATCGTTCTTTATTGCGAACACCTTCAGACGGTGAAATACCGTGACCCGGTGACCGCGAGGGCGCAATCATGATTGATTTTTTCACCGACATCTCTGACCACTGCAAGCTTGTGGTGCCGGAGGCGCACAAGCTCCCGATTGCGGTAGTTGGGGCTGGCGGTATCGTTGATGGCCAGCATTTGCCGGCCTACAAGCTCGCCGGCCTCGAAGTTGTTGGGATCACTGATGTGGACCTGAACCGAGCCCACGAGGTCGCTGACCGCCACGGCATCCCACGGGTATACGCGAACCTTGACGAGTTGCTTGCCGATGAGCGCGTGCGGGTGGTCGACATCGCCGTTCCGGTCGCAGCGCAGCCGCCGATATTCCGAGCGGCAGCTGCCGCAGGCAAGAACATCCTGGCTCAGAAGCCCTTCGCCCTAGATCCCGAAACGGCCAGGGAGTTGGCGGCGCTCGCGGCTGAGGCAGGTGTCGTGGCGGCCGTGAACCAGCAGTTGCGTTTCGACGAGGGCGTCGCTGCTGCACACCGGATGGTCGAGCTCGGCTGGCTCGGAACGCTCACCTCATTCACCCTCTCGCTCAATGCATTCTCGGATTGGAGACTGTGGGAGTGGACCAAGAACATGGAGCGCCTCGAGATGATGGTGCACTCGATTCACTACCACGATGTCGTCCGGTGGTTCATGGGCGAACCAACTTCGGTGTACGCCGACGGCGGGCGAGTCCCAGGCCAATACCCGGTCGGCGAGACCCGAACGACGAGCAGCTACCGGTTCTCGAACGGCAGCTCGGCGCTCGTTTATTCGAACCACATGAACCCCGGTGGCGACAGCACAGCGGAGTTCCGGATCGAAGGAACCGAGGGGGCAATCCGCGGAACACTTGGCCTCATGTATGACTATCCGAACGGTCGGCCGGACACACTCGAGGTGACCAGCACGGTGGTCGGCACGGATGGCTGGGTGCCATATCCTGTGACCCTGCGCTGGTTTCCGCACGCGTTTATTGGAACCATGGGCTCGGTGCTGGATGGGATCGCGACGGGCTCGACGCCTCGCAGCGCCGTCAGTGACAACGTGAGAACGATCGAACTCGTCGCTGCGCTGTACCGTTCAATGGAGTCGAACGAGGTCGTGCGTCTCTAGCGATGGGCGTGCGGAGCAATGGTCAAGATCAGCGATGTTGCTGCACTCGCGGGTGTCTCGGCGTCTGCGGTTTCACGAGTGCTGTCTGGCGACTCGACGTTACGGGTATCCGCAGCGACGAGAGAACGTGTCGTTGCGGCCGCACGGGATCTTGCTTATGTGCCCAATCATGCCGGGCGCGCGCTCCGCACCTCGCGCAGCCGCACGATCGCGCTCGTCGTGCCGGATGTCACGAGCGCGGTATTCGCAGAATTGGCCAGCGGAGCGGAGGATGAAGCGGCATCCCGCGGGCTTGCGATTGTGCTTGCCCGCGCCGAGCGACTGACTGACGGCAGCGACTGGTTGCGTCAGATGGTCGGGGAGGCACGGATTGACGGCGTCATTCTGCAGCTGCCTGACGGGCCTCCGCACATTGATGTGGAGTCGATGGCAATCGGCAGAACGCCAATCGTAGTGATCAACTCGGAAGATCATGGGCCGCTCAGCACGGTGGTGCTCGACGACGCCGGTGGCATCCGCACCGCGGTTGAGCACCTCCTTGGCCTTGGTCACACCCAGCTCGGTTTTGTCGGCGGACATCGCAGCAGCGCCACCGGCCAACGACGTGAAGCTGGTTTTCGGGCCGCGATCCGCGAGGCTGGGCTACCGATTCAGGACCGCTGGATCACCTCCTTTGGTTATTCGGGAGCGGACGGCCGGGCCGCGATGGAAGCGCTCGCGAGTCACGACTCGTTGCCCACCGCAATCGTCGTCGCCAATCTCAACGCGGCCCTCGGCGTCTTGGCAGCGATTCATGCGCTTGGCCTGCGGGTGCCGACAGACATCTCGATCGTCGCTCTGCACGATGTCTGGTACGCGGACGCCACCTGGCCTCCGATCACCACTGTGCGAATGCCGCTCAGCGAGTTGGGTGCGGCGGCGGTAGCGCGCCTCACGGATGAGGATTCGACCGTCACCCACGCTACGGTCCGCTCGCCGGAGCCACTTCTCGTGGTGCGTCAGTCAACCGGCAATCCTCGATTGAACTCCAGACCAACACATCACGACAACGAGAGGTCACCCCATGACCAGCATTAGTATCGCCGCCCTTCCAAACCCGCTCAACTCTCTAAGCCAGGATCACGCGGATGTCCAGGAGGTCGAGCCGGGCACGGTCCGACTCACTGCCCACGCGGGCGACGACCTGTTCGCTGACCCGAGCTCCGATGGTCTGGTGATGTCTGCCAGTGTGTTCGCGTTCCAGACAACTGGCGACTTCCAGTTCCGCGCGAAAGTGAAGGTCGACTTCCAAGAGAAGTTCGACTCCGGCGTGCTTGTTGGGTACTTCAATGATCAGTCGTGGTTCAAAATCTGCGCAGAGGTCGACCCCGTTGGGCGCACGCGGGTGGTCACCGTTGTCACGAGGGATCAATCCGACGATGCAAACAGCACATATCTTGTCGGTGACGACATCCATCTGCGTATCTCGCGGATGGGCCGAACGTTCGCGCTTCATTCGTCGAGCGACGGCCGCCATTGGGATCTCGCCCGCTACTTCACCCTCGGCGAGATCAGCGATACCCCGCTTCACGTCGGTATCGCTGCCCAGTCGCCCGCCGGGAACGGAACACGAGCCACGTTCTCTGAGTTCGGGTGGGAAGGCGTCGGCTTGAGCGACTCGCGAGACGGTACCTAGTTCGAATCTCAGCGCACCTGCTCGCGCTGCTCGAGTCCCGTGTCGCGCCGAAATCCACGCACTAAACAGCGAACCGCACGTTCGCGGCAGCCGGCCCGCCTCCCGGCACGTCATCGCCGCGAACAACGAGAACCCGCGCTCCGGATAGCAGCGCACGCCGCGCGACCTCGTCGATGAGGCCGTAATTGGCGGCGTCATCGACATCACTGAACGTGATTGCCCCGGTGGTCTCGTCGATCGTGCCTGAGCCGAAGTGGTCCATGTCGACGATGAGAGTGCTGATTGCCCCGAACGTGGCCGCGCGAGCAATGTCGCTGAGATCTTCCACGGCGCGACCGTGCGCAAAACGAGAGGTCATGTCTTCGCTGAGTTCGGCGAGCTCAGTGGCGTAGACCTCATCGAGGATCGTTCGAGCGCTCGCGGCAAGGTCTTCGTCGCTGACCTGGTCGGGGTTTCCATCGATGGTCTGTGCCGTGAGGCCGGGGTAATTGTTGAACATGCGGTAGATGTCAGTGAGAGGTTCGGCGGCGGCAATGATGAGCGGGATACCCGTGCCGGACACGATCGGGCGGATCGCGGCATCCACTGCCCGTGCATACTGACCGAGTCGTACTTTCTGACCCTCGGAGCCCTGAATCCGACCTGACGCGGAGCGGCCACCGATCGATGGCAATCCGACCGCGCTTGCCGCATCGTCGGGGAGATCAGCGATGTGTACGGTGTACGCGCCCTCTCCCGCACTGACTTCAACCAGTCGCACGGCATTCTGTGAGATCGCGAGGACGAACGCAGCCTGTGGAAAGGTGAGTGCTCGAAGGAGCGGTTTGATGTGCAGCCGATCGGACACCTCTACTGCCGCGGGCAGTCGGTTCGGCAGTCGGAACGACTGCACTCGGCCAGCGGTCACGAAGATCACGAGGGTGTGGGAGAGGTGCGCCCAGTACTGGCGGTCGTTGACGAGGTCCGCGATCGCATCCTCAAGCTCCTCGATGGCGGCGCGGCTGGCGCCAGCGTCTTTTAGCTGGTCCGCAGCGACGGCCACCTGATTTCGCAATTCGATTCTGGCCGACTCTAACTCGCTCGGTAGCGGGCTCGTTGGGAGGTAGATCGAAACGCTGAACGGCTCGCGGTGTGCTGCAAGTTGGCGCACCGTTTCTTCTGTTGGCATATCCACGTGGAGCATCAGAGGGCCCTTCCCGATCTATTAAGGTGTTCTTCAACTCTCACCAAACTCTTGCTCGCTGTCTACAGCAAACCCAAAACTTTCCCGGCCGCCCACGGCATCCGCCCCGGCGACCGCGAGCGCAGGCAAGCTCGCGACATCCTGCTGGCGATCTCTCTCGCGATTCTCGTTGCCCGAGCACGAACGCGTCTGGCGCAAGGGATTTAGCCACGTCGACTGGCTCGGGCCCAGCCTGACCTACGTTTCGTTGCTCGCGGAAACTCGCGCCTTTCCCTGCGAAGTCATGGCACGGGTCGTGTCGCGAGACATCGTTCGAACGAACTTGACTCGTCGAAACCTGAGCGCGGACCAGTCGTCGTCGATCGCAACCTGGCGCACTCCCTCAAATCCGAGGTCGCCAAGCACCCGCCAACCGGTGTCGCGATTGAAATCGCAGCGATACCGCTTGGAACTCGCTTTGGGGTAGGCAAACCACCAGACTCCGTCCCCGAGAATCTTCTTCGCAACCGTTGTCGCCACCGCGTTTACTTCGACCTGAGTCATCACGAACGCGAGAACGAAGGCAACCTGCTCAATCTCATCCGCGTCTCTCACGATCTCAACTCCGCTGAGAGCCGAAAGTTCGGTCTCAAAACTCGCAGGCGCGTTGAGCACGAGGATTTGTGCAACGTCCTTGAGATTGAGCTTTCGGAACAATCGCGTCACGTTGTCCCCTTTGCTGGGCCGTGGTTGCTTCATGCTGGCGTAGTTTCGGTTCGTTGGCGCACACGGGTGTTGGCCTTACTGTAAACGGCAGTGCGTCCGCACGGCGACGACATCCGCGGCCGGTGCCCACCGAACCCTGCGGTGCGTGGGTGCGTGGGTGCGTTGCTACGTTGGTGCGTTGCTGAATTCGCACGGTCCTTCAGCGGCTGGGTTGCGGTGCACCGTTCGCCGGCCGGAACAACACTGCCCGGTCGGCCAACTGCAGCGTCGCGTAGTACCCAACAAGGGCGCGGCCGTCAGACGTTGGTGCCCAGCTGACGACGCGATAGAACAGTTCGTTGCGCGGGCCGATCCGTACAGCGCGAATCACCGCTGCTGGCTCGTTCCTCGCGTCGCGCATCACGATCCATTCGGCCTCCGCGATGCGGATTGGTGGCCAAGGCGGTTGCCAGTCGCGCGGTTGTGCTTGCTGCTCCGGATGCCGCGGCGCGCCTTCTTGCGCCCTGCGGTCGATGCTGTCCGCGTACCGTTTGTTCGTGCCCACCGTGCTAACCGTGCTCCCAAGCCTCGGAAGCAGCCGGCCCTGCTGGATCGATTCTAGGTGCCGCCGCGACCTCTCCTCACGACCTCTCCTCCACAGCCAAGGCTCTCGAAACTTACCCACAGATTCACGAGGGGTATTCACATCTATGTTCGATTCTGCGACAATAGCGGTATGCCAACCATCGAAGACACGTTCACAGCATCGCTCGATGCTGTCGCGTCATCGACGGCAGATTTGCCTCGGGATGTCTCGGCGGTCCGCCCACTCGGCGACGACGAGTTGCTCGCGGTGCAGCGAACGCTTGCCGACGCTCGGCGAGCGATCGACGCGTGTGCGTCGCTGGTCGCCGGGGAGGTCAAGCACCGCTCTCGTCACGAGCTTGGTTACACCGGGCTCGCCCAGCGAACGGGCTTCCGCACTCCAGAGGCCCTCGTACAACACATGACCGGGTCGACTGCTCGGGATGCCGCAACTCTCGTGCAGGTCGGCGCTATGGTGCACGACGCTCCAGATGCTGAGCTCTACGAATCGTGGCTCAGCGAGATCGGCGCCGCCGTGCGCGCTGGCACTCTCACCGTCGACGCCGCCAAGGCGATCCGGTCCGGGCTCGGCTCGCCGACCGCATCGGTCAGTGTCGCTGACCTGCAGGGTGCGGTCGGCCAGCTGTTGTCCGAGGAGCCAGACTTACACGCCGATGCGTTCCTTCGACGGGCTCGCGAACTCCGCGACGAACTCGACATTGCCGGCGTTGCGACCCGCGAGCAAGCCATCCGTGAGGAGCGAGCTGTGCGGCGGCTCATTCGACCGAACGGCCAGCGCCGGTACATCATCGACACCGACCTCGAGTCCGGCGCGTATCTCGACGACGTGTACGACAAACTCACGTCTCCGCGACGCGGTGGGGTGCGATTCGTGGCCGACGACGATCGGGTATGGGCGGATTCGATCGCGGCCGACCCTCGAACGCTCGAACAATACGCGCACGACTCCTTCGTGCAGCTCCTGCGGGTCGGCGTCGAAGCCGATCTACGCGCGGTGCGCCCAGGAGTGCGTCGCACCATTGGCTCGCGCCAGCCCGCCGTGCGCGTTGTCACGACGCTCAAGACGGTCAAACGGCGCGAAGGCCGCGGTTACCTCGAGGGCGTGCAATTACCGGTCTCCATAGAGACAGTTGAGCGCATCGCGTGCTCCGAAGGAACAGTGGCAATCGCGTTCGACGACGGCCAAGTATTGAACCTCGGCCGTGAGGCGCGCCTGTTCACGCCGGCGCAGCGGGTCGCTCTCGCGGCACGCGACGGCGGGTGCATCTGGGTCGGCTGTGAGCGACCGCCCGAGTGGACAGAGGCACATCACATCAAACACTGGGTGCGCGATCAAGGGCGATCAGACATCGCCGACGGGGTGCTGCTGTGCCGATTCCACCACATGCTGGTGCACAATAACGGCTGGGAAGTGGTGCGCGAAGGCAACAACTACCTGCTCGTCCCGCCACAGGCGATCGATGCAACGCGCACACCGATACCCCTTCGCTCGAAAAGTCGTGCGCTGCTCGAGCTCGCGCGCGAATAGCAGCACCGTGCAGGTGCAGGTGCAGGTGCAGGTGCTGGTGCTGGAGCCGGCGCTGGAGCCGGCGCTGGCGCTGGCGCTGGAGCTCGTGCTGGCGCTCGTGCGCGCAGAGCGAACGGCGACCGAGAAATCCATGATCGGCTATGAACTGTTTGCTTGCTGGCGGTACGGTGTCAGTCATGAGTCCAGTGGCAAAGCGCGTCATCGGCCTCATGCTTGCCGTCGTTCTCATTATCGGGATCGTGGTCGCCGTGCTCGTCGGGCGGTTATTCGGGGCTGACACACCCGGTCTGATCCCAACCACCCAACTCACCGTCGTCACCGGTGTGATCGGGTCTGAGAAGAAACCGTTCTTCGAAGATCCCGAAGTGCAAGCCATCTTCGCCGAGAGCGGCTTCGACGTGCAGATCACGACAGCCGGCTCTCGCCAGATTGCTACGACAGTAGACCTGACCGACGTCGACTTCGTATTCCCTTCGTCAGCGCCTGCCGCCGAGAAGATCAAGCGTGAAACCGGTGCCTCGACGGTCTATGCGCCGTTCTTTTCTCCCATGGCGATTGCGACGTTCAAACCGATCGTCACGCTTCTTGAGGCGGCCGGCATAGCATCGCAGGATGCCGCTGGCACGTGGCAACTCGACATGGCCGCCTACCTCGCCGCAGCCCAAGCCGGCATCCGCTGGAGCGACCTACCGGGAGCAGCTGAGTTGTATCCAAGCTCGCGCAATGCGCTGATCTCAAGCACAGACATCCGCCAGTCGAATTCGGCCGCGATGTACCTCTCGATGGCGAGCTACGTTGCGAATGGCAACGAGATTGTCAGTTCGCCCGGGGCCGAAGCTGCGGTCATCGATCAGATGGCAGCGCTATTTCTTGAGCAGGGGTTCTCAGCGTCCTCATCGGAAGCGCCGTTCGAGGACTACCTCTCCCAAGGCATCGGCTCGAAACCGATCGTGATGGTGTACGAAGCCCAGTTCCTCGGCCGCCAGATGAGTGAGACCGGCAAGAACGCCATCACAGACGACATGCTGCTCATGTACCCGCAACCTACCGTTTTCTCCAAGCACACTGTTGTGCCGCTCAGCGACGCAGGTAAGCGAATTGGCGAGTTGATGATCAGCGATCCGCGTCTCGCAAGCCTTTCAGCCAAGTACGGCTTCCGGCCAGCCGATGCGAGTGTCTTCTCGGAGACCCTCAAGGCAAACGGCCTCGCCGTGCCTCCGTCGCTCGTGAACGTGATCGAACCGCCAAGCTACGAGACACTCGAATCGATGATCACCGAAATCGCGACGCGCTACGACACCCCACCACCCGCCACAACCGACGTCAACGGGTAATCCGCGAACGCCAGAAGGAGCATCATGTCAGACTCACCGCTCGACCTGAAGACAGCGTCCACCACTCCAGCTAGCCCGCCACCGCCTGAGGTGCAGTCGGACCTCGTGCTGGTTCCACCGGCACCGGTACCCAATGTTGGCACCGCGCAAGCGAGCGCCATGATGCCCATCGACGACGCTCGCAGCATGGAACTCGCCGAACGGGCCAAGGCCTTCATCGCCGACCTCATCGACAAAGACCCGAACGCGCCAGAGTTCTTGAAGAAGATCAATGACGTCTCGGCAATGGGGCGTGACGAGATTCGCAGCTCGGCTGCCGTTACGAACCGCATGCTGGAGCGCCCGGTCGCCGCGCTCGCTGCCGCGAAGGGCAGCGGCGATGAAGCGGATGCCCAGCGCAAGGTCGCGAACACGCTCGTCGAATTGCGCCTCACCATCGAAGACTTGGATCCCACGAAACAGGAAGGCGGCCTTGGGCAGTTCCTGCTCAACCTGATTCCGTTCCGCGACAAGATTCGCAGCTATTTCGCCAAGTACGCATCCGCCCAGACCCAGTTGGACAAGATCCTCCACGCCCTCCAGAACGGCCAGGATGCCCTCCTTAAGGACAACGCCGCTGTCGAAGGCGAAAAGGTCCGGCTGTGGGACACGATGAACAAGTTGCAGGAGTACGCCGTGCTCACGAGCGCTCTTGACGCCCAGCTCGTTGATCAGATTGACGACGTGCGCGTGAGTGACCCCAGAAAGGCAGACACCCTCACCGCCGACTTACTGTTTGTCATCCGCCAGAAGCACCAAGACCTCTTGACCCAACTGGCCGTCAGTGCACAGGGCTACCTAGCACTTGACGTCGTGCGCAAGAACAACGTCGAGCTCATCAAGGGGGTCGAACGCGCGTCGACCACAACGATCTCGGCATTGCGCACCGCCGTCATCGTGGCCCAAGCGCTCGCGAACCAGAAACTCGTGCTCGACCAGATCACCGCGCTCAACACGACCACCTCGAACCTGATCGTCGCGACATCCCAAATGCTCAAGAGTCAGTCGATCGCGATCGCGGAGCAGTCCACGTCGGCGACCATCAGTATCGAGTCACTCGAGACCGCGTTCCAGAACATCTACGACACCATCGACCAGGTCGACAGCTACAAGGTCAAGGCGGTCGAAACCATGGCTCAAACGGTAAGCGCGTTGCAGGCTCGCCTCACTGAAGCGACCGCCTACCTTGAGCGAGCAAAGCCCAAAGACAGCGCCCAGCTTGAGGACAGCGCCCAGCTTGAGGCCGGCGCGAAGCCTGAGGAGTCGAACTAGCCATGCTCAGGAAGCCCGTCGCCGCCATCGCGGTCCTTGTCGCCGCAGCGCTCGCGCTGAGCGGTTGCGTGCCATTTGGCACAACGCCCGACGGAGGGCTTCCCAATGATGCAAACACTCTGCGTATCCTCGCAGGCAGTGAGGTCAAGGACATGGTTCCGATCCTCGAGAGCGCCGCATCAGAAGTCGGTGTCAGGGTCGCATTCGAGTATGTTGGCACCCTCGAAGGCACCGAGCGCGTGGCAGCCGGCGGCGCTGACGGCAAGTACGACGCGATCTGGTTCCCGAATAACCGGTATCTTTCGCTGCTGCCCGGAGCGAGCTCGGCCGTCTCGTCGAGCGTGAAGATCATGACCTCGCCGGTCGTCATGGGCCTGAAACCATCGGTTGCGCAACGCTTGGGGTGGGATGCCACGGCTCCCACTTGGGCGCAACTGGCAGCTGCGGCATCCGCCGGCAAGTTCACCTACGGAATGACGAACCCGGCTGCATCGAACTCGGGATTTAGCGCGCTCGTCGCGGTGGCGACAGCGCTGTCCGGCACGGGCTCGGCACTGACCGACGCCGACATCCAGTCGGTCACCCCAGGGATGACGAGTTTCTTCTCCGGCCAGAAGCTGACGGCCGGGTCATCCGGGTTTCTTGCCGACCGGTTCGAAGCCACCCCTGACGTCGTCGACGGATTGATCAACTATGAGTCGGTGCTTCTCAGCTTGCGCCCAAACGGCGAGCAGCTCACGATCATCACGCCGACCGACGGTGTCGTAACGAGCGACTACCCGCTGACCTTGCTCAGTTCGGCGGATGCCACGAAACGCCCGCTCTTCGACACGCTCACCGACTGGCTGACCACGCCCCGAATTCAGCAGCGCATCATCGCCGAAACCAACCGGCGGCCGGGGATACCGGGCATCGATACCGGGTCGACCTTTCCAGATCAGATTCTGTTCGAGACACCCTTTCCGAACACCTTGGATGTCGCGAACACGCTGATCTCGACCTACCTCGAGACCGTACGGGCGCCAGCGCAAACGATCTTCGTGCTCGACACGAGCGGATCGATGGAGGGTGACCGACTTGCGGCCCTGCAACAGGCACTCAAGAATTTGGCCGGAGCGGATGAGAGTACGGCTGGCGGGTTTGCTGCATTCCGCAGTCGGGAACGAGTTACCCTTATCCCCTTTAACGACGGGCCGGAGACTCCTATCGTTATCGATATTCCGGACACGGACAAGACCGCCGCCCTCGAACAGATCCGATCTGAAGCCGACACTCTGTTCGCCGACGGCGGCACAGCGATCTACAACTCGCTCGCGGAGGCCTACGTCATCGCTCTCGAACAGCAGAATGAACGGCCTGACACGTTTGTGTCGATTGTGTTGATGACGGATGGCGAGAACACCGACGGTGCATCAGCGAGCGACTTCGAGCGGTTCTACAACTCGCTCGCCGCTGGCGCCGCATCCATCTCGACATTTGTCGTGCTGTTCGGCAATGCCAACGTCGACGAGCTCACCGCTATTGCTGAACTCACCGGCGGCAGAGCGTTCGACGCGCTCAACGGTGATCTTGCGGGAGCGTTCCAGGACATTCGTGGCTACCAGTAGCGGTTTTTGGGCGACCGCACCCGGCCGTTGGCTCGGCTCGTCGAAGAACATTCTCGGCAGCGTGTTTGCGGTCGGAGCAATTGGCGCCCAACTAGTGTTCGGCCTTGGCGTGCTGTGGCCAGCCATTGTCGGCGCGAGCTACCTCGTTGGTGCGCTCGTCGCGCCACGGGACAGGGTCGACTTGCGAATCGGTCTCGGAGCAGGCGCATCTGCCGACGACTTGAAGGAACAACTGAAGGTGCTGCGACGTGCGATGAAAGGCCAGGCGCGCCGCCTTGAGGATGACGCGAACACGATCCTCACTCGAATCCTCGACGCTCTCGACGAGATAGTTGTTCGCTGGAATGATCTCGCGAGCGCCCCGGACCAGCGTCACGTTGTTGAACGGATGATCATCGACTATTTGCCAATGTCGATCCAGACCTACGTGAATCTGCCGAGAACGTTTGCCCTGCAGAGCCGGGTCGCGGGCAAGAAGACCGCACACGATGAGCTCATCGAGCAATTGAGTATTCTCGACACGGAGAGCGATCGCATCCGCACGGCTGTGTATACGCGCGATGTTGACGCGCTGAGCGACCAAAGCCGCTTCTTGCGCGAGAAGTTCGGCAGGTCGGAACTGGAGCTATAGACCGTGCTCGAACTGACGCGCCGTTCATTGCTGATCGGGGTAGGCGGGGTGGCCCTCGGAGCCGCGCTC
>JBBQLW010000013.1:0-20034 GCA_038328315.1 Actinomycetales bacterium
TACGCGAAGGAGTCACGTGGATAGGTCGGTGCTGCTGATGATGGTGCTCGGGCTCCTTGTCGTCCTACTTGGGCTGATGGTGCTGGGATGGCGGGCGCGGCAGCGTCGGCAATCGAGCATCATTGCGCCGCCTCCGCCACCGGTGGACGCTGGAACCGTCATCGGAGTGTTCCCAGCGCGGTACGTCGCGACGACTATCGCGGGTGAGCCTCTCAACCGAATCGCTGTCAACGGGCTTGGCTTCAGAAGTGTCGCTACCATCACCGTGACCGATGACGGCGTGCTCATCGAACGACCGGGGGAGCGACTCTGGTGGCTTGAGGCTGCCAGCATTCGGGGAGTGCGGCGCGCGACCTGGACGATTGATCGCGTCGTCGAGTCTGGTGGGCTGCACTTGGTCGAGTGGGCCCTGGGCAATCAGTTCGTTGACAGCTACTTTCGGCTCGACGCGCCTGGCCCGTTCGATACCGCACTGGAGCGGGTGCTCAACCGGGAGGCCTCGACATCATGACCGCATCATCCGCCGCTTGGCTCGTGCTCGAAGATGGATCAGCGTTTGTTGGTCGCTCCTACGGCTCTCAAGGTCGCTCGCTCGGAGAAGTCGTCTTTGCGACTGGAATGACGGGGTACCAAGAGACGCTGACCGACCCGAGTTACGCCGGTCAGATCGTCGTGATGACAGCGCCGCACATCGGCAACACCGGCGTCAACGGAGAAGACCCTGAATCCTCGCGCATCTGGGTGTCTGGCTTTGTTGTTCGCGACCCGTCGCGTGTCGTCTCAAATCACCGCGCAACTGGATCGCTCGATGCACAACTCCTTACCGAGGGCGTCGTCGGAATTAGCGGCATCGACACGCGCGCTGTGACGCGCCGATTGCGCGACGCCGGTTCGATGCGCGGTGGCGTTTTCAGCGGCACGGATGCCACGCTGACGCTCGACGAGAAACTTGCAATTGTGCGCTCCGCTGAAGTCATGAACGGTCGCAGTTTGTCGGCAGAAGTCTCCACCTCGGCTGGATACATCATCGCCGCTCACGGCGAGTCGATCGGCACCCTCGCTGTCCTGGATCTCGGCGTCAAGACCTCGACAATCAACTATCTCGCTGCCCGCGGGTTCGACGTCAACGTGCTTCCGCACTCCATCACCCTCGATGAACTGCTGGCACTGTCGCCGGTCGCCGTGTTCTATTCGAACGGGCCGGGCGACCCGGCGGCATCCGATCAGCATGTCGAGCTCCTGCAAGGCGTCTTGCGTGCCGGGCTGCCGTTCTTCGGAATTTGCTTTGGCAATCAGTTGCTTGGACGAGCGCTCGGCTACGGAACCTACAAGCTGCCGTTCGGACACCGCGGCATCAACCAGCCGGTGATCGACGTGGTGACCGGCCGTACCGAGATCACCAGTCACAACCACGGATTCGCCGTTGACGCGCCGATCGGTGTCGTCAGCGAGAGTCCGGCTGGGTTCGGTCGCGTGGAGGTGAGCCATGTCAACCTCAACGACAATGTTGTTGAGGGATTGCGAGCGCTCGACATCCCGGCCTTCTCGGTGCAGTACCACCCTGAGGCTGCCGCTGGGCCGCATGACGCCAACTACCTATTCGACCGGTTTCGCGACCTGGTTCTTTCGCATAAGGAGTCGAATGCCTAAGCGTGCAGATATCAACTCGGTGCTTGTCATTGGCTCCGGTCCGATCGTGATCGGGCAGGCAGCCGAGTTCGATTACTCGGGAACGCAGGCGTGTCGAGTGCTTCGCGAGGAGGGTGTTCGAGTCATTCTGGTCAACTCGAACCCGGCAACGATCATGACGGATCCCGATTTCGCCGATGCGACCTACATTGAGCCGATCACTTGGCAAGTGATCGAAAGCATCATTGCGAAAGAGAAGCCGGATGCGATTCTGCCGACTCTCGGGGGACAGACCGCCCTCAATGCGGCGATCGAACTGCATCAACACGGGATTCTTGAAAAGTATGGCGTCGAACTGATCGGTGCAAATTTCGAGGCGATCAACAGGGGCGAGGACCGCCAGATCTTCAAACAGCTCGTACTGGAGCTCGGTGGCGACGTTGCCAGAAGCCACATCGCGCACACGGTCGCTGAGGCGATCGACTTCGCCGAGGATCTCGGGTATCCCCTCGTCATCCGTCCATCGTTCACCATGGGAGGGCTGGGCTCCGGCTTCGCGTACAACCGCAAAGACCTCGTACGAATGGTGACGGACGGCCTGCATCAGAGCCCGACGACCGAGGTGCTCCTCGAAGAGTCGATTCTCGGCTGGAAAGAGTACGAGCTAGAGCTCATGCGGGACACCGCTGACAACACGGTTGTGGTCTGCTCGATCGAGAACGTCGACCCGGTTGGCGTGCACACTGGCGATTCGATCACCGTCGCACCGGCTCTCACCTTGACCGACCGCGAGTATCAGCACTTGCGCAATATCGGGATCGACATCATCCGCGCGGTTGGTGTTGACACGGGTGGTTGCAACATCCAGTTCGCGGTGAACCCTGCCGACGGTCGTGTCATCGTGATTGAGATGAACCCGAGGGTGTCCCGTTCGAGCGCCTTGGCGTCGAAGGCGACTGGCTTTCCCATCGCCAAAATCGCAGCGAAGCTCGCGATCGGCTATCGGCTGGATGAGATTCCGAACGACATTACGAAAGTGACACCGGCAAGTTTCGAGCCCACCCTCGACTATGTGGTCGTCAAGGTGCCGCGGTTTGCATTTGAAAAGTTTCCCGCCGCTGATGTTCGGTTGACGACAACCATGAAGTCGGTCGGGGAAGCGATGGCGATCGGTCGCAACTATTCGACGGCGTTGCAGAAGGCGTTGCGTTCACTCGAGAAGCGTGGCAGTAGTTTTCATTGGCTGGGCGAACCCGGCAACAAAGCCGCGCTCTTGGCACTCGCGAGGGTTCCGACCGATGGTCGCATCGTGACAGTGCAGCAGGCGATGCGCGCCGGCGCAACAGTGGAGGAAGTCTTCGAGGCGACCGGTATCGATCCGTGGTTCGTGGATCAGATTGCACTTATTAATGAAATCGCTAGCGAGGTCGCAGCGTTTGTGCCCCTTGATGCGAGCCTGCTTCGGTTGGCAAAGAATCACGGCTTCAGCGATCTCCAGATCGCGCAGCTTCGGAACATTCAGGACTCTGAAGTGCGAGCGTTGCGTTGGCAGTTGGGCGTTCGGCCGGTATACAAGACCGTTGATACCTGCGCTGGTGAGTTTCCAGCGCTCACGCCGTACCACTACTCGAGTTATGACCTTGAGACCGAAGTGATTCCGAGCGAACGGCGAAAGGTCGTCATCCTCGGCTCGGGCCCCAACCGAATCGGCCAAGGGATCGAGTTCGACTACTCCTGCGTCCATGCATCCTTCGCTCTCGGTGATGCGGGTTTCGAAACGATCATGATCAACTGCAACCCGGAGACCGTTTCCACCGACTATGACACGAGCGATCGGTTGTACTTCGAGCCGCTGACCCTCGAAGATGTGCTCGAGATCATTCATGCGGAGAGCCAGTCGGGCGAACTCGTCGGCGTCATTGTGCAGCTCGGTGGCCAAACTGCCCTCGGGCTCGCGCAAGGCCTCAAAGACGCCGGTGTTCCCGTTTTGGGCACGACTCCCGAAGCGATCGATCTGGCCGAGGAACGCGGGCTGTTCTCACAGATTTTGAGCGCTGCTGGGCTCATCGCACCGAAGAACGGCACAGCGACAGATCAACACGAGGCGATTGCAATAGCCGAGTCGATCGGGTATCCAGTGCTGGTACGGCCGAGTCACGTGCTCGGCGGTCGCGGCATGGAGATTGTCTACGACACCGAATCGATGCGAGGGTACTTCGAGCGAGTCAAGCACCAGTCGATCATTGCGCCAGGGTCGCCGCTGCTCGTAGACCGATTTTTGGATGACGCGATTGAGATTGACATCGACGCGATCTTCGATGGCACCGAGCTGTATGTCGGCGGCATCATGGAACACATCGAAGAAGCCGGAATCCACTCCGGTGACTCAGCGTGCACCCTGCCGCCGGTCACGCTCGGGCGCGACGTGGTCAACCGGGTGCGCGAAGCAACCCTCGCAATCGCCCGCGGTATCGGGGTTCAAGGCCTCATCAATGTGCAGTTCGCGATCGGCCAGGGCGTGCTGTACGTTCTTGAGGCCAACCCGCGAGCCTCGCGAACTGTGCCGTTTGTGTCCAAGGCGCTTGGCATCCAGCTGGCCAAGGCAGCGGCGCTCGTGATGGTCGGTCGCAGCATCCGTTCGCTCATCGCTGACGGCCTGCTGCCGTCTCAGGACGGCTCTGTCGTGCCAATGAATGCGCCGGTCGCGGTAAAGGAAGCCGTGCTTCCGTTCAAGCGCTTCCGTACCGTCGAGGGTCACATCGTTGACTCTGTCCTTGGTCCTGAGATGCGCTCGACCGGAGAAGTCATGGGCATTGACTCGAACTTTCCGAAGGCGTTCGCAAAGTCACAGGAAGCGGCGTACGGCGGACTCCCGGCGAGTGGGGCGGTCTTCGTTTCGGTCGCCGACCGCGATAAGCGGGCGATTGTCTTGCCCATACTGCGACTGAGCCAGCTGGGCTTCACGATTCTCGCGACGGAGGGGACCGCCGAGGTGCTCGCGCGAAACGGAATCGAAGCGCGCGTCGTACGTAAATACTCGATGGGGCAAGAGGTCGTTGACGGCGAGCCTTCGATTGTCGAACTCATCGACAATGGTGAGGTGGATGTCGTGATCAACACCCCGAGCGGGCGCAGTGCCAGGGCAGACGGCTACGAGATCCGCACGGCGACTGTCGCTGCGGATAAGCCGCTGTTTACAACGATCGCGCAAGTGGGTGCTGCCGTGGCATCTTTCGAAGCGATCACGCAGGGCTTCGAAGTGAAGTCGTTGCAGGACTACGCGATCGAACGGGCTGAGAGTCTTGTTAGGCCCTAGCTTTGGCGACCGCCTGAGTGCGGCCTTCAGCGAGCGTGGACAATTGTGTCTCGGGATCGATCCGCACGCCGAACTCCTCACGCAGTGGGGGCTACCGGATTCGGCGTCGGGAGTGAGAGAGTTCGGTCTCCGCGTAGTCGAAGCCGCGACCGGTCGGGTCGGCATCGTCAAGGCTCAAGTCGCGTTCTTCGAGCGGCACGGTGCCGCCGGCTATCTCGCGCTTGAGGCGGTGATCGCCGAGGCCCGAGCCGTCGACCTTCTCGTGATCGCAGACGTGAAACGCGGTGATGTTGGTTCGAGCGTTGAAGCGTACGCCGAGGCTTGGCTCACGTCGGGGAGTCCGCTCGAGTCCGACGCGATGACGATCAACCCGTTTCTCGGCGTTGCGTCAAACACTGCGGTCTTCGAGCTTGCCGTTCGATCCCGAAAAGGTGTTTTCGTTCTCGCCGGTACTTCAAACCCGGAAGCATTTCGTATTCAGTCGGCGAAAGTCGACGGGGGAACAGAAATGGCACTCACGCTTGCCGGTGCGATACAGCAGGAAGTCGAGTCGCTCAACCCAGCCGGGGATCGGCTGGGTTCGATCGGCGTTGTGCTCGGAGCAACGCTCGAACTTGAGGAGCTCGGCATACAGTTCTCGGAACGCGACCGAGCACCAATCCTCGCTCCAGGCTTTGGCGCACAGGGCGCGAGACTCCAAGACGCTGCAAGCATTTTCGGCCTCGCCGCCCCGCGAGTGGTCGCAACAGTATCGCGATCAGTGCTCGCTGCAGGGCCAACCGGAATCGGTGACGCTCTCGAGAGCGCGGCTGCAGAACTTGCGCTAGCGGTGTCCGGATGACGCCGCGAGGCGAGCTGCCCGACGTCGATCGCGGGGCCGCAGGTCGAGTCGCAGTCGCGGCGAGGCAAGCGAGATCAGCACTTAAAGCTGCTGTCCGCAGCGGCGTACGCACCGCCGTTGACGTGCTTGAGGTCGGTATCAGCGACGGTGCTTCTGTTGAGGCCGGATTGAGGGTGCGGGAACTGCTCATGAGCATTCGAGGATTCGGACCGGTGCGGCTGGAGCGCGCACTGACCGAACTCGAGATCTCGCCAAAGAAGCGTCTCGGCGGGCTCGGCGCAGCACAGCACGTCAGGCTCCGCGAGTTCCTTGAAGCACGACTATCGCAACGCGGCGGCTCACAGTCGCGAACCAGCCGCTTGGTCGTCTTAGCCGGTCCGACCGCCGTCGGCAAGGGTACGGTGTCCTCGTACATTCGCGACCACGTCCCCGACGTGCAGTTGAGTGTTTCCGCGACGACACGGCGCCCGCGGCCTGGCGAGGTCGACGGCAAGCACTATTACTTCGTCACCGATACGGAATTCGACAGGATGATCGCGGCTGGCGAGCTGCTCGAGTGGGCAGTCGTGCACAACAGCTATCGTTACGGAACCCCTCGACCACCGGTCGATACTGCACTCGCGGAAGGTAAGCGAGTGCTCCTAGAGATCGATCTTCAAGGCGCTCGAGCGGTACGGAGGGTTATGCCAGAAGCCGTTCTTGTGTTCCTGCTTCCGCCGTCATGGGAGGAACTGGTGCGTCGACTCATTGGGCGTGGCACCGAGGATGCCGCTGAACAGCAGCGCAGACTCGAGACAGCGAAGGTCGAGCTGGCAGCCCAGGACGAGTTCGATTTCCGCGTCGTTAACAACGACGTTCGTCAAGCGGCCATGGAGGTCGTAGAATTGATGACTGCGTAACCTGCCCGCTCGGGCGAAACGCACAATCTTTTGAGAAGCCAAGGAGCTAGGCGTGGTCGACAAGCATTCAGGAATCATTGATCCCCCGATCGACGAGTTGCTCTCGAAGGTCGATTCGAAGTACCAGTTGGTGATTTTTGCATCGAAGCGGGCTCGTCAGATCAACGACTACTACGCCGACCTCCACGAGGGCAGTCTCTTCGATAACGTCGGTCCGCTCGTCGACTCGACGATCGACGATAAACCACTTTCTGTCGCCCTGCACGAGATCAACAACGACAAGCTCGAGCTCAAGCGCTTGAGCTCGGAGTAAGCCCTCCACCTCAGCGAACGTTCTCTCGTGAATATCGTCGTTGGCATTGCCGGGGGAATAGCCGCATACAAAGCCGTCGGAGTGGTGCGCGCACTCGTGCTCGGCGGCCACGACGTCCACGTCGTTGCGACCGAAAACGCTTTGCGCTTCGTTGGGCGCCCAACCCTCGAAGCGATTAGCCGCAACGCGGTGCATTCTGACCTGTATGAGGGTGTCGCCGAGGTGCGGCATGTTGCGATCGGGCAGGCAGCAGAGCTCATTATTGTTGCCCCCGCCACCGCGAACACGATCGCGAAGCTTGCCATCGGACTGGCCGATGACCTGCTCGGCAACACGATCCTCGCCAGCACTGCGCCGATCGTTATCGCCCCGGCCATGCACACCGAGATGTGGCAGCACCCGGCAACACAGGCCAACATCGAGACCCTGCTCGGACGCGGTGTCATCGTGGTCGGTCCAGCATCCGGCCAGCTCACTGGCACCGATTCTGGTCCCGGCCGAATGGAGGATCCGGAGACGATCGTTGCTGCTGCCATCGAGCGAATCAGATTGTCACGTGACCTTGCGGGTCTGCGAGTGCTCGTGACAGCTGGCGGAACGCGCGAACCTCTCGATCCTGTGCGATTCATTGGGAACCGATCGAGCGGCAAACAGGGGCTCGCGATCGCTGAGGCGGCCACGCGTCGCGGGGCCACGGTGACCCTTATTGCGTCACATCTTGAGAACTCGTTGGCCGCTGATGTCGCAGCATCGATAGCGACCGTTGTTGCTAACACTGCGCTGGAGCTCGAGGCCGCGGTCAACACCAAACTCAGAGAGTCCGATGTCGTCATCATGGCGGCGGCGGTCGCCGACTACCGGCCACTCACAATCTCAGAGGCCAAGATCAAGAAAGACGCTGTCGGCGATACCCTCGAACTGTCGCTGGTCAGAACCCCCGACATCCTCGCTGGGATTTCAGCAAGCGCACGGCCCGATCAGGTCGTTATCGGGTTCGCAGCCGAAACCGAGGCGGATGACGCGGCGCTCGTCGAGCTTGGACGGGACAAGCTCGCGCGCAAGGGTTGCGACTATCTCGTCCTCAACAGGGTTGGCTGGGTCGAACCCTTCGGAACGGACACCAACAGCATCGTCGTGCTCGATCGGGCCGGCGCTATAGTTGGGGAGGCCAGCGGCTCGAAGCTCGCGATAGCCGATCACATCCTCGACCTGGTAGCTCCGAATCCTCGGCAAGGCTGACCCCACTCTGGAGACTCTATGACCAACAATCTTCGCCTGTTCACCTCTGAGTCTGTCACTGAGGGGCACCCAGACAAGATTTGCGATCAGATCAGCGACAGCATCCTTGACGGGCTGCTCGAGGTCGACCGGCACGCTCGCGTCGCTGTCGAGACCCTCGTCACGACGGGACTCGTGCACGTCGCAGGAGAGGTCACGACGACCGGCTATGTTGACATTCCTTCGATCGTTCGTGCGCGAGTTTCCGCTATCGGCTACAACTCATCTGAGGTGGGTTTTGATGGCCGCTCATGCGGTGTATCGGTGTCGATCGGGGGACAATCGCCGGATATTGCGCAGGGCGTAGACCGCGCAATCGAGTCAAGGGAGGAGGCGAGCGTCGACGTTGACGATCTCCAGGGCGCTGGCGATCAAGGCATTATGTTCGGGTACGCGACAACCGAAACTCCGGTCTTCATGCCGGTCCCGATCTGGCTCGCGCATCGGCTGGCAGAACGCCTCGCTGAGGTTCGCAAGAGCGGACTCGTCGACTACTTGCGGCCAGACGGAAAGACCCAAGTGACGATCGGGTACGAAGGCTCGATACCTCGCACCGTCGAAACTGTTGTCATCTCGACGCAGCACTCTCCCGCTATCGAAACCGAGGAGCTCCGACGGGAAATCCAGCGGCTCGTTATCGAACCCACTCTTGAGCTCAGTCCCCTCGATTCCAGCGACGTGCGCGTGCTCATCAACCCAACGGGTCGATTCGAGATTGGCGGTCCACAGGGCGACGCTGGCGTTACCGGCCGGAAGATCATCGTGGACACCTATGGAGGTGCTTCGAGGCACGGCGGCGGCGCGTTCAGTGGTAAAGACCCGTCCAAAGTCGACCGCTCGGCTGCCTACGCGCTTCGCTGGGTCGCAAAAAATGCGGTGGCGGCCGGACTCGCGGATCGACTCGAAGTGCAGGTGGCATACGCGATCGGAAAGGCCGCGCCAGTGGGTCTCTATGTCGAAAGCTTCGGTACCGGTCACTTCTCGGATGCCGCCATCATCGACGCAATCCGCGCAGTATTCGATCTGCGACCAGCAGCGATCATCCGTGAACTGGACTTGCTTCGACCGATCTACTCAGCCTCAGCGTCCTACGGTCACTTCGGACGCGAGTTGCCACAGTTTACCTGGGAGCGACTCGACAGAGTCGACCAACTGCGCAGCGCTGTCGGCGCGTAGCGTGTTGGGGGAGGGCGAGCACCCGACGATCGCGCGGGTACTCATCGACTCACCCCTACCGCAGCTCGACCGCCTGTTCGACTACGCCGTCCCCGAGAACTTGCGCTCCACAGCAATTCGGGGTGTGCGGGTAACGGTACCGTTTCGCTCGGCAGCCAGATTCTCGACCGGCTACATCGTTGAGGTCTCGGATTCGGTCGAATACACCGGAACCCTGAGCGCAATCGAATCCGTCGTTTCGCCGGTGGTGGTGCTCCAACGTGAGGTCTGGGAGCTCGCACGGGCCGCGGCGGACCGGGCCGCTGGTTCGGCAAGTGACATCCTCAGGCTTGCGATTCCCGCTCGGCAGGTACGAGTTGAGAAGACGTGGCTCGATGCGGAGTCGGCCGGGGGGCTCAAACCGTTCGCAACGCCAGCCGTTTCTGGCTACCCCGATGGCGCGGTCGAATCGGTCGTTCGTGCAAAAGGGCGCGCGGCGGTCGCTGCGATTCCCGGGGTCATCGAAGTCGCAGGGGGCGCCACCGTTGGGGCATGGGCGCGGACTCTCGCCCAGGCCGCGGCCGCGACCGTCGGCGAGCATGGCAGCGCGATCCTGGCGGTACCTGACTACCGGGACCAAGAACAGGTTCTGGCGGCGCTTGCCGAAGTTGTGCCCACCGAGCGCATCATCCGATTGGATGCTCGCCAGTCGAATGCCGACCGCTATCGTGCGTTTCTGCGGTGCCTGCGTGAATCCAACATCGTCATCGTCGGCAATCGCTCGGTGATTTACGCTCCGACACAAACGCTTGGTCTTATCGCGCTCTGGGACGACGGGGATCCGCTCAATGCGGAGCCGCTTGCGCCGTATGTGCACTGCAGAGACGCGGCGCTGATTCGGCAGGAGCAACAGGGCTGTGCGCTCATGTTCTTGGCTCACTCGCGCAGCACCGAAGTCCAACGGCTCGTCGATGTTGGCTGGCTGAGTTCGATCGATCCGCAGCCGCGTAGGCGCCCGAAAGTGCTACCAACAGCGCAGCAAGCTGCCCGTGACGGTTTTGCCGCACGAGCTCGGATCCCGTCGTCAGCGTGGGAGATCGCCAGTGCGGCACTGAAGACCGGGCCGGTGCTTGTCCAAGTTGCACGCCCGGGGTACGCGCCGAGACTCGCCTGTCGCGATTGCCATTCCACAGCGCGTTGCCGCCAGTGTGATGGCCCGTTGCACGCGAAGTCAGCCTCAGCGGTACCGTCGTGTTCTTGGTGCGGCGCGCTCGCAGCCAATTGGCAGTGCGTAGCGTGCGATGGAAATACTCTCCGACTGATCGGTTCCGGGGCGACTCGAACAGCTGAAGATCTTGGCCGCGCCTTTCCGGGCACGCTCGTGCTGGTTGCCGACGGTGAACGCCCGATTTTGCACGTCGGGGCCGAGCCGGCGCTGGTGATCGCAACCCGTGGCGCAGAACCGATCGCGAGGGGCGGCTATGCGGCCGTACTCCTGCTCGACGGCGATGGCATGCTGGCACGGGAATCGCTCCGAGTCGGTGAAGACTGTCTGCGGTCGTGGTCAAATGCCGCAGCCCTCGCGTCACAAACCGCCTCGATCGTTCTTGTCGGAGTTGGTGGTGCCCTTGCCGCCGCACTGACGACCTGGAATCAGGCAGCCTATGCGAGTACAGAGCTCGCTGACCGAAGACGACTCCGCTTTCCTCCAGCCGTTCGAGTTGCAACCGTGACGGGCACGCCTGAGCGAGTTGCAGAAGCCACCCTCGCCGCGGTTGATGTCGACTCGGCTCACTTCATCGATGTTCTTGGCCCGGTGGCGCTGCCGGATGGCAGCGTGCGATCGATAGTGCGTTTTGACTATGCGCTTGGTGCGGCTGTCGCTGCCCAGTTGCGGGCTGACGTGATTCGAGCCGCAACGGCACGACGCCCATCGAGGCCACCGGTCGCAAACCAAGGTCGGCGGTCCCTCGCGCTGCGCGTGCGTTTTGACGACAGCGAGCCGTTCCTTGACGCCTGAACCGCTGTTGAAGGCAACTGATTCGTTGCAGCGGGGGAGAATACTGGTGTGACCGCACTCAACATCGTGTTCGCTGGAAGCCCGGCTGCTGCGGTTCCGAGCCTACGCAGCCTCGCGCGATCCCGACACCGGGTCGTCGCGGTCATCACCCGGGCAGATTCACCGCAGGGTCGCAAGGGCGTGAGCGCGCCGACGCCGGTGGCCGACTTTGCCGCCGAGAACGATATCGAATCGATCCGTGAGAATCGGCTCGGCGATGAGGTCACCGAGCGCGTTCGCAGTTTCGCGCCCGACCTCGGGGTCATCGTGGCGTACGGCGCGCTCGTGCGCGAGCCGCTGCTGTCAACGCCGCGTCTCGGCTGGATCAACCTCCACTTCTCACTGCTCCCACGATGGCGTGGCGCCGCACCCGTTCAGCACGCCATTATGGCTGGCGACCGAACAACAGGTGCAGCGGTGTTCCAGCTGGTCAAGGATCTCGATGCGGGTGAGGTGTTCGCGCAGATCGAGCGGCCGATCGGTGCACGACAGACGGCCGGAGCGCTGCTTGACACGCTCGCAACCGATGGCGCCGAATTGCTGCTCCGCGTGGTCGACTCGATCGCCGGCGGTACTGCAAGTTCACAACCGCAAATTGGCGAGGTGACTGTTGCGCCAAAACTATCGCTCAGTGATGGTGAGGTGCGGTGGCTGCAGCCCGCCAGCACCGTGTTCGCACAGATCCGCGGCGTGACTCCAGAACCTGGTGCGTTCACAATTCTCGACGGCGCGAGACTCAAGATTCTGGAGGCAGCGATTGCACGCGAATCCCCTCGCATCGCGCCGGGGGAGTTTCGACAGGTCGGTAAGGCCGTGATGGTGGGGACAACGTCCGAGCCGATTGAACTGGTGTCGGTGCATCCCGCCGGAAAGCGCGCCATGAATGCCGCTGACTGGTGGCGCGGTCGACCGAGTGGCCGCACGATCGTGGCGCAGTGAGCCAGCCCCAATCTGCCCGCAGGATCTCGCTCGATGTGCTTATTGCGGTCAGGGAGTCAGATGCCTATGCGAATCTGTTGCTGCCGGTGCGGATCGGTCGCGCAAAGCTCAATGAGGCGGATGCTGGACTGGCGACCGAGCTGACCTACGGCACTCTGCGCATGCAGGGCTACTACGACCGCATCATCCAGCTGGCGGCCAAACGGCCAGTGACTGCAATCGATCCCGGTATTCTCGACGTGTTGCGGCTCGCTTGTCATCAGTTGCTCTCAATGCGGGTCGCACAACACGCGGCGGTCGATGAATCGGTCAATCTTGCGAAGACCGTTGGCTCAAATTCGGCCGTCGGGTTCGTTAACGGTGTACTGAGGACGATCACGCGTACCGATGCGGCGACCTGGCGCGACCGCGTGCTTGCCGAGGCAGGATCGGGGGAGGAAGCACTCTCGATTGAATACTCGCATCCGCTCTGGGTGACCAGGGCTTTTCGACAAGTCCTAGTTGCCGAGAACCGCGAAGGGGAGTTGGAAAGTCTGCTGGCGGCGGACAACGTCGCACCGAGGGTGTGCCTGGTCGCACTGCCAGGACTGGCACAACGATCTGAGCTCGACGCGTACGTCACACCGTTCTCGCCCATCGGCGCAACTCTTGATCGAGGCGACCCGCTTCGCTTGGCCGAAGTGCGAGCTGGTCGCGTTCGGGTGCAGGACGAGGGCTCCCAGCTGGCGTCTCTCGCACTCAGTCGTGCTCGAGCCGTGCAGCACGGCGAACGCTGGCTCGACATGTGTGCTGGCCCAGGCGGCAAGGCTGCTGTTCTCGCCGCCGAGGCGGCACAGGGCGGTGCAGTCCTCGTCGCAAACGAGCTCGTGCCGGCGCGCGCCTCGCTTGTACGCGAGACGCTTGCGGTCTTCGATCCGGCCTCTGAAGTGCTCGAGCTCGATGGGGTCTCGATCGGTGAGCTGTTGCCAGCGGTGTTCGATCGCATTCTGCTGGATGCCCCCTGCACAGGACTCGGCGCACTTCGGCGACGTCCTGAAGCCCGCTGGCGCAAGCAGCCGAGCGATGTTGCCGAACTCGGTGCGCTGCAACTTCGCTTGCTCCGCTCAGCGTTTGCCGCCCTGAAACCGGGTGGAATTGTCGCGTACGTGACGTGTTCGCCCCACGCCGCTGAAACGAAGGCCATCGTCGCGGCCGCCTTGCGTAGCTCCCCGGAAATGAAACGGCTCGACACCGTCGCGGTGCTCCAGTCGATCGTCGACGAAGCACTGGATCTGCCGAAGGCAAGTCATGTGCAGCTTTGGCCACACCGCCACGGCACTGATGCGATGTTCATCCAGTTGCTCACTAAGGTGTGACCATGGCCGCACGCATCAGTCCGAGCATCCTCGCTGCTGATTTTGTGAACCTCGAGCGTGATGTTGGGCGCATTGCAACTGCGGACCTGGTCCATGTCGACGTCATGGACAATCACTTTGTTCCAAACCTGACGTTCGGGACTCAGATGGTGGAGCGCCTCCAGCAGGTTTCTGCGATTCCACTCGACGTGCACCTCATGATCGAAAACCCCGATCGGTGGGCGCCGAAATACGCCGAACTTGGCGCGTTCTCGGTGACATTTCACGCCGAGGCGACCGATCGCCCAGTCGAATTGGCTCGCATCTTGCGTGGTCTTGGATCGCGGGCAGGAATCGCACTCAAGCCCGACACCGATGCTGCGCCGTACTTGGGCCTCCTCGCGGAGTTCGATCAGGTACTCGTGATGACCGTTGAACCTGGTTTCGGTGGCCAAAGCTTCATGGTCTCGACGATGACAAAGCTCAGCGCTGTGCGGGACGCGATTGATGTGACGGCCAGTGAAACCTGGCTTCAAGTTGATGGCGGTATCGACCTCTCGACGATCACTATCGCCCGCCATGCTGGCGCAGACACCTTTGTCGCAGGCTCAGCAGTGTTCGGCGCAGACGACCCTGCTGCCGCAATCGCCGGTCTTCGCCAGGCGGCGAACGGCCGCGCCCGCTAGGGGTTCGGTTGTGAGTTCCTCGCCGAGTACTGGCACGATGGGAGCATGACAGATTCAGCGCGAAGCAAGCCAGAGGTCGAGTTCTTCGAGGGACCAGAACCAACTGAGCTCGTGATCATCGATATCGAAGAGGGGAGCGGCGCCGAAGCTACCCCGGGTGCAACGGTCGACGTTCACTACCTCGGCGTCGACTTCGAGTCTGGCGAAGAGTTCGACTCCAGCTGGAGTCGTGGGCAGTCGATCCAGTTTCCGCTTCAGGGTCTCATCAAGGGATGGCAGGAGGGCATCCCTGGAATGAAGGTGGGCGGCCGCCGCCAGCTCATCTGCCCACCCCACCTCGCGTACGGTCCCGCCGGGGGCGGTCACCGACTCTCCGGTCGCACGCTGACCTTCGTGATCGATCTTCTCGGCACCAGCTAGCGAAATCTCGACGGATTGAGTTCGGCGACGCGGTCCATAGCGGCCTGACTCACCGCCGGGATCCCGTTAGTCTCAGCAACCCAGACGCCGGCTGCAAGGTAGTGCGACTCGGCGTAGCCCCACGACTCCTGTGTTTCCTCGACGCGTATCGCGAAGATGATCGAGTCGCCTCCTGTCGATGTGCCGCTTGCTCCAGCAGCCGTGAGGGTTGTTCGAACCGCGGCGTCGGACGCGGCATCCGAAGCGCGAATTGATACCGTGAGCGCGCGTTCGCTGCCAGGAAGCACCCACGTGCACTTCAGAGTTGTTTCGTTGTCGAGGAGCGCCGCGAGTTCAGGGAAATTCGAACCGGGCCCAGTCGACTCTGGAGGGTTGAGGACCATGAAGCTCCCCATGAGCAAGGTGACCTGGTCTGCAGTGTAGAGATCAGCGCAGCCCGGGAGCACGAGCGCCTCCGTGGTGGGGTCGAAATCTGCAGAAGGGGAAGCTGATGCGACCGGCTCTGCCGCTTCCGGGATTGCTGAGCCCGTCGAAGACGGCGACGGTTCCGTTGTCGGCACCGGCGGAGTGGGGAAGCAGCCAGTGAGTGCGAGCGCGATTGCCACTATCGCGGCCCCAGCGGCAGTCAATCTATAGATCATGATGGTTCTCCTCCGGTTCGACGCTCAGACTATTGCTACCTCGACGAACTTCGCGCCGTCCGGGGTTGACACGTCGTCCTAGTACCCTTGCATGGTGAAGACCTTCGAGGAGCTTTTCGCCGAGCTGGGCGAACGTGCCGAAGCGCGCCCGGAGGGCTCTCGCACGGTCGAACTTCTCGACGGTGGCATCCACGCAATCGGCAAGAAGATCGTCGAGGAAGCAGCCGAGGTCTGGATGGCCGCAGAGTACCAGTCCGACTTAGAGACCGCAGAAGAGATCGCTCAGCTTGTGTACCACCTTCAGGTGCTCATGGTGGCGAAGGGAATCACCCCGGCGGATATCTGGCGACATCTGTAGGCGCATCCAGCCGACCTCTCAACCAACCCCGTCAGGAATCGCTTGATGCTTAAGATTGCCGTGCCCAACAAGGGCTCGCTGAGTGAGATTGCCGCAGAGATGCTCACTGAGGCTGGCTACAGCGGTCGACGCGACCCGCGTGCGTTGAGTGCGCTCGACCCGCGAAACGACGTCGAGTTCTTTTACCTTCGGCCTCGTGACATTGCGACCTATGTCGGATCTGGCGCGCTTGACGTAGGCATCACCGGTCGGGACCTGTTGCTCGATTCTCACAGCCCAGCACAAGAAATTGCGCGTCTCGACTTCGGAGAATCGACGTTCCGTTTCGCCGCAATTCCCGGCCGTTTTTCAAACGTGGCCGATCTCACCGGACTCCGGATCGCGACGAGCTATCCGGCTCTCGTTGGCGACTTCCTCGCCCGCAACGGCGTTCACGTGGTGATCGTGGCCCTCGACGGCGCGGTCGAGTCCGCCGTCAAGCTCGGTGTCGCGGATGCCGTTGCCGACGTCGTATCCACCGGGTCGACATTGCGCGCGCAGGGCCTTGAAGTCTTCGGTCCAGTCATTCTCGACTCGACCGCCGTGCTCATCAGCTCCACCCCGGACCTCCCGGGAATCGCCACCCTTCAGCGACGGCTCCAAGGGGTGCTCGTCGCACGCCAGTTCGTGCTGGTCGACTACCACGTGCCGGTTGCACTGTTGGATGCGGCGTCGCTTATTACCCCCGGTCTCGAGAGCCCAACCGTCGCGCCGCTGCACGATCCGGAGTGGGTCGCCGTTCGCGCGATGGTTCCAACAGCAGACACCAATCATGTGCTCGATGAACTGCAGGAGCTTGGGGCGCGGGCGATCCTCGTCAGCTCGATCCACGCTGCGCGGATCTGAGATGTCTGTCGTCGTTCGAGTGATTCCGTGTCTTGACGTTGCCGCCGGGCGCGTCGTGAAGGGCGTCAACTTCTTGAACCTGCGCGATGCGGGAGACCCGGTCGAGCTGGCGCGGCGGTACTACGAACAGGGTGCTGACGAGATCACCTTTCTCGACGTCACTGCTACTGTCGACGAGCGCACGACCATGTACCACGTGGTGCGCGCAACGGCCGAACAAGTCTTCATTCCCCTGACAGTCGGCGGGGGAGTGCGCAGTGCCGATGATGTGGCTCGCCTTCAAGCGCACGGTGCAGACAAAGTTGGGGTGAATAGTGCTGCGATCGCGCGGCCAGAACTTCTCGACGAGATCGCAGATCGTTTCGGCGCACAGGCGCTCGTGCTCTCGCTCGATGTCAAGCGTCGAGGTGCAAGCTGGATCGTGACCACCCACGGCGGTCGGACTGAAACCGATATTGACGCGCTCGAGTGGGCTCGGGAAGCGATCAACCGAGGCGCTGGTGAACTGCTTGTCAATTCAATCGATGCCGACGGGACAAAGGCGGGTTTTGATCTGCAACTCATCGCAGCAATGCGCGCACTCAGTTCGGTGCCCGTGATCGCGAGCGGTGGGGCAGGCGCTGTAGAGCATTTCGCGCCAGCTGTTGCCGCCGGCGCTGACGCGCTGCTCGCGGCATCCGTGTTTCACAACGGAGAATTGACCGTTGGCGATGTCAAGAAGTCATTGAATGCAGCGGGAGTGGCGACGAGATGAACGATGTGTTGACGGATGCCACGGTCGGGTCGGTCATCGATCGAGCCGTGTTCTCGGCCGATGGGTTGATGCCAGCTGTCATCCAAGAAGAGAGCACGCGCGATGTGCTAATGGTCGGCTACATGAACGCGGAGGCGCTGCGGCGAACGCTCACCGAGGGGCGCGTGACGTTCTGGTCGCGGAGTCGCGAGGAATTCTGGCGCAAAGGCGACACCAGCGGGCACGTGCAGTTCGTTCGGGCAGCCAGTCTCGACTGCGACGGAGATGCCGTGCTGGTCACCGTGCAGCAACATGGGCCAGCGTGTCACACCGGCGCTCACTCGTGCTTCGACGTCGACCCGCTCTCGCCGAAGATCGGTTCTGGCGATGACTGACTCGACAACCCGCGCAGACTTTGAATCCCGACTGAAGGACGGTCACGCGGTGCTACCGGTCATCCGCGAGCTTTTCGCCGATGGTGAAACTCCGGTGGGTGTGTACCGAAAGCTGGCTCAAGGCAAGCCGGGAACATTCCTGCTCGAGTCTGCCGAACAGGGGGGAATCTGGTCGAGGTTCTCGTTTGTCGGAGTCTCGAGTTTCGGCGTGCTCACTCAGCATGGGGAGAAGGTCGCGTGGCTCGACTACGGACTATCAGCCAACCGCGCGCTCGGCGATCATGCGAGCAAGCAGCCTCAACTCGGACCCCTCGATTCGGTCGCCGCGCTCTATGAGCGCTGGCAGACCCCCCGAGTGCCAGGACACCCGCCGCTCACCGGGGGATTGGTCGGGTTCATTGGGTGGGAAGCGATCCGACAGATCGAACATTTGCCGGATGCGCCGCCAGCCGATTTCACCGTCCCGGGCCAGGCGTTGAGCTTCGTTTCAGAACTCGTCGTACTCGATCACCGCTTCGGCACGGTGTTGTTGATCGCTGCGGCGCTCAATGACGGTGTGGAATCGGCCGACGAGCTGTGGTCAGGGGCGCAAGTGCGACTCGACCGGATGCAGGCTGAGCTCGCCGAGCCGACCCCCGCGTATCTGGCGGAGGTCGACCTGAGCATCGAACCAACACCGACCGCGCGCGTAACTCAAGCTCAGTTCAGCGCGGCAATCGAACGTTCGAAGCAATACATTCGGGATGGCGACGTCTTTCAAGTCGTCATATCGCAGCGCTTCGACCTCGAACTCTCGGCGATACCCATCGACGTCTACCGCGTTCTTCGCACCCTGAACCCCTCACCGTACATGTACCTACTTTCACTAAATGATTCCGACGGGCAGCCATATTCAATCGTCGGCTCGAGCCCGGAAGCTCTCGTGAAAGTCACAAGCAAGCGCGTGTACATGCATCCGATCGCAGGGTCGCGGCCGCGCGGCGAGACCCCCGAGCAGGATCAGGCGCTGTCGGAAGAACTTCTCGCCGACGAGAAGGAGCAAGCCGAGCACCTCATGCTTGTCGACCTCGCTCGAAACGATCTGTTGAAAGTCTGCACGCCGGGAACTGTCGAAGTCACCGAGTTCATGCAAGTTGAACGGTTCAGCCACATCATGCATCTCGTTTCGTCGGTTGAGGGCGACCTCGCAGCAGGCAAGAGCCCGATCGACGTCTTCCGCGCGACCTTCCCGGCTGGCACACTGTCCGGAGCGCCGAAGCCGCGAGCGCTTGAGATCATCGATGAGCTCGAGCCAGCGCAGCGCGGCGTCTATGGCGGTGTCGTGGGCTATATCGACTTCGCCGGCGATGCTGATCTCGCCATCGCGATCCGCACGGCTACGATTTCTGGCGGAGTCGCGCGCGTGCAGGCGGGGGCTGGACTCGTCGCCGACTCGGACCCGCAGAAGGAATTCGAAGAGTCGATCAACAAGGCCGCTGCACCATTGAGAGCCGTCGCGATCGCCAACGCGCTTCGCAGGCTGTGATGGCGCGCGCTCAGATGACTCCTGCGCGAATCCGCTCCAGTGTCGTGTTCGTCGGTCTCGCGTTCTCAGGTCTGGCATTCCTCGCCTGGACCCAGTCGTGGTTTGCTCTCGTGCTTGTCGATGGCACAGCCCTCGAAGTACCGGGGGATGCCGCGGCGCCGGGGCTCGCCGCCCTCTCGCTCGCGGCACTCGCCTTGTTCGCCTCGCTCACAATCGCGGGGCCACGGGTTCGGGCGGTATTGGCTGTCTTGGCCATGGGGATTGGCGCGCTGGTCGCCGGCTCCGGTATCGGCGCGTTTGTCGACCCGCTCGGCGCCGTTGCCTCAACGGTGACCGGCGTCACCGGGGTTGCCGGTGACAATTCGATCAACTTGCTCATTGCGTCGGTGGTAGCCACGCCGTGGGGAGTTGTCGTGGTCGCCGCCGGCTCGTTCCTCGTCCTCACCGGAATAGTGATTCTCCTGACCGGTCGGCGCTGGCCGCGAGTCACTCGCAAGTACTCCGCCGAGGGATCAGTAGCGACCGCTGACGGGAGAGCGACATCGGGCGTTCCGATTGCGTCGAATGACGCGCACAAACGGCGGGACCCGAATGAGACTGTGGCTCCACGCTCCGCGATCGATGATTG
>JBBQLW010000014.1:0-19907 GCA_038328315.1 Actinomycetales bacterium
GTGCTTGATGCACTCTTGCCGGTCTACATCGAGAGCCGACTGTTCAACGCGATGCTGCAGTCGGCGGCAGCGAAGCACGCCGCGACCCAGAAGGCGATGAAGTCCGCAAGCGACAACGCAGACAAACTCATCAAGGACTACACGCGCCTGGCCAATAACGCCCGCCAGTCCGAGATCACCCAACAGATTTCCGAGATTGTCGGCGGCGCCGACGCCCTGAGCTCGGCATCGTGAACCCGGCAGGGACGGGTTCACAAACAAACACAGTTCTTTGAACTAGGAGAGAGAATACTCATGGCTACAGCAACAACCAGTGCGAAGGAGCCGGCAGCCAAGGCCACCGGTGTAGGCCGCATCGCACGAGTCACCGGCCCCGTCGTGGATATCGAGTTCGCACACGACTCAATCCCCGGTATCTACAACGCGCTCAAGACCACCATTACGATCGGCTCAGAGTCGACCGAAATCACGCTCGAGGTCGCGCAGCACCTCGGAGACGATCTTGTTCGTGCCATCGCGCTGAACCCAACCGATGGCTTGGTTCGCGGCCAAGAAGTGCGTGACACCGGGGGGCCGATCACGGTTCCCGTCGGCGACGTTACCAAGGGCAAGGTCTTCAATGTCATTGGCGAGGTGCTCAACGCTGACCCAGACGGAACCATCGATGGCAAGAAGATTGAGATTACCGAGCGCTGGCCGATCCACCGCAAACCGCCGCCATTCGACCAGCTCGAGTCGAAAACCGAACTCTTTGAGACCGGTATCAAGGTCATCGACCTGCTCACCCCGTACGTGCAGGGGGGAAAGATCGGATTGTTCGGCGGTGCCGGGGTTGGCAAGACCGTCCTCATTCAGGAGATGATCCAGCGGGTCGCTCAAGACCACGGTGGTGTTTCGGTGTTCGCCGGTGTCGGCGAGCGTACCCGTGAGGGCAACGACCTGATCGCTGAGATGGACGAGGCCGGCGTCTTCGATAAGACCGCACTCGTCTTCGGCCAGATGGACGAGCCGCCGGGAACGCGTCTTCGCGTCGCGCTCTCAGCGCTCACGATGGCTGAGTACTTCCGCGACGTGCAGAAGCAAGACGTGTTGCTCTTCATTGACAACATTTTCCGCTTCACGCAAGCCGGGTCCGAAGTGTCCACCCTGCTTGGCCGCATGCCGTCCGCCGTCGGATACCAGCCAACCCTGGCGGATGAGATGGGTATCCTCCAAGAGCGGATCACCTCAACGCGCGGTCACTCGATCACGTCGCTGCAGGCGATTTACGTTCCAGCAGACGATTACACCGACCCGGCTCCGGCAACGACCTTCGCGCACCTCGATGCGACGACGGAGCTGAGTCGCGAGATCGCATCGAAGGGCCTCTACCCGGCAGTTGACCCGCTCACCTCGACCAGTCGCATCCTCGACCCGCGGTACTTGGGCGCCGACCACTACCGCGTCGCAACGAACGTGAAGGCGATCCTGCAAAAGAACAAGGAGCTTCAGGAGATTATCGCCATCCTCGGTGTCGACGAACTCAGCGAAGAAGACAAGATTACCGTGTCACGCGCACGCCGAATCCAGCAGTTCCTCTCGCAGAACACGTACATGGCCAAGAAGTTCACCGGCGTTGAGGGTTCGACTGTTCCGCTCAAGGACACGATCGAGTCCTTTGACGCGATCACCAAGGGCGAATTCGACCATGTCGCAGAGCAGGCCTTCTTCAACGTCGGCTCGATCTCGGACGTCGAGGCCCGCTGGGTTCAGATTCAGAAGGAGAACGGATAGCTATGGCCGAACTCACAGTGAGTGTCGTCGCTGCTGACCACGAAGTGTGGTCGGGCAAGGCGAGGCAGATCATTGCTCGCACCACCGAGGGAGAGATCGGTATTCTGCCAGGGCACGAACCGCTCCTGGCAATTCTTGGAGCTGGTGAAGTGCGGGTGACGACGCTAGATGGTGCCGTCATTAAGGCGAACGCCGACGATGGATTCCTCTCCTTCGAGAATGACACTGCAACGGTGGTCGCGCGAAACGCCGAGCTCATCCGCTAGCCGCTCCCATGTTGATCGCGATGGCCGGGCTGCCCGGAGCAGGAAAGTCAACCATTGGACAGGTGGTCGGAGCTCGACTCGGGTTCACTGTCGTTTCGATTGACCCGATCGAGTCTGCGATTCTGCGGGCCGGAATCGATTCGGATCAACCCACTGGACTTGCAGCGTACCTCGTCGCTGAAATGCAGGCCGAGGCGTTCCTCACTGCAAGTCGAAGTGTGATCGTCGACGCGGTCAACGCTGTGAATCCCGCTCGTGAGCAGTGGGTCAACCTCGCCGCGCGGCTCTCTGAACCGCTGCGCTTCATCGAGCTGGTCTGTTCCGATCCAGAACTTCACCGTCGCCGCATCGAAGGAATCGAGCCTTCCCTTCCCTTCCTCGCGTTGACATGGAACGCCGTCGAACAGAGTCTCGATGAATATGCGGACTGGACTGGTCCAAGTGCCGCGGTCGCCCGAATCACGCTCGACTCTGTTGATCCGCTCGGGACAAACGTCGAGCGCGCGCTGTCGTTTCTATCGGCGTGATTCTCCTTCTGCCGCCCTCTGAGACGAAGCGTGACGGTGGTGATGTTTCGCGGGTGCTCAACCTCGGCGTGTTGAGTTTTCAGGCTCTCTCACAGCAGCGTCGCCAAGCCATTGCCGCTCTGACGGCTGTCTCGCGCCGCGTCAGGACAGCAAACGCTGCGCTGAAGCTTGGACCAAAGCAGGGATTCGAGATCGAGCGGAATCGAAGCATCCGCAGCTCGCCGCTCATGCCGGCCGTGGAGCGGTACACCGGAGTGCTGTACGACGCTCTCGAAGCCAACTCGCTCAGTGCTGAGGCTCGGCGGTTCGCTGGCACATCTGTTGTTGTGCATTCAGCCCTGTTCGGCCTGCTCGGTGCCAACGATCCGATTCCCGCTTACCGCTTGTCGCACGACTCGCGCCTGCCGGGACTCAGCCTGAGAACGCACTGGCGGGATGCTATTTCACGAGCGCTTTCCTCAGGAGAGGATTTCGTGATCGACCTGCGATCGGCGGGGTATGCCGCGCTCGGGCCCCGGCCGGAACGTTCAACCTACATTCGCGTCGTCACTGAAATATCCGACGGAGCCCGCTTGGCGGTCTCTCACTTCAACAAGAAGGCGAAAGGAGAGTTCACTCGAGCGGTACTCTCGGCCGGGATCGTTCACAACTCAGCGAATTCCCTCGTCGAGTGGGCTCGCGCTCACGGCATTCGGCTTGAGCCCGGGGCCAGAGGTGATGAGCTTGACCTCGTCGTCGTTGAAGAGTCCGTTTCGATGCGCCAGCAACCACTCAAATGATCGTCGACCAGTCCGGCGGACTGCATGAGCGCATAGCTCGTCGTCGGGCCGACAAACCGATAGCCCAACTTTCGTAGCGCGTCGCTGAGCGACGCTGACTGTGGGGTCTGGGATGGCAGCTCGGCCAATCTCGCCGGTCGCGATCGGCGCGGTTCGTGGTGACCGTCGGGCGAGAAGCTCCAGATCAAGCGATTGAGCGCGCCAGCGTCATTCTCAACAAGCCGCGTCGTGATTCGCGCGTTTGCGATCGTGGCAAGAATCTTCGCGCGATTACGGATGATCCCAGAATTGTTCATGAGTTGCCCGACATCGTCGTCGGTGAACTGAGCGACGATATCGGGCGAGAAGCCAGCAAAGGCGGCCCGAAATGCGTCGCGGCGTTTCAGGATGGTGATCCACGACAGCCCAGACTGAAATGCTTCGAGACTGAGCTTTTCGAAGAGTTCGCGGTCACCGTGGAGCGGGTACCCCCACTCCTCGTCGTGGTAGCGCTCATACTCTGGGTCGGCCGCGACCCAGCCGCAGCGCACGCGGCCATCGGCGCCGACCCGTACATCGGCGCCGACCCGAACACTGGCGCCGACACCAGCACTGGCGCCGACCCGAACACTGGCAGTTGCCACTACTTGTGCGCAATTCCTTCGAGCGCGAGAAGCCATTCCTTCGTTGGAACGCCTTCTCCGCCGCTGTAGCCGGTGATTCGTAGATCACTGGCAAGCACGCGGTGGCAGGGGATGATAATCGGGATAGGGTTTGCGCCGACAGCGCCGCCAACAGCGCGTCCGGCCGCTGCTCGACCGGTCGCCCGACCGAGCTCGCCGTAGGAGGTGACGGTGCCGTATGGCAGGGCAAGAAGCTCCCGCCACACCGCCTGTTGAAACGCACTTCCGCTGGGGGACACTGAAACCTCAAACGTGGTGCGCTCGCCGCGAAAGTACTCGGCGAGCTGTGCGGCAGCCAGGTCGAGCACAGCATCAGAGTTCTCGGGCACATCATCGGCGGGAAGGCGTCCGTTGCTTTCGATCGTGAGGGCCGTGATGGCGGCGCCGTCGCTTCGAAGCTCGATCCGCCCGATGGGGGAGTGGATGCGCCGAATGGTGCTGGACGTGGTGCTGTGAATGATGGAGTGCGTGGTGCCGTGCGTGGTGCTTGGCGTGGGCGTGCTGACCCTCATCGGGGCAGACTCAACGGTTGCGGTTGACATGCCACGACTGTACTTGTGGCATCCGACATTGTCTGGTTCACAACCCGAGGTCTTCGCGAGGTTGGATGTTGATGCTGTCGTTGAGGCTCTCCACCTCGGCATTGAGCGCGTCGAGCTGAGCCGCGAGTTGGTCGTACTCGACCCTCTTCGACTCGATGTCGGCAAAGACTCCGTCGAGGGCAGCTTGACGCGCGAGTAGCTCGTCACGGTCGGCGTTGAACTTCTCTTGGGAGCTGTAGAAGCCGCGGTCGGCACGATCATTGAATCCCGAGATGTCTGCGTTGAGGGCATCAAAGCTCGCGTTGTAACTCGCGTAGTCGCTTTCGATGGATGCTCGGAGTGCGTCGAGCTGCGCGACGAGCGTTTCGATCTGAGCCTGCTGAGCCAGAAAGACCGCGTTCGATTGTTCGTGCAGCGTGATGACCTGCGAGCGGTCGAGAAAGTACTTCGCGTAGTGCGCTTCGAGTTCGCCGCCGATCGTCGCAAACTCGGTGCCGATGATTGAGTGCAACTCGTTCGCTCGTTCGCCCGGCTGCGTCCTCGCGTAGAACTCGAATCGAGCCGTGAACTCCGGATTGTCGGCCATGCGCACCGCTTCGGCTTCAAGGAGGACCTCGAGGCGGGATCGTTCATCGCCAGAAAGCCGATCCCAGACGGCGTGCAGCATCTCGTGAGCCGCGACCACCTCTTCGAGGCCCGCGAGCCGATCATCCGTCACGTCGTAGAGATACATGGTCTTGGTGCGCGGCAAGTAGCAGCCGAGGATGCCGAACCCGGCTTCACGATTGGAACACACGGCGTCAAAGGCGACGTCGTCGGCAACGACGGGCCGGCTCGCGTAGAACAAGAATCGGCCGGTCTCGGTCATCGTAGTCTGCTCGGCGTACCGCACAATCTCGTCACTCGGTTGGTAGTTCCAGACCGCGATCTGATCAGCGACTCGCTGCGGATTGATGGCGATAACGGTGACTATTCCGATCGCTGCAACGCCGAACACGATCGCTGTACCGGCCGCCAAAACTCGCCATACGGTCAACTGTCGGCGTTGACTCCGAGGTCGGAGTTCGCCGAATCTCTGGTCAAGCTGATTCGGCAGTCCTGGCTCACTCACGGCAGGAACTCTAGTACAGGGCGGTCAGAGTTCGGCTGAGCGATTGTGGCAGCGCCGGTACCAGTGCTAGGGCCACAGTGCCAGCGATCAGTGCCCGGTAAGGCGTCCCATGAGCTTCGCCGTGACGGATGGCCTGCTGGTGACCCGTTCCTCGGAATCGGCGATCGACATGGCGGCGAGTCCGGCATTCGCCCCGAGAAAGCGCAGCGGCTCCGGCTCCCACAGCGGAGAAGCATGGTTCACCCACGGCAATCTGAGCAACTCCGAATCAGCACCCGTGATGAGATCGGCGAGCGTTCGGCCTGCAAGGTTTGTCGTGCTCAGTCCGTCGCCGACGTAGCCTCCCGCCCAAGCGATTCCTGTCGTGGGATCGAAGCTCGCGCTCGCGTGCCAGTCCCGCGCGACACCGAGTGGGCCGCCCCAACGGTGGGCAACCGTAACGTCTCCAATCATCGGAAACAGCTCGCCGAGGGTCTTTCGAAGGTGCTCAAACACTCGCGGCGATCGGTCATACTCTGGCTTGATCGAACTACCCCAGTGGTAGCGAGCACCTCGACCGCCGAACGCAAACCGGTTGTCTGCTGTGCGCTGACCATAGATCAACAGGTGGCGGTAGTCAGCGAAGGTCTGCCCGTGTTCGATGCCGATCTCATCCCACAGTGAATCTTCCAGCGGCTCGGTTGCGATCATGAGCGAGTACAGCGGCAATACTCTGCGCTTCGTCACCGGCAGGGTCGCGCCGTACCCCTCGAGCGCGACAACGACCGTGTCGCAGCGCACTACTCCTCGCGTCGTCGTCACTGTGCGCGGCGCCTTCGTCACTGTGCCCTGCGCCTTCGTCACACTGCGCGGCGAAAAATCGAGCACCTCGGTTTGCTCGTAGATCACAACCCCGCGTTGCTCAAGCGCGCGCGCGAGCCCTCGAACGAGCTTGGCAGGATGGATGCTGGCACAGTTCGGATCGAAGCTCGCACCGATAGCGCCCGCCGCCGGCTGTGGCCCACGAAGTTCGAGCGGATCAATACCGTACTCCGCCGCTTCTGCGACCTCCGCGCGGGCGGCAGCCAACTGCACACCAGAGCGCGCGTAACTGAGCGTGCCCCCTTTGACGTAGTCGATTTCGATTCCAGCGGATGCCGCGGCTGTCCCAACCTCGTCGACGGTAGCGATCATCGCCCTTCGCATCGCCAGCGCTGCCTCACGGCCGTAGCTGCGCTCGAGGGAAGCGGTCGAGCGTGGAAAGAGTGCGCTGCACCAGCCCCCGTTCCGGCCGGACGCCCCGAAACCGACAATCTCCTTCTCGAGCACGACAATATTCAGCGCCGGATCGCGCTCCTTCAAATACCACGCGGTCCATAAGCCCGTGAGCCCTCCGCCGACGATTGCAACATCGACGTCGAGGTCTCCGTCGAGCGACACGCGTGGACTGAGATCGTCTGGCACGGTGGCGTGCCAGAAACTCAGCGTTCGGTAGTCGACCGCCACGATCAGATCAGGTATCGCAAATCAGAGTCTCGTCCACGCCTCGGTCAGCACCGAGCGCAAGATACCCTCGATCTCGTTGAACTCAGCCGGCCCGATCGTCAGGGGTGGGGCGAGCTGGATCACCGGGTCACCGCGGTCGTCCGCGCGGCAGTACAGGCCGGCCTCGAATAGACCCTTCGAAAGGAAGCCGCGCAGCAGCCGCTCCGACTCGTCTTCGTTGAAGGTTGTCTTGGTCGCCTTGTCTTTGACGAGTTCGATTCCGAAGAAATAGCCGTCGCCTCGAACGTTGCCGACGATGGGCAAATCGGTCAGTCGCTCGAGGGCAGCTCGGAACAGCGGCGAGTTCTCGCGAACCCGCTCGTTGAGTCGTTCCTCTTCAAAGATGTCGAGGTTTGCGAGCGCAACGGCCGATGAGACCGGGTGGCCTCCGAAGGTATAGCCGTGATAGAACGAGGTCGCGCCGTGCTTGAAGGGCTCGTACACCCGGTCAGACACGATCGTCGCGCCGATCGGCGAGTATCCGCTCGTCATTCCCTTGGCACACGTGATCATGTCTGGTACGTAACCGTATGCGTCGCACGCAAAGAACTCGCCGATTCGACCGAAGGCGCAAATAACTTCGTCGCTCACGAGGAGCACGTCGTACTGATCGCATATCTCCCGAACGCGCGCGAAATAGCCGGGCGGGGGCGGGAAGCATCCGCCGGAGTTTTGCACCGGCTCAAGGAAGACCGCAGCGACCGTCTCTGGCCCTTCGAACAGAATCATCTCTTCGATGCGGTTGGCGGCCCAGAGCCCGAACTCCCGTTCAGCCGTCGCCTCGTCTGCACCGTGTGACGCAACGAAACCCATCTCCTCCGCGCGATAGAAGTTCGTGTTTGGAACCCGGAATCCGCCGGGCACAACCGGTTCGAACATCTCTTTCATCGCGGGAATGCCCGTAATCGCCAGCGCTCCCTGCGGTGTTCCGTGGTACGCCACCGCACGCGAGATGACCTTGTGCTTTGTCGGCCGCCCCTGCAGTTTCCAGTAGTACTTGGCAAGCTTGAAGGCGGTTTCGACAGCCTCGCCGCCCCCGGTGGAGAAAAACACCCGGTTGAGATCGCCAGGCGCATAGTCGGCGAGTCGATCGGCCAGTTCGATGGCGCTCGGATGTGCGTATGACCAGAGCGGGAAGAATGCAAGCTCCTCGGCCTGCTTTGCGGCAACCTCAGCGAGGCGACGCCTTCCGTGTCCGGCATTAACGACAAACAACCCGCTCAGTCCGTCGAAGTAGCGCCGCCCGGTGCTGTCCCAGATGTGGTGCCCTTCGCCCTTGACGATGATCGGTACCCCATTGCCGTTCTCCATGACTGACTGGCGAGTGAAGTGCATCCAGAGATGGTCTTTGGCTTTCTGTTGGAGCTCGGTTTCGTTCCAGATATCGGTTTGTGTGATCGTCATTTCTTCTTACCTAGTTCCCCAGTTGTAGAACTGCTTTTGCAGTTTCAGATAAACAAACGTCTCGGTTGATTGAACCCCGTCAATGGCTCGGATCTCCTTGTTGAGCAATTCGATGAGGTCATCGTCGGTCTCGCAGACCACTTCTGCGAGGATGTCAAAACTTCCAGCAGTCAGCACTACGTAGTCGACAGCGGCCAGCTCGCTGAGCGCTTGAGCAACGACCGTGGTGTCACCAGAGACCCTGATGCCAACCATCGCCTGGCGGTAGAAACCGAGCTGAAGTGGGTCAGTGACAGCAACGACCTGCATGACACCGGAATCGGTGAGCTTCTGTACCCGCTGGCGAACCGCCGCCTCGCTCAGTCCAACTGCTTTGCCGATCTCGGCATATGAGCGCCGGCCATCGCCCTGCAACTGTTCGATAATGGCTTTCGACACCTCGTCGAGCTGCACAGTCTTTGGCCCGGGAGGCCGCGAAAGTGATGGCATTCTCCGATTCTGTCACTCGTGACCCACCCTTACAAGCGATTCCGAAGCAACGACTCGGTTTTTCTGTCGAAATCAGTTGAATTCTGGGTGGATGCCACGCGACGACGTTCGCTAGGTTATTGAGATGACCGCATCAAGTGAGCTTCAAAATTTCATTAACGGCGAGTACGTTGCCGCTCAGGGCGACTCGGGCTTCAGCCTCCTTGATCCCGCAACCGAGCAGGGCTACGCCACCTCGCCAGTCTCAATAAGCGCGGATGTCGATGCGGCATTCAAGGCCGCCGCGTCTGCCTTCGAGGAGTGGGGTGAGACTACGCCAGCCGAGCGCCAACTGGCGCTATTCCGCATTGCAGACGCGATGGAAGCACGGGCCGAGGAGTTTGCCGATCTGGAATCGAAAGACACCGGCAAGCCACGTGCAACCCTCGTTGACGACGAGATCATGCTCTCGGTCGACCAAGTTCGGTTCTTCGCCGGGGAAGCGCGCCACCTTTCCGGGATGGCGTCGGCCGAGTACATGAAGGATCACACCTCTTCCATCCGCCGTGAACCGATCGGTGTCATCGGTCAGGTGACGCCGTGGAACTACCCCCTCAACATGGCGGTCTGGAAGATCGCGCCGGCAGTCGCTGCCGGAAACACGACGGTGCTGAAGCCGAGCGACACGACCCCATCGTCAACCCTGCTGCTCGCAGAGATCGCCGCCGAGTTCCTACCCAAAGGTGTGCTCAACGTGATTACGGGTGACCGCACGACCGGCGGCCTCATGATCGACCACAAGATTCCGCAGATGGTCTCGATCACCGGTTCGGTTCGCGCTGGCATGGAAGTGGCGAGAGCCGCGGCATCCGATCTCAAGCGCGTGCATCTTGAACTTGGTGGCAAGGCACCGGTCGTCGTCTTTGATGATGCAGACATCGAATTGGCCGTTGAGGGAATCGGTGTCGCCGGGTACTTCAACGCCGGTCAGGACTGTACCGCGGCGACGCGCGTACTGGTTCACGAGAACGTGCACGATCAGTTCGTCGCGGCGCTTGTCGCGTGGGCCAAGGACAACGCCAGGACCGGTGCGCCGAGTGCCGAAGACATTCTCTTCGGACCAGTCAATAACGCCGGCCAGCTCGACCGCATCTCAGGCATTGTCGATGCGCTGCCCTCCAATGCGAATATCGAGCTCGGCGGAAAGCGCCAAGGCACGACCGGCTACTTCTATGAAGCGACAATTCTTTCCGGCCTCAAGCAGACGGATGACGCGATCCAGAACGAGATTTTCGGCCCGGTCATTACCGTGCAGAAGTTCGCGAGCGAGGCCCAAGCTCTCGAGTGGGCAAACGGCGTCGACTACGGACTCGCTTCGAGCGTGTGGACGAAGGACCACTCGCGCGCGATGCGCTTCGCCAAGCACCTCGATTTCGGATGCGTCTGGATCAACACGCACATTCCCATCGTCGCCGAAATGCCGCACGGCGGTTTCAAGCACTCCGGCTACGGCAAGGACCTCTCAAGCTACGGCTTCGAGGACTACACGCGGTTTAAGCACGTCATGAGCTTCCTCGGAAGCTCATGACCAGAATCCGCAGTATGAGCTTCCTCGGAAGCTCATCACCAGAATTCGCAGAATGAGCTTCTTCGGGTAGGTGTCCTGCCCGGCCAATACTGTGCGCTCGTCGTACGCTTGCACAGTGAACCGCGACGCAGACGACACCGTGCTCTCGGTTGCTGCCGCTCGCGTGCTCGAACCCGACGCACTCTCTCCGTTTGCAGACACCGTCGTCTCAGCTGGGTACCTGACGCTTTCCGCTATCGCGCCTGGTTCGGCTGCGGAAACAGACAGCATCCAGCCGACCGCAGTCATCAGGCACTACGAAGTGCGAATCGGAGAGTCCGTTCTGAGCGCTCTCGAGGTTCCTGTGGTTCTTGGCCGACGTCCGCGAGCGCCGCGCATCATCCAAGACGTGTCACCGCGGCTTGTTGTGGTGGACTCGCCAGGGAAGTTGGTCTCGGGGAGTCATCTCGGCATCCGCCAACTTGGCTCTTCGTTGGTTGTGACGGACCTGCACACGACAAACGGCTCGATGGTGACCGTTCCGGGGTCACCGGCCCGCCGGATGCGCCAAGACGAGTCGGTCGTTGTCACTGCTGGCTCCCAAGTGGACATCGGTGATGGGATTGTTCTCTATGTCCTCGAGGCGAGGACCTCGCTCCCGGTATCCGATGAGGGGCGGAGCGGAGTATGACCGAGATCGGCACCGGGGTCTCCGGGCGCGCCGTCCTTGATGACTCCGAGGGCGCACAGAGTCTCTCGGTGTCATGGGCTGCGGCGACTGACACCGGTCATCGCCGTGCGGTGAACGAAGACAGCTTCGTTGTGACTTGGCCGATCTTTGCCGTTGCTGACGGCATGGGTGGCCATTCCGCCGGTGACGTTGCGAGCGACGCCGTTGTGACCCGTCTTGCTGAGCTCGGTACCGGCGAGTTCGTCGCCGTTGGCGATATCGTGCTCGCGCTCGAGCGCGCGACCGACGACATCGACGCCGCGGCCGAGGGAAGCGTCTTGGGTGTCGGTACTACCGTCTCTGGTGCCGCTGTTGTCGTTGAGCATGGGATACCGACGTTCGCCGTCTTCAACATCGGAGACAGCCGCGTGTACCGCTTTGCGCGCAACCAGCTTCGTCAAGTCACCGTCGACCATTCGGTGGTTCAGGAACTCGTTGATGCTGGAGTCTTGACTTCCGAACAGGCCGAGGATCATCCCGAGAGCAATGTCATCACTCGCGCGGTGGGCTTTCACGCGCAGCCGTCGCCTGATTTCTGGATGATTCCTCTCAGTGCAGGAATGCGTCTCATGATCTGTTCTGACGGGCTCACCAAGGAACTCGATACCGAGCGCATCCGCCTGCATCTCGCTGCCGGTCTATCACCAGAGCAGACCGCGACCGCCCTGGTGGATGCTGCGCTCGCGGCCGGTGGTCGTGACAACGTCACGGTCGTCATGATCGACGTCGCAGAGACGGCGTCCAATGTCACCATCGACGTCGCAGAGACGGCGTCCAACTGACCCGCAGCCGCGCACATCCTGAGCATCTAGAGCCGCACCCCCAGTCCGGGGAGCACCCCGGCTTCAAGGACGTTGTGTTGCTTAGAATAGGGGAGCCGTAGCGATCGCGAGGGGGGTTCATGGAGCGTCGTCTTCCTTCGCAACCCCCGGTGTTGCCCGGCTTCTCGCACGTGAGGATCCTCGGTTCCGGCGGCTTCGCCGACGTCTTTCTGTACGAGCAGAACCTGCCTCGCCGTCAGGTGGCCGTCAAAGTCATGCTCAACGAAGTGGTCAATGACCATGTGCGAGAGATGTTTCAGGCTGAAGCCAACCTCATGGCGCAATTGAGCTCCCACCCCGGAATTCTTACGGTGTATCAGGCCAGTGTCTCCTCTGATGGCCGGCCATACCTCGTGATGGAGCTGTGTTCGCCAACGCTGAGTCAGCGCTACCGTGCCGAGCGAATACCGGTCGCTGAGGTATTAAGAATTGCGATTCGCATCGGTAGCGCGATCGAAACTGCCCACCGAGCTGGCGTGCTTCATCGGGACATCAAGCCGTCGAACATCCTGCTCACGGCGTATGGGCATCCGGTGCTCTCAGATTTCGGCATCGCTGCGACATTGGCAGAGTCGGATGACCGTGAGGCTGTCGGTTTGTCGATCCCGTGGTCAGCACCGGAAGTCCTCGCCGATCAGACAGCCGGAACGATCAGCTCAGAGGTGTGGGCGTTTGCTGCGACCGTCTACTCTCTTCTTGCTGGGCGGTCTCCGTTCGAGATTACCGGCGGGGACAATAGTTCTGCCGCCCTCATGGCGCGGATTTCGCGCGCGAAGCCGCAACCGGTCGGGCGACCAGACGCACCGCAAACGCTCGAACGGGTGCTCATGCGCGCGCTTTCGCGCTCGCCGCAGAATCGTCAATCGAGCATCCTCGAATTGCTCTACGAGTTGCAGACCGTCGAGTCCGAACTCGGTCTTCCGCAGACGGCGATCGAGGTCGCTGTCGACGAGTGGGCTTCGACAACGGTCGCCGATCTTGAAGAGCGAACCGTCGTGCGTGCTGGGGCGACTGGCTCGGCGGTCGCACGCGGTTCGCGGCGTCGTCGACGCGTCGCTCCAGAACACAGCGGTGGCAACGCGTTGCCAGACAGCGGATCGCAGGCTCGTCGCACGGGGAATGTATCTCCTACCAGCGCGTTACCGACTCGGACGCTTTCGCTCGTCATTGCCGCCGTCGCGGCCGCCACGATCGCCGTGGCTGCGATTGCCGTCGCGGCTGTGTTGAGAGCGACCTCAACGGATGTGCCGACCGTGACGAACATCTCAGCCGTCGTTACCGACGACGTGGTCGAGTTCAGTTGGGCCGATCCCGGCATCGGCGAGGCCGGTGCGTATCGAATCAGCACCGGCCCTTCCCAACCGGAAGTGCAGCAACGAGACTCGCGGTTCGTCATCGATGGCGAGCCTGGTGAGCGGTTGTGCATCGTGGTAACCGTCACGCGAGCCGGATCAAGCGGCACCCCGAGCGCGGAAAAATGTGCGGACATCCCGGCATGATGAGCCGTTGTGGTTAAGCACCGCCCGCCACGGGCGCGGCGAGGAGCGAGCGCTGCCGTTGCAGCCCTTGCACTGATTGCACTCGTCGTCACGGCCACGGTCGTTTCGACCGGCTATCCGGCTCAGCGCCTAGATCTGGGTGACGGAGCCGTCTGGGTCGCAAACAGCCAACAGCAAGCGATCGGGCGCGCGAACACTGAGATCCTCGAGCTCAACTCGGTGGTTTCAACAGCCGGTACCGACCTCGAAGTGCTCCAGGGTGGTTCGCGAGTCCTGATGCTCGACCGCACCGAGAGTGCCGTCGATATCATCAACCCAGCCACCTCCGAAATCGCCGACACTGTGCCGATGCCCCCCAATCAGACTCGGGTGTTTCTGGCAGCCGAACGAGTGGTGATTTTTGAGGAAGGCACAGGCGAGCTTTGGATCGTCGCGGCATCCGATTTCGCTGACTTCGACTCGCAGTCGCCAGCAACCCTCAGCCTTGGAACGGACTCCATCGTCAGCGTCGATCCGGCTGGCCGGCTGTTCGCATACTCCCCAGCAGTGTCGCAGGTGTACGCACTCGACATCGAGCGCTCAAGCGCGGTCGAGTCAACGGCCCCGCTCACGATTCCGGATGCCGCACTTTCGCGGCTCAGCATCAGCTCGATCAACGGTGCGTGGGTCGTGCTCGATTCCCTCGGTGCGCAGTTGTATTTCGAATCTCGCAGCGTCGACCTGGCTGGTGGCGTCGGAGTGAGCAGCGGTGCGATTCTCCAGACCGCCAGCGCGTCGGGCGATCGCGTACTCGTAGCCCACAACGGTGGACTCGTTGCGGTGCCACTCTCGGGTGCAGAACCCGTCGTCGTACTGGATCAAGTAGGAACGGCTGCCGCCGCACCGTTCCGGCTTGGAGAATGCGAGTTCGCAGCATGGGCCAGTGGCGTCGCGTGGCGCGGCTGCCCAGACGACGGCGTCTCGGGGGCTCAGCTCGTGCTTCAGGGCATAGGCCTTGCCGCACAACTCGAATACGTCGCTAACGGCAATCAGACCGTGCTCAACGATCGGCGCTCCGGGCAGACGTGGGCGGTTCAACGCTCGGGGGAACTCATCGACAACTGGGATGAGCTCATCGTCACTGACGACGAGCAACCCCAAGAGCAGCAGAACAACACCGACAATCCGCCGGAGGTCGAGAGTATCCAAGTACCACCCGTCGCTGTCAGCGACAGCTTCGGCGCTAGGCCAGGCCAATCGACAGTCGTACCGGTCTTGCTCAACGACTACGACGCCAACGGGGATGTGCTCGTCGTTAGCGATCTTGTGCCGATCGATGAAGCCGTTGGCAGGATCGAGCTCATCAACGAGCGACAGCAAATTCAAGTCACCCTCACCCCCGGCACAACCGGCGAGATCCGTTTTCCATATTCGATTTCCGATGGTCGCGGGGGCATAGCGAGTGCGGAAGTGACCATTACCATTCGCTCCGAACTCGAGAACTCGCCGCCGCAACAGGTAAGGGCAACGCAGCTTGACGTCGAGTCCAATGGTCGAGTCAGCAGCAATGTGCTCAGCGACTGGGTGGATCCCGATGGCGATCCCTTCTATCTGACATCCGCGTTCGTCGCCGCGCCAGACACTGCGAGCTACCAACCCGGCGGACAGATCGTGTACTCAGACAGCGGGAGTGGGTCGGCGACGAAGGCTGTTGCACTCGTGGTCTCAGACGGCACTGACGAGGCATCCGGCACCGTAGCGATCAAGGTGAGCGCCGTCGGCGAAGTGCCGATCATCGCTGAGCCGTTCGTCGTGCTCACCTACGCTGGCCAAGAAATCACGATCGAGCCACTCAACCATGCGCGCGGTGGCTCAGGAATCATTCGACTCAACAGCGTTCCGAACCAAGCGGATGCCACGATCACGCCGAGCTACGAAACAGGCACGTTCCGGTTCGTGAGCGCAGACGTCAGAACGCACTATCTCGACTACGTCGTCACAGACGGGAACCAGTCGGCTACCGGAACAGTTCGAATCGACGTGGCCGGGCCACCAGACGCAAACACCCGACCGATCACGATCCCCAAAACTGTGTTCGTCCAGACCCTTCGCAACGAACGCGTGGATGTCGCTGGTACCGATATCGACCCGGCTGGCGGCGTGCTTTTGGTGACCGGTATTTCAGGACTCTCGAACACCTCTGGCGTACAAGCACAGGTCATCGAACAACGAATCGTGCGAGTGAGTCTCGAGGCTCCACTCGATGACGGCCCGGTGTCGTTCAATTACCGCATCAGCAACGGTCTCGCTGAGTCCGAAGGCGTCATCACGGTGATCGAGATTCCGACACCGAGGCGTGTTCAGCCACCGATCGCGCTCGATGACTCGATAACCGTGCGAGTGGGAGACGCGATCGACATTCCGGTGCTCGGTAATGACGAGCATCCTGATGGGCTGGATCTTCGGCTGGATCCAGTGCTCGCTCGCGAACTGCCATCCGGCGCGGGGTTGCTCTTCGCATCCGGCAATCAATTGCGCTACCTCGCGCCGACCACGACCGGCAATTTCATTGCCGAATACCGTGTCGTCGGACCGGATGGCCAAGCGGCGACCGCTCAAGTGCGCATTGCGGTGCGCGAAGCGGACGTTGCTACAAATAACCCCCCGGTTCCCACCACCGTGACTGCCCGCGTGCTTGCTGGCGAAACTGTGCGCATTCGCGTCGCGCTGACGGGGACCGATCCTGACGGTGATTCTGTGCAACTTCTCGGTCAGTCAACGAATCCGGAAAAAGGCGCGGTGACAGCGGTCGAGGACGACACGATCGTGTATGAAGCGGGCAGTTATTCAGCCGGTACAGACACCTTCAGCTACACGGTGATCGACGCTCTCGGGGCACGGGCAACTGGGACAGTTCGCGTCGGAATCAGCGCGCGGTCGGACGGTGCCCGCAACCCTGTCGCGATCGTTGATGAAGTCGTCGTTCGACCCGGGGTCACTGTGTCTGTCGAGGTGCTTGCGAACGATTCAGACCCGGACGGCAGCCCGTTGGCTGTTACCTCGGTCGAACCAAACGACCAGCTCACGACTGCGGAAATCGTCGATGACCTTGTGCGAATCACGCCGCCTGAAACACCGGGGCAATACGGCGTGATCTACACGATCGAGAACGAGTTCGGCGGCTCAAGCCAGAACTTCGTGCGCGTGACCGTCGATCCCGATGCCGAGTTCTCGTACCCGGTCGCTCGCGACAGCGTGCTAACGCTTTCGGACATCATCGACCGTGAGACCGTAACGGTCAACGTGTTGTCGAAGGTATTTTTTGCCGACGGCGACCCCTCCACCCTTGGACTCTCGATTTATGAGGGCTTCGCCGGCACCGCCCGCGTTACGTCAGGTAAGCAAGTCGAGGTCACCATCGGAGACAGACGGCAAATCATTCCGTTCAAGGTCACCCACCCCGACGACAGCTCGGTATTCAGCTACGCATTCATTCGAGTTCCCGGCCTCAACGACGCGCTTCCACAGATTGATCGTCGCGCGGAGGAGTTGCGGGTGATCAGTGAAGACACGCTTGTGATCGACCTCAACGATTACGTGATCGCGGTCGGCGGAAGCCCGGTTCAACTGACGGATGCCAGTACCGTTCGAGCCACATTTGCGAACGGTGACGAGCTTGTCCGCGACGCCAATACGCTCGTGTACACCTCGGCCGATAAGTATTTCGGCCCCGCTTCGATCTCGTTCGAGGTGACGGATGGTGCTTCTGCCACTGATCCGGCTGGTCGCACCGCCATCCTTGTCCTCCCCATCAGCGTCGATCCCCGTGAGAACCAAGCGCCAGTTTTCGCTGGCGCTGTTCTCGAGTTCGAGCCCGGCCAAGAGAGGGAGTTTGACCTTCTGAAGCTCACGAACTATCCGTATCCTGACGACCTCAACGAGCTGGTCTATTCGGTCGTGGGAGCCGAACCTCAAGGCTTCCGTTACGCGCTAGCGGGAAGCGCTCTCACCTTGCGCGCAGATGCGAGTGCGGTCAAGGGGGCTGTCGCAACGCTCAGTCTCGGAGTGCGGGACGACCTCACGGTCGGCCAAGCTGGTCGCATCCAGCTCACAATCGTTCCTTCGACGCGCCCCCTCGTTCGACCGGGTGCAGATACCGCAGTGACGATTCGCAATCAGACCACGGTGGTCAACGTGCTGGCCAACGACGAAGCGACCAATCCTTTCCCCGGCCAGCCTCTCAGGGTGGTCAACATTCGCGGTCTCGATGGAGCGAGCCTGCCGACTGGCGTAACCGTCAGCCCGAGCGCGGACCAGAGTGCGCTGACGGTGACCGTTTCCGCCAGTGCACAGCCGATCGATGCGAACCTGCAATATCAAGTGGCGGATGCGACGAACGATTCAGATCGTTTCGTCTGGTCGACGGTGCGCATTTCGGTTCAGGATCGTCCGGATCCGGTGAGCAACGTCTCGATGACCAGCTTCGGAGATCGCTCGATCACCGTGCGGTGGAATGCCGGTCCGTTCAACAACTCGCCGATCAGCAACTATCGCGTTGCGACAGAGACCCTCGCAGGGACACCGCTAGAAGCGACGAACTGCTCAGGAACAACATGCACAATCGCGACGCCGGGCAACGGGCAAGGCAACGCCGTTCGCGTTACGGTCGTGGCTACGAACTCGGTCGGCGACTCCGATCCCAGCGCGCTTGGCGGTGGAGTGTGGTCAGACATCATTCCCGCGGCGCCGACGGGAGTGTCAGCGAGCACTCGCGACGGCGGTCTGAGCCTTCGCTGGAACGCGGTTGACGGTCCAGTTGGCGGATCAGCGGTCAACAATTACCGTGTCTCGCTTGCCGGGTTTACTGCAGACGTCTCTCCCGCAGCAGCCGGTTGCGCAGATGGCGTGTGCGAATGGAATACCCCAACCGCTTGGGCACTCAGCAACGGCACGAACTACGGCTTCACCATCAGCGCTAGGAACGAGGCCTTCCCCGCACTGTCGACATGGAACTCTTCGTCTGGCGCAGGCACACCATCTGGTCCGCCGCTATCAGCCGCGGCGCCGACCGCCACCGCCATCAGTGATACCGCTATCGTTCTCGACTGGAGCGGCTCGTTCACTGCGAACGGCAGCACGATCACCGAGTACCGTGCATTCGCCGTCGACGGCCCCCCACCCAGCTGTTCGACAGCGGGGAGTCCAACAGCTGCCACCAGCTTCGAGTTCTCCGGCTTGAGCCCGAACCAGAGCTACTCCTTCGTTGTCTTCGCCACCAACGCTCAGGGCTGCGCACAGAGCGCAACCGTGTCAGCCACGACGGTACCGGGCGTCATTACGGCACTCGATGTCGGTTCTGGACCGGAACAGAACGGGGCGGCTTTCGATTTCAGATTGCTCGGCGGTTCGATGAGCTCGACCGCCCTCGACGGCAATTTTGTTGTTCGCTATTCCTTGTCTGGCGGGTCAGTTCAAGGCACGGAGTACGGTCCAGTCAGTCTCAACAGCTTCTTGACGGCGGACGGCACGCAATACGGTCAAGCTACCGGTGTGCGGGTTGCTGCGTGTCGTGCCGACAATCAGACGGTGTGCGGCGCTTGGTCCGGTCCGTTTAGCCTCGGCGGAGTGCCGGTCGACCCGCGGCTGAGTGGGATCTTGTTCGTGCCAACCGGTGATCCAATCGACAACACCGGGACCTTCTCGTGGACGGGTTTCCCCACTGGTGCGTATTCGGGTGTGCAGGTGGCGTGTGGTCCTAACTCCGGGGTGTTGATTGACGCGAGCCTCTTGACCTGTGACTCACTCCCGAGCACCGAGCTGCCGACCCTGACCGTGATCGTGTCCGCGAACGGCCAGACTTATTCGGTCGCGTACCAGGGAGTCGACTATGTCCCTTGAACCGAACGCGACCAAGGCGAGTGAGGATCGACCATGACGATGACAGCAGCGCAGGCGACGTGGTTCGCTGGGATCTTTGATCGACTTGTTGCAAATGTCGAGACTGTCGTGCTCGGCAAGACCTTCGTGATTCGCCTCGGTTTTACCGCGCTCTTGAGCGAAGGCCATCTGCTGCTCGAAGACTTTCCTGGCACTGGAAAAACCTCGTTGGCGCGAGCGATGGCGCAGTCCGTTGACAGCACGAGCAGTCGCATCCAGTTCACTCCAGATCTGCTCCCCGGCGACATCACCGGCGTCAGCATCTACAACCAGTCGTCTGGCGAATTCGAGTTTCACCGTGGCCCGATCTTCGCCAAT
>JBBQLW010000015.1:0-19753 GCA_038328315.1 Actinomycetales bacterium
GTGGGCTTGGCCATGGTGGCTCTAGGTTACGGTGCACTACCGACCGGGTGCGCACGTGTCGGCACGTCAGCGCAGGGCACGCGCTCGCTTCGCGAGCGCGCCCGCGAACGCCGACTCCCACACTCGGTAGCCGAGGGCCGAGGGGTGGACCTGATCCCAGGTGAACTCGGGAACCGAGCCCCAGCCACGACGCTTCTCGGTGACGCGGTGCAGGGGAGCAAAGGGCAGGCCGCGGGCTCGCACGAGGTCGGCAATGTCGCTCGAGGCGCGCGCAGCATCCCCTTCACGAGATCCGAAATGGAAGCACGGCAGGTCGGCGACGACTGCATGGTCGGGAAGCTGCGCGAGCAGCCGAGTGAACTCCGCGGTGAAGCGTCCGGCGTCGTAGTCGACCATGTCGTTGGCGCCAATCGCGACGGTCACGAGGTCGGGTTTGAGCGCGGCGAGCTGCGGCAGTTGCCGGGTGAGCGCGTCGTTGAGGCGCGCGCCGTATCGCGAAAGGTTCACGACGCGCACTGTGTGGCCGGTGCGGCGGCGCAGTCTCGTGGCGAGGCGACCGACGTAACTCGCCTTCAGGCGCCAGGTTCCGATGCCTTGCGCAGCAGAGTCACCGATGGCGACGTACAGTAGCTCGCCGGGCCTGCGCGCGAGTCGATTCCACGCTAGCCGTCGTGCCGCCGTGAAGGGTGTGCGCAACGACCAGGCCATTCCCGCATCGTAACCATGACTGACGGATGCTCGGCCACCGTCGCCCGCGGTTCGACCCGCCCGCGCGCCTGTACTAAACTCTCACGCGGTGACGTGTCCGAGCGGCCGAAGGTGCAACTCTCGAAAAGTTGTGTGGGTGTTGAGCCCACCGTGGGTTCAAATCCCACCGGTTCCGCCACTGTGATGTCTCGGGTCATCGTTCAAAAATGACTCGTTACATCATCGACATTTCGCCCTCCTTCGGGGGGGCGTTTCGCGGGTTTTGAAGCTGGTAGTCGCGTGTGGTGTCTAGGGTCAGCTCTCGGAGGAGTTCGCCTGTGCTGGGGTTGATGACACGAATTTCGCGCTCGGGTATGAGAACTTGGACGCGTTTGTGTTTGTGTGCGCGGTCGATTCCGATGTGGTGCATTTGGGAGTGAAATTTGAGGGTGATCGAGCCTGATTCGTCCGGCCCGGGCGAGGCGGAAAGCACAAAGCTCGATCACAAAGGGCACAGGCCAAACAATGGTCGCCGAACCCACCAGGCAAAACTCGGTGACCTGTGCCTGCATCAGCACCGCCGAATGTCCCATAGGCGGTCGCTAATTCGAAACCGTTCTGTCGAGCGCGTGCGGCCACGGTCGCGTCGGCGGTCGACGCCGCACTCTCGATCGCGTCCAGGCTGTCTTCGTGCTGATACACACTATTGGGGCCGATCATTGCGCTCTTTCTCATCGAATTGACGAGGATCCTGCCGCGTGGGAGTGCGTCGGTAACCGTCACGCGCGACCTCGAAGACAGTCGCGAAGATTCCGATAATGCCCAGGGAGGCCAAAAGGATCATAAAAACGGTCATGGCAGAAAATCTAGGTCTAGCGCAAATCAGCCAACAGTGGCAGGCTAGCCACACTTGCACAAATTACGGCCAAACCCGAGTGTCTGACTTGTTGAGAGGAGGACGACATGCTCTCGACTGTTGTCGTGCTCGCGATTCCGGGGTTCGCGCCTTTCGAGTTCGGCGTATTATGCGAGGTGTTTGGCATTGACCGCAGTGACGCTGGTGCACCGAAGTTCGACTTTCGCATCGCCACCGCGGAACCGGGGCCTGTGCGTACGAGTCTCGGGTTCGACGTAACGATTACCGACAACCTCTCGGTGGCAGCGAAAGCTGACCTTATCGCCGTCTCGGCAAGGAGTATCGGGCCAGTAGATGAGCGGTACCTTGCAGTGCTCCGCGCGGCCGAGGCGCGGGGAGCCTGGGTGCTCAGCGTGTGCAGTGGCTCATTCGTACTGGGCGAGGCGGGCATCCTCGACGGGCGCCGTAGCACCACCCATTGGATGTACGCCGACGATATGCGGCATGCGTACCCGGGCACCGTCGTCGATGCGGACGTGCTCTTCGTCGAAGACCGACGCGTCATCACCGGGGCAGGTACTGCCGCCGCAATCGATGCTTGCCTGCACCTCGTGCGCCGGGAACACGGCGCGACCGCGGCCGCTGCCATTGCACGCCGAATGGTGGTACCGCCCCAGCGCGACGGCGGGCAGAGCCAGTACATCCAACAACCCACCATTGAGCAGGTTGGCACGAGTCTCGCCGAGCTCACCCAGTGGATGCTTCAGACACTGAGCGACGAGCACTCCGTCGAAACCCTTGCGCGCCATGCTCACATGTCAGGGCGCACCTTCGCTCGCCGCTTCCGCGGTGAGCTCGGTGAGAGCCCCGCTGCGTGGCTCAACAGGCAACGCTTACTGCGCGCCCAGCAGTTACTCGAGGAGTCCGACGCTCCCATCGAGGAGGTAGCACGGGTATGCGGCTTCGGCTCCTCGGCAACGTTGCGTCACCACTTCACGCGGACGCTGAACACCACGCCGCAGGCGTATCGCCGCACGTTCGGAGTTCGCGTCATGACGTCGACGGCGCCGATCCGCGAGCTGGCCGCCTTGTGACGTGCACACGGAATTCGTGCGCGTGCAAACAGGTTTATCGGCGTGGCAACAGAATGGCAACATTCGGTTGCAGATCCACGTGAGCTAAGGCTATCTAGGTGATTCAGAACCCCAGCGAAGTTCTGGCCACGTGAGTCACCAAGAGCCCACGTGATCTGGTGATTCAGGATTCAAATCCCACGGTCTCAACACGACGAATTTGCCCCCGTGTCGTTCAAAGCTGGAGAACGTCGTTGACCTCATCGAGGTCGCCATCCGGTCAACGATTTTTCTCGAGAGGACTACTTCTGAACCCGAAGAGGGTGGACAAGTGAAGCCCTTCGACGCTCCGCAGTAAGCCGGTGATGGCGTCGCTGACTTCCTCGGTAGTCGCCACGCCCCCGACGTGGTGGGTTCGGAACCCGAGCCTTGTCGCTCCGCTAATGGCGGCCTCCCGTTCAGCTGCCTAGTGGGGAGGTCCCAGGTGAGCGGAGATCGGCGCGGCGCTACCGATTACCCCGACGGAAGGGTCGATTCCCGTGCCCATCGTTTGCCCACAGGTGAACGTAAGTATCGCAGATCACCCGTGGATCTGGTGACCCTAAGTATTTGAATTTCCGGGAATGTTGAGGCATCCCGCCTGAACATGAGGGCACGGACGTGGGCTCGAATCCCACCGGTTTCGCCAAAGTGATGTCTCGGGTCATCGTGAGCGGCTGAACCCTCGGAGACGGGCTTTTCGCCGTTCTTTCAGCGACCGCCCTCGATGTTGCGACGCCGTTGCGCCACTCCGCCGGAGCCGTACGGGTAGTCGTCAACACGCGGCGCACTCGCCTCGCTGAGACGCGCGATCTCGTCGGCCGTCAGGTCAACCTCAGACGATCCGAGATTGTCGACGAGTTGGTCAACGGTTCGCGCACCAAGGATCACGCTCGTCACCGCAGGCTGAGCTAGCAGCCAAGCGATTGCAACCTGCGAGGCTGTCGCTTCGTGATCGTGCGCGATGGTCTGCACTGCGTCTAGCACCCGCCACGTGCGCTCGTCGCGATTGCGCGCCTCCCACGCCTCCATGCCGCGCTCGGGGTCCTCTCCGAGTCGGGACGCGCCGGTCGGCGCAACATCGCGCTTGTACTTGCCGGTCAGCCAACCGCCGCCCAACGGCGACCAGGGCAGGAGGCCAATGTACGCGTCGAGCGCGGCTGGCACCACTTCGTGCTCGATGTCGCGCACCAGCAGGCTGTACTGCGGTTGCAGCGTGACGGGTGCGGCGAGGTGAAGGGCGATGGCCCGGTGCACTGCTTTTGTCAGCTGCCAACCGAGGTAATTCGAGAAGCCGTAATAGCCGATCTTGCCCGCTGCGACGGCGTCGTTCAGGAAGGTGAGGGTCTCGTCGACTGGCGTCAGAGCATCCCACGCGTGCATCTGATAGAGGTCGATGTGATCGACGCCGAGACGGGTGAGGGATGCATCGAGCGCTGTGCGCAGGTGGCGCCGGGAGAGCCCGAGGTCGTTCGGGCCGGCGCCCATTGGGAACCGACCCTTGGTCGCGACGACTACTTGCTTCGCTTCGAGCGGGTGGGTGGCAAGCCAGTGGCCGATGATTGTCTCCGATCGGCCAGACGAGTACACGTCAGCGGTATCGATGAAGGTTCCGCCGTGCTCAACAAAGGAATCGAGGATGGCGTGTGAGGTGGGTTCGTCGGCTTCGGCGCCAAAAGTCATCGTTCCGAGCGTGAGCTCCGACACGATCGCGCCAGAATTTCCGAGGGTTCTGTAGTCCATGGATGACAGGCTAACGCCGACCGAGCTTCCGAGTCGCGCTGCCGGTGAGTGATCGGACGCGCAGTTCGTCCACCTAGGGCGCAGGGCGCTCAGCCTGCGTCGTTGCCGTTCGGATGCGATAGAGACTCGTCGAAGCAGTGATGTACAAGTCGTGCCCGTCGTCGCCACCGAAGCACAGATTCGCGACCTTCTCCGGTACTGCGATCCGGAGCAACTCGACGCCATCGGGTGAGTAGATGTGCACAGCGTCCGCAGCGGAGCTCCACACGCGACCAGCAATATCCACTCGGAAACCGTCCGCGAGACCGGGACGAGGAGACGCAAACGGTCGACCGGATGTGGCGGCGCCAGCATTCATGTCGACGTCGTAGGCGTGGATGTCGCCGTCGCCTTCGGCCGTGTCAGAAACATACAGCGTGCGCTCGTCAGGCGAGAAGGCGAGACCGTTCGGATGATCGCGATCGGTAATCACGGCGGTCAGCTCGCCGCCGGGATCCAGACGAAAGACGAAGCATCCCCCGTACTCCATGGTTCCGGGATGCCCCTCGGCGGCCTCAAAAATCCCGTATGGCGGATCAGTGAACCAGATGGCGCCGTCGGAGGCAACGACGACGTCGTTGGGGGAGTTGAGGCGGTGCTCTCCGAAGTGCCCGATGAGCGTGTGCGGAACACCATCGACCTCCCGCTCGACCGATCGCCGACCGTGGGAGCACTGAATAATGTGGCCGTCGAGGTCGATGGTGCGACCATTCGTGAACTCAACGCCCTCGCGGTGCACTCGTGTCTCACCGGTGACCGCGTCGAAGTCGAGGATGCGGTCGTTCGGGATGTCGCTCCAACGCACGCTCCGGGTTTGTGGGATCCAGACCGGACCCTCGCCCCAGATCGTGCCCGTGAACACCCTCTCGAGCGTGGCACCGTCGGCAAGTAGATCAAGTCGCACGGTTCTCATCGTGCCACTGATCACGCCATCGAACGCGACGCCGGTATCGTGCGTGTCACGCCAGCACCTTTCGGTTCCGCTCAGGTCGCCGTGCCAGCCAACTCGATAACTCGGCGGGCCGCAGAAAGTGACGTAATCAGGGTGTGCACGATCCCCGAGTTGAGTGCACCGAGGATCGCCTCGGCCTTCGAAGGTTCGGGGGCAACAGCGATGACCGTCGGGATCTTGCGCAGGTCACGCGCTCCGGTCAGCCCGACGACACGGTCCTCTATCCAAGATGCGATGGGTGCGCCGTCGCGGTTGAAGAAGCTACCGAGAATGTCACCTACCGCGCCGTCCGCCCGCATGCGGCCCATCTCCGCGACGGTGATGAGACCGAGCTTGACAACAAGCGAATCATTGTTGGCGTCCCCGATGCCAACAATCGCGATGTCAGACTTGCGTGCGCGCTCGATGGTGTCTCGCACGTCTTCGCTGCTGAGGTAGGCATCGCGGATCTCTTCGCTGGCGGCATAGGCAGGCGCGTAGATGCCTTGGGCTGACGAACCGAAGGCCTGCCCCAACCGCGAGGCGATGTCGTTCGAGTTGAGCCCCTCACCGATCAACGCGGCCCCGCCCATCGCACTAATGATGGTGGCCTTGCGCGGGCTAAGCCCGTCGGCGGCGATTCCGGCGGCGACTCCGACAGCGCGAGCGTTACGCCCCATGCCGATCGTGACGATGGTGCCGTCGCGCATCGATCGGTCGAGCAGATCGACGGCGGCGCGGCCAGCTTGCGCGCGGATGTTGTCTTCGTCGCCCTGGTCCACGATAAGGATCGTGCGAGCTAGCCCGAACCGAGCCGTCATCTCGGTCTCGACGGGAACCGCGAGCGACGGATGGAGGTTGACCGAGATCTCGACGATGCCTGCCTCCTTTGCCTGGGTGAGCAGTCTCCCCACCTTCGGGCGCGAAAGTCCGAGGCTGGCGGCGATCGTCTCCTGTGTCATGTCGCCGAGGTAGTACATCGACGCAACGCGGGTGAGGAGTTCGACCGCGGCAGAATCGGTGCTCGCGCTCGCGGTATTGGGGGCGCGCGGGGCTGCATTGCTCATTTCGAACCCATTCAGAACATCTCGTTTCGTTTGCTGTGCCAGAATGATCATATTCTCACTGATTGAGCATTCGATCGGATGGCCACCATGGCGACACGACGCGATAACGGTACCGGGCCAGCGGTACTCTGCGCTGGCATGCTCATTTCCGACCTCTTCGTGCCACCGATCCAAGTGCTCCCCGCCGCTGGGGAGCTCATCGAGGTCGATGGCTTTCTCAATGATCCGGGCGGATGCGCGGCGAACACCGCGATCACCCTGGCCCAGCTCGGCGTGCGGTCTGCAATCGCGGCGACTGTGGGCGACGACGACTCCGGTCGACAGTTGCGGAGCATCCTCGACGACCGTGGCGTTGACACGAGCGGTGTCACGCGCTCGGCTCTGCACAACACCGCTCGCACCGTGATCCTGACGATCCAAGGCGAAGATCGCCGCTATATTCACGAGGTTGGTGCAAACGGCGACCTCACCGTCGTGGCGATCGAGGCAGCTCTCGGCGACGCGAGGGTGCTGGTGATCGGTGGCTACTTCGCCCTGCCCGGCCTCGACCTGTTCGAGCTGTCGGCTCTCCTCCGGCGGGCACGTGAGCGGGGCATCATCACCATTCTCGACATTGTCGTGCCGCGGGCCGGTACGGATGCGGTCGCTGCGCTGCGCGAACTGCTCCCGTCAGTCGATATTTTCCTTCCCAACCTCGACGAGGCGGCCACGCTCACCGGCGAGCAGGACCCCCGAGATCAGGCTGTTGAGCTGCTTTCCTGGGGGTGTGGCGCGGTGATCGTGACGTGCGGACAAGACGGCGCCATCTACGCCGACCGTGCTGCGGTCTTGCGAGTCGACCCGCTCGAGGTCGAGACGGTCGACCCGTCCGGCGCTGGCGACGCCTTCACTGGCGGACTCATCGTCGGACTGCTCGAAGGTTGGCCCACCGAACTATCGCTGCGCTTCGCGGCTGCCGTGGGAGCATCCGCCTGCCGAGGGCTTGGCTGCACAACCTCCCTCTTCACGCGAGAGGAAGCGCTAGCCGTCTCGTCCAAGGTCACACTGGTCGAATTGACCCGCAGCTAGGCACACCCTTTTTCGTCAACAACTCAGGCACCACCGAATCTCAGGGAGTTACACATGCCATTGGTCCCCGTGCCAACGATGCTCGCGCGAGCGCGCGATGGCGGCTATGCCGTTGGGTACTTCGAGAGTTGGGACAGCTATTCCCTTGAAGCTGTGCTCGACGCCGCCGAGGCCGAGGGTGCCCCCATTATTGTCGGCTTCGGCGCGACGATGCTTGCCGACGAGTGGCTCGACAATGGCGGCATCGAGTTTCTCGGGGCCGGCGGCAGGGAGCTGATCCAGAAGTACGACGTTCCGGTCGCCTTCCTGCTCAACGAGACGCACACGCTTGAGCAGGCGATCAAGGGTGTGCACGCTGGCTTCAATTTCGTGATGATCGATAGCCAGCGCTGGCCGACCGATAAGGCGACCGCGGCATCCGCCGAACTGGTTTCGATTGCGCACCCGGCGGGTGTTGCCGTTGAAGCCGAGTTCGGTAGCTTGCCGGACTACTACGAGTCCGGTCTTGATGACTCGCAGGCTCGTATGACCGACCCTGACGAAGCGGCCGAGTTTGTCGCGGCGACCGGCGTCGACTGTCTGGCTGTCTCAGTCGGAAACGTACACTTGCTAACCGCCTATGAGGCGAAGATCGACCTCGATCAGCTGGCTGCGATTCGCGCCAAAGTTGAGCTCCCGCTTGTGCTGCACGGCGGTACCGGCTTTCCGAGAGCTGATGTCACTGCGGCGATCGCGGGTGGGGTCGCCAAGTTCAACGTCGGTACGCGACTGAAGCGCGTCTACCTTGATGCGGTCGTAGACCGAACGCGAAGTTGGGGAGGCACAGAGTCGGTGCACGACCTCGTCGGCTCGCATAAGCAGACCGACTTCCAAGAGGCCGGAAAGGCGGCGATCACCGCGGCCGTTCGGGACTTCTTGCGTCTGTACGGGTCGACGGGTCAGGCCGCGACGTACACCGAGGCGGTGGCACGATGATCCCGATCGACATCACCGGCCTGACTCGGGACGACGCGATGCACTTGTATCAAGAGATGCTGCGCATCCGGCGTTTCGAAGACCGGGTCTACCAGTTGTTCCTCAAAGGCGAACTGCCCGGCACGTTGCACCAGTACCAGGGCCAAGAGGCCGTCGCGGTCGGCGCCTGCCAGTCACTCAACAGCGACCCGAAGAATATGGACTGGATCACGTCGACCCACCGCCCACACGGTCACGCGATTGCTAAGGGTGTCAGCATGCGCGGTGCGATGGCGGAGCTCTATGGCAAGGCAACGGGATGCTGCGGCGGCAAGGGCGGCTCGATGCACTTGGGCGACCCAGACGTCGGCATGATCCCGGCGATCGCGATCGTCGCCGGCGGAATTAGCGTGGTCAGCGGTCTCGGCCTCGCGTTCAAGCTCAAAAAGACCGGCCAGGTCGCGTTGTGCTTCTTCGGCGAGGGGGCTACTAACGAGGGCGCATTCCACGAAGGGCTCAACTTCGCAGCAGTGCAGAAGCTCCCCATCGTGTACGTGTGTGAGAACAACATCTACGGTGCCTCCACGCCGTTTCACCAGACAAGTCTCGTTACCGATGTGGCCGACCGTGCCGCGGTCTACGGTATCCCTTCGGTCATCGTTGACGGCATGGACGTTGTCGCGGTGCGCACGGCCGTGGCCGAGGCCCGCGCGCGCGCTGCTGCCGGCGACGGCCCAACGCTCATCGAGGCGAAGACCTACCGGTTCGCGGGGCACAGCCGGGGAGACGCGCGCGGTTACCGCACCCGAGAGGAGGAGGCCGAGTGGGCAGACAAAGACCCAATCGAGCGGATGGCGCTTGCCATCATCTCGACGGGCCTCGCCGACGCCGAGGCGCTGGCCGCTGTGCGCCTCGCAGTCGACACCGAACTCGAGGACTCGGTCGAGTTCTCGCGCAATTCCCCCGACCCGGACCCCTCCGAGGCCTTGACAGACGCGTACGCCACCCCGATCACGATTGGAGCCTCCTCGTGAGCACCACATCAAGCACAACCCCGGTCAAGGCCGAGCGACGACTCACGATTGCCGAAGCGATCCGCGAGGGCATCGCCGAAGAAATGGAGCGCGACCCCAGCGTCTTTCTTATCGGCGAAGACATCGGAATTCCCGGCGGCTTCGGTGGCGCCTTCGGGGTCTACCTTGGGCTGCCCGAGAAGTTCGGGCACGAGCGCATTATCGACACCCCGATCAGCGAGAAAGCGATCGCCGGCGCGGCGGTTGGTGCCGCCATGATGGGTATGCGTCCGATTCCCGACATGCAGTATGCCGACTTCCTGTTTGAGTGCATGGATGAGCTTGTCAACCAAGCCGCCAAGATGCGCTACATGTCTGGCGGAAAGCTGAAGGTACCGCTCGTCATGCGCTGTCCAGTCGGGACTGCCAACCGGGGTGCGCAGCACGGGCAGTGCCCCGAGAGCTACTTCATCCACGTGCCAGGGCTCAAGGTGGTCGCGCCGTCTGACGCGTACGTCGCCAAAGGCATCATCAAGGCGGCGATCCGCGATGACGATCCGGTGCTCGTGTTCGAGCACAAGCTGCTCTACGGCAGCAAGGGGCGAGAGCAGGCGGGCGGTCTCGACCTGACTGCCCACGTGCCCGAGGAGGACTACGTGTTCCCAATCGGCAAAGCCGTCGTCAAGCGAGTGGGAAGCACGATCACCGTCGTTGCGACTCACTTGACCTTGTACCGCTGCCTGGCTGCTGCAGAGGAGTTGGCCAAGGAGGGTATCGATTGCGAGGTCATCGATCCGGTGACCCTCCAGCCCTTCGATACTGAGACGGTGTTCGCGTCGGTCGAGAAGACCGGCCGGTTGCTCATCGCGCACGAAGACACGCTGACCGGCGGATGGGGCGCCGAGCTGGCTGCCCGGGTCGCCGAGGAGCGGCTGTTTTCACTCGCCGCGCCGATCAAGCGCGTTGCGTCGCACGACGTTCCTCTGCCGGTCGCTCCTATTCTCGAGCAGACCGTTGTGCCGAGTCAGGCGCGGATCACTGACGAGCTGCGCAAACTGGCGAAGGTGTAGACCATGGTCGAGCAAATCCGGCTGCCTTCTCTTGGGCAGACATCCGACGAGATGAGCATCGTCGTCTGGTACAAGAAGGTCGGCGACGTGATCAAGATCGGTGAACCGCTGCTGTGCGTCGAGACCGACAAGGCACAGGTCGATGTCGAGTCTGCGGAGGACGGAATCGTGCTCAAGATCGTCGCCGAACCCGGGGAACTACTGTCGACCGGGGCTCTGCTTGCCTACGTTGGTGCGCCCGGTGAGATGGTTCCCGAGGATGCTTCGGCGCCGCTTCTCGGGTCGCTGTCCGCTCCGGTCGCCGCTGCGGTGGTGGCCGCGACATCCGAAACCTCGGTGCAGACCGCCTCGGTGCCGAGCTCTTCCGCATCGATCGCTTCTGCACCAGCCGGTCGCGTGCAGGCATTGCCCGTGGTCCGCAATCTTGCGGCGAGCCTTGGCGTCGACCTCTCGGCGCTGTCGGGAACGGGCCCCGGCGGGCGCATCGAGCGCGCGGATGTCGAAGCCGCCGCGCGCAACGGACCAGCCGCGGAGCCTCGCGAATCGACACCGACCCCTCACGCCACCGGCCCTCACATCACCGAGCCGACCACTACCGAGCCGACCACCACCGAGCCAACCAACGTTTCGGCCGGCCGCCGCGCCATCGCGCGACGATTGACCCGATCGATCCAGACGATTCCCCAGTTCACTGTTGACACCCAACTCGACGCTCGGCTCGCTCGAGACACACTTGCGGGCGCAGGAGTGCCGGGGTTGACCTACACGCACCTGCTGCTTCGCGCCATTGCGCGCGCCGCCCGCGAGCATCCGGTGATGCTGCGGGTCTGGTCTGACGAGGGTCCGTCGTACCGTGTGCTCGACGCGGCTGATGTCGGACTTGCCGTCGCCGGGGACGACTCGCTCTATATCGTGAGGATCGCCGAGCCGGATCGGGCGCCGCTGGCCGATCTCGTGTCGATCGTGCACGCGGCGGCCGAGCGTGCGCGTGCCGGGGTCTTGAACGCCGAAGACCAGTTGCCGGTCGCGCTATCGGTGAGCAACCTCGGCATGTTCGGCGTCGACAGCTTTCACGCAATCGTCGACCCAGACCAGACGGCAATCGTGGCGGTCGGAGCGGTGCAGGACCGCGTCGTCGCGCTCGACGGCGAGGTCGTCGTGATTCCGCAGGTGAGTGTCTCCGTGAGCTGCGACCATCGGGCGGTCGACGGTGTTCAGGCGGCGAAGTTCCTGCAATCCCTCAAACAGCACTTCGAGACAGACCCGTCGTGACACACAGTCGGTGGAGCGACAGCGAGGCGCCGGTTGGAGACGACCTCGAGCTGCGGGTGTACACCTCACGCCTGTTGGGTGCCGATCCGTCTCTTGTTCTGCACGGCGGCGGAAACACTTCCGTCAAGCGTGACGAGACGACCGTGACGGGTCGCCCCGAGCGGCGCCTCTATGTCAAAGGCAGCGGTTGGGATCTCGCGACGATTGAGCGCGCGGGCTTCACTGGCATGCGTCTTGAGCCGCTGCTTGAGCTCGCGACTCTCGACACGCTCGACGACGTGGTGATGGCGCGCGAGCTCGCGAGTATGCGGCTTGACTCCGCCAGCCCTGTGCCGTCGGTTGAATCGATCCTGCACGCGATCCTGCCCCACCGGTTCGTCGACCACACACACGCAGATGCCGTCGTAACGCTGACCAATACCGTTCACGGCATCGACTTGGTGCGCGAGGTGTTTGGCGATGATGTGGCGGTGCTGCCATACGCGATGCCAGGGTTCGACCTCGCCCGCCTCGCAGCACAGGAGCTACCCAAGATGCTCGGGGCGCAGACGACCGGCCTCGTGTTAATGAATCACGGCATTTTCACGTTCGGTGACAGCGCCCGAGAATCGTACGAGCGCATGATCGCTCTCGTCACTCGTGCCGAAGACGCGATTGTGCAGCGGGCACCGCGCGCCGTGCCCGCTGCACAATCGCGCGGCAGCGCGGAGGACGTGCCGCCCCGGGCGCGCAGCGGACACCGCCTTGCTCGCGCCCGGCTTCGCTCCGAGCTCAGCGCCGCCGCAGGCCTTCCCATGGTTCTCGTGTCTAGTGACGATCCCGTCGCGTCGGCGTTCGCACGGGCATCCGATGTCGCGACGGTGTCGCAGCACGGGCCCGCCACCCCCGACCACGTGATCTGGACCAAGCCAACACCGCTTCTCGGTCGCGATGTCGAAGGGTTTGGCGCGGCGTATCGAAACTACTTCGAGGCTGGCGCACAGCGTGCTCGCACCGAGGTGACGATGCTCGATGTCGCGCCACGGGTGATTCTCGACCCTGAATTGGGGATGCTGACGGCCGGGTTGACTGCACATGGCGCGCAAGCCGTTGCTGAGATCTACCGGCACACGATCGACATCATTCGAGATGCCGAGGCCTTAGGTGGGTATCGCAGCCTGAGCCCGGAAGATCAGTTCGATGTCGAGTACTGGGACTTGGAGCAGGCGAAGGTGCGGCGGGCGGCTGCCCCCCGCGAGCAGGCAGGACGCGTGGTGCTTGTCAGCGGCGCGGCCAGCGGCATCGGCAGGGCGTGCGCCTCGCGGTTCCTCGCCGAGGGGGCAGCGGTGGTCGGGCTCGACCTTGCCTCTGGCATCGGTGAGACTTTCGATTCGCCAGCGTGGCTAGGGCTCCAGTGCGATCTGACCGACCCTCATGCTGTGTCGAATGCTCTTGACGCGGCTGTGTTTGCATTCGGCGGCGTCGATGCGGTCGTGCTCAACGCCGGGATCTTCCCACTGACCCAGCCGCTCAGCGAGCTACCGGCGGCGGAATGGCGACGCGTCATGGCGGTCAACCTCGACGCAGCGGTAGAGCTGTTACGCGAGCTTCATCCGCTGCTGCGGCTCGCACCGAACGGTGGGCAGGTGCTCGTGATCGGGTCGAAGAACGTCGCGGCGCCCGGGCCGGGCGCCGTCGCATACTCCTCCTCAAAAGCGGCACTCACTCAGGTTGCGCGGGTGTTGGCGCTTGAGTGGGCGCCAGACCGTATTCGGGTGAACATCATCCACCCGGATGCGGTCTTCGACACCGGCATCTGGACCGCAGAACTCCTCGCCGATCGCGCACAGCACTACGGCATGACCGTCGAGCAGTACAAGCGCCGCAACCTGCTCGGGGTCGAGATCACGAGCGATGACGTTGCGCGGTTGTGCGTGGCCATGGCGGGCCCTACATTCGCAAAAACGACCGGCGCGCAGGTGCCGATCGACGGGGGCAACGACCGGGTGATCTAGGGGTGGCCGGTCAGGGTCGGCCGGTTTCGCGGCCGGCTTATCGTTGCGACAACGAGCGTCTTCGGTTCGATGGCGATGGCGGAGTGTGCAGGGAGGAACCCCACAGCAGCGGCTCGTGCACGTGTTCGCTCGAGTCGCTCGGGCGACCGCAGTCCGAGCATCAGTCGGCGACGACCGTGGTGCGAAGGATGTCCGGATCGGTAAACACGTCGCGCTCGTCGGTGCTTCGAGTTGAAAACTCGCTCACCACGGCACCATCATCGCCCGCCTGGAACCAGTGCCGGGTTCCTGGCCAAATCGTGTACTGCTCGCCGGGCGTCAGGATGACCTCATGCCAAGCGGTATACCACTCTGGCCGAGGAGCCGTAGCGCGAGGTTCGGGAGTCGGCTCGCCGTCGACGTAGAGGTACACGGTCCCGGTGCGAACGCGGAAGGTCTCCTCCTTGCCTTCTTCGTCGCCGTTGCTCAGGTGGCGATGCTCCGGACAGGTCTGACCGGGGCTCAGCACGAGTTCCTTCGCGCAGACGCGTTCGGTGTTGATGTAGACAATCAACTGCAGGCCAGTCTTCTCGAGGTTTCCGAGACCAAAGTCCGAGACCTCAATGTTCGAGCGTTCGTCTGCGGTGATCGCGATTCCAGCGTCGGCCAAAGCCCTCGCTGCGTACTCTTGGGCCTCGTCGATCTGCGCGGTAGTCAACATGGGCGCAAGTATTTCACCTTTCCGCCAGCCCGGGAAACACCGGAAGAAGAGACGCGTCCAACGCACAGACCGCGGGCGCCGTCGGGCGCTTTCCGCTCATCACTATCGCCGAGCAGGCGAGCGCGAGCGCCCCGGCCTGCTCGATGGAGGCACCGCGAGTCATGGCATAGAGCAGCCCGGCTGTGCTCGCATCCCCGGCACCGTTCGTTGTCATCGGATTCTCGACCGCCAGCGGAGGCAGCCTCGCCGAGCGGTCGGCCCACGATTCGGCAAGCGGGGCGAGTATCGAACCGCCAGCGCGCAGCCTCTCAGTAGACGCCGTGCGCACGTTCAGTCCGTGGCGACCCGCGGAGATCGCGACAATGGCGGCGCCGTCGGCGAGCATCCGGTCGGCAAGACGGTCAACGAGCGCTGGCGAGTACGGCTCGTCAATGCGCAACGCAGAAGTGAGGTCGTCGAGGCTGGGGGTCGCTACATCGCACTCGGCCAAGACTCGCGCGAGGATGCCAGCCCAATCGAGGGCACCAACAGCCGAGTCGGGATCGACGACAGCGAGGTCGAGTGATGTGGTTGCACCAGCGGCGCGTGCACGACGAAGCAGGGTGTGAAGAGGATGCCCGCCGTCGACGAGCAGGCCGGGAAGCAGCGGAGGGTACCCGACGTGCAGAAGGTCCATCCCTTGCACGTCGACGCGAGTGCCGTCGAACTCGTCGTTGGCTCCGGTGTGATGCCAGAAGGTTCGATCGGTTCCCGGCTTCTCGAAGACGATGCTGTAGGAAGTGCTCGAGCCGGGAGAGGTCGACAGTTGCGGCTCCGCGAATCTCTCCTCGTGGAGCTTGGAGAGGAGGAGCCGGCCGAACTCATCGTCGCCAACGGAGGCGAAGGGCGTGACTTTCGCCCCCAGGTCCACGAGCGCGCGTCCCGTGTTGGCGACAGACCCGCCGAGGGAGATCGCGAGTGGACCCACCTCGAATAGGCGGCCTGGCTCCAGCACCGTTGTCGATCCGAGACGCGGGGTGATGTCGAGGCAGAGGTGACCGGCCACTGCGATGGAATGCACTCTCAGTCCCTTCCCGGGCCCTCAACGACCGTCCGCGACGCAACGGTAGGGTAAACAACGTTATCCGAGCGCAAGGAGAGCTTCCCGCCATGTCCCAGTTTCGCCTGAACCGGCTCTTCAACCCGGGCTCTGGACGAGCGCTCGACGTTGCCGTCGATCACGGATTCTTCGGCGAGCCGTCGTTCATCACGGGAATCGAAGACATGGATCTCGTGATCGCAACCCTTGTTCGCGCCAACCCCGACGCGGTGCAGCTCACCATCGGCCAGGCCCGGATCCTGCAGCGGATCCCGGGCAAGCAGAAACCGGCCTTGGTGCTGCGAACAGACGTGGCCAACGTCTATGGCAATCCACTCGATAGCCACATCTTCAGTCACCACGTTCCCAACGCGATCGAAGAAGCGGTGCGGCTCGACGCCGTCGCTGTCTGTGCCAACCTCATGCAGCTGCCGGGGCATCCCGAGATTCGCGAGGCGAACATCCGATCGATTATGGCGTTGCGTGAGGATGCGACGAAGTACGGGATGCCGCTCATGATCGAGCCACTCGTCATGCAAGACAACGCGAAGGCCGGCGGCGGCTACATGGTCGACGGCGACACCGACAAGATCGTCACCCTTGTGCGCCAAGCCAAAGAGCTCGGCGCCGATCTGATCAAAGCGGACCCGACCGACAACATCGCCGACTATGCGAAAGTCATCCGCGTTGCCGGAGATGTACCGGTGCTCGTGCGCGGCGGCGGGCGAGTCGACGACCGCACGCTGTTGGAGCGCACCGTTGCCGTGCTCGATCAGGGAGCGCGCGGAATTGTTTACGGCCGCAACGTCATCCAACATCCGAAGCCGGCTGGCATCACGGCGGCGCTCATGGCCATCCTCCATGACGGTGCGAGTGTGGATGCCGCGCTCGCGGTCCTTGAGGACAGCGCGGCATGACCCCGGCAACCGTCAACGTCGCGATTATTGGTGCCGGCCTGATGGGCCGTGAAATTGCGGCCGCGATCCAACGTTGGCCCGCGCTCATCGACCACCCGGTGCGTCCGCGCTTGACCGCGGTCTGCGACATCAATCCGGCCGCGCTCGATTGGTTTGACGAGATCGACACCGTTACGACCAAGGTCACCGACTACCACCAACTGCTCGCCGACCCCACGATCGACGTCTTCTACGTTGCGGTTCGTCACGACCTGCACGAGCAGATCTACACCGACGTGATCAACGCCGGCAAGAGCCTGCTGGCGGAGAAGCCGTTCGGAATCGACGAATCCGCGGCGCAAGCGATTCTTGCTGCGGTTGAGGCGCATCCGGAGAGCTTCGTTCGTTGCTCGAGCGAGCTGCCCTTCTTTCCCGGCGCGCAAATGGCGATCAACTATGTGCGCAGCGGCGCGCTGGGTACCATCGTCGAGGCTCGCAACAGCTTTCTGCACTCGAGCGATCTGGATGTCACAAAGCCGATCGGCTGGAAACGCCAGAACACGTTCTGCGGCGAGGCTGGCGTGCTCAACGATTTGGGGATGCACACCTGGCACGTTCCGTTGAGGCTCGGATGGGCACCGGAATCCGTCTACGGTGTGCTGCAGAACATCGTGCCAGAGCGGCCAGGCCCCGACGGCGACACGGTCGACTGCGACACTTGGGACAACGCGGTGATGCACAGCTGGGCACGCCACGAGGGCGTGCGGTTCCCGCTCACGACCGAGACCAAGCGCATCGATCCCGGCCAGAAGAACACCTGGGTGTTTGAAGCCATCGGCCTCGACGGCGGTGTGCGCTTCAGCACCAAGAACCCCAAGCTCGTCGAGGTGTTCACCATCGCCACCGTGCCCGGAGGGGGGAGAGAACAGGTATGGCAGCAGATCGATGCTGGCAGCCAGTCGGTCTGGCCGACCGTGACTGGCGCGATTTTCGAGTTCGGATTCTCCGACTCCATCCTGCAGATGTGGGCCGTGTTTCTGGCTGAGCGCGCGGGCGAACTCGGCGACCGGTTCGGGTGCGTCACGCCGCACGAGGCCGTTGCCACCCACGGGATCTACCGTGCGGGCATCCGGTCGAATGCTGAAGGAGTCGCGATCGCGCCTTGAAGCGGAATGAAAGGGGCGGGGCAATGGGCGCACGCCGGTCGGCCGTATCGCTGGTTGGGCCGCCTCCGATGGTGGTGGCGGCATTGTTGTCGACAACGTTCAAGTTTTTGAGGATTGTCCACATGTCTTGCGACCATTTGCAAGTGTCCGACGGGTCCGTGCAATCTAGCTCAGCCGTGTCCTCGCCAAGTTCGTAGCCGTACGCATCCCGAAACTCGCCAGCGACGCTGCCTTGCGGACCCTCTTCAACGAGGAGAGCAAAAACGTCCCACGCCGTGTCGTCGACCGCGTACACACCATAATCTTGGGCAGCACGAGCAATGATCCGCGCAGGCTCGGTGCGAAGACTTTCAGGATCGAAGTCGGGCTTGAGCGCAAGCAATGCTCCGATTTCAAACGCCGGGACCTTCCCTCCGTACGTTTCGGCACTGGCATACCCATCTGCAGTTGTCGCGGGCCAGCGATAGCCGGGGGACTCATCCGTACCGTAAAAGAAATTTCGTTCGGCAAAGAAGTTCATCTTGATCGCGTGACGAATGACCGAACCGGGCAGTAATTCGCCCACGCGGATGCTGCCGCCAAATGCAGACATGCCACTTCCGCCATGAGAGCCTTCGATTCCAGCATCGGTGCGGATGTTTTGGCTGTCCCATGAGTATTGGCTGGTGACAGTGCCGCCAGCACCGCAGACATGCAGTGGCTGGGTTTGATAGAGCGTGACGCCATCCTGCATCAGGATGGCACCCGAATTATTCGGGGTAGAGCCTTCTCCCTCGGGGTACGTGGCAAAATTCTCCGGGACGGGTACGCCGGCCAACAGGGTCTCACCGGTCAGCGAGGTGCAACGTGGATTGCCATTCCATCCGGCGTCGTTCTCAACCAGTGGTCGTATCGGTGCGTTCGGCTGCAGGATGAGTATCTCTGGATCAATGGTCGGACCGGCCGCTGTTGGCATCTCGATCTGGGCGTCCACGTACTTCGCGTCGTTGTGAATCGGCATATTCCAGATGCTGTCCGCTGCGAATGGCCAGGCGATCGGATCCCGCTCAGCGGGACCAATCGTTGCTCGCGGGGTGCAGGCTGCCAAGGTGCCAGAAACGCAAATCAGCACCGCGACAACACCGATCGCCTTCATTGGCCTCTTGTCCTTTTCTGGGTTCGATCGAGTTTAATTGGCGTGTTTACGGTTTCATACCGAGCTGTTGTTCGCGAACCAGAGCAGGAATGCGCTCGCGGAAGGAGAAGAACCCCCGGGTGGCGTGCGGCCAGGCTTGGGCGTCCCACGAGCGCAGCACACGAGCGAGCGTGACCCCGTCGGCGGCGAGGTCAACGGTGAGTCGATCGAGCCGGTCGCGCACCGGGCCGACCGGGGCATAGGGGGTAACGAGCGTCGTCGCGTCGTGTGCTCGGAGCCATGACAAAACGTCGGATGTACTGAGCCCGTCAAGTGCGTTCGTTTCTGCTGCGAAGTGGGCGCCAGCCCGGTCGAGACCGTCGGCAAGGCCGGCGACCGTGAATGAAGCGACGAGCGGGGATGTTGGTGGAGCCCCGGCTGCTGCACCGACGCCGGCCTCTGACGGCGTTGATAACGTCGACCGCGGCTCTCCGGCGCTCGAAGCCGCGACCGCGACGACCTGTGCGCCTGCCGCATCCATCGCCGATGCGAGACTCTCGGCGTGCAGGTCGTCCTCGTGCAGCAAGAGCGCTACCCGGCCGCCGGGAAGCGGCTCCGGCTGTGGCGCGGGGATGGGTGTTGGCACTGGCGGGCCATCGTCCAGTGCGACCGCCCGTGTGGCGAGCCCCCTCGGGCGAAACCGCCCGCTGGTGGCGAACTCGATGTTCTGAGTCGTCGCGAGATAGGTCTTGCCGACCGTCTGCAGCCCGCCCACCCAGCGCCATGACAGCGTGTTCGACGCCGGGTCCCCGTCGAGCAGGTGCCGCATGAAAAAGTCTGCCCCGAGCTGCCATGGCAGGCGCAGCGTGAAGATCCAGATGCTCGCAAACCACATGCGCGCGTGGTTGTGCAGGTAGCCGGTCCCGACCAACTCGCGTGCCCAGTCGTCGAAGCCATCGATACCCACACTGCCGGTTACCGCCGCGTCGTAGC
>JBBQLW010000016.1:0-19456 GCA_038328315.1 Actinomycetales bacterium
GTTGGTTGCGACGATGACGACGGGCTTGCCGCCGACATCCGCGCCCAGCGCAACGACAGCTTGATCTGCGCCGAGTCGTTCTCGAACGCTTGTGACAAGCGTTCGCACATCATCGGCGGATGCCACTGAGCCGAGGTTCTCGCCGACGAAGGTCACGGGCCCGATGCGCCGTGCAGCAGCGACAAGCGCCGGAACGCGCTGGGCGAGTTGACTCGCGCCAAATTGCGCGATTGCTCGCTCGGCGGCCTTGAGATTCGCAACCAGTTCTGAGATGCGAGCAGGCAGCTGATCTCGCGGAGTCTTGAGCGTTGAGGTGAGCTCGGAGACGATCGCACGCTCGACGGCAAGGTCGCGGAAGGCGTCCATTCCGACAAGCGACTCGATCCGGCGATTGGTTGATCCCACGGAAGACTCACCGATGAGGTTGATGAGCCCGATCTCCGCCGATCGCGAGACGTGTGTGCCAGCGCACAGCTCGCGCGACCACGCCCCGCCGATCTCGACGACACGCACGGTTTCCCCATACTTCTCGCCGAACAGCGCCATCGCCCCGAGGGCCTTCGCGTCGTCGAGGGCCATGATGCGAGTGTCAACAATCAGGTTGTCTCGAATGGCGTTATTCGCCACATCCTCGATCTCCGTCTTTGTAGCATGCGATAGCGCCTGATTCCAGGAGAAGTCGAGGCGCATATAGCCGGATTTGTTGTACGAGCCAGATTGATGGGCCTGCGGACCGAGAATTTGTCGAAGTGCGGCATGGATGAGATGGGTCGCCGAGTGCGCCTGAGTCGCGCCGCGTCGCCACTCAGTGTCGACAAGGGTAGTTGCGGCGTCGCCGACACCCACTTCGCCTGTTGACACCTGGACCTTGTGGCTGACAAGGCCTTTCACCGGGCGTTGGACGTCAAGCACCTCAAGTTCGAAGCCCTTGCCGACAATCGTCCCGGCGTCGGCTTCTTGCCCACCGGACTCTGGATACAGCGAGGTTTCAGCAAGAATGACTTCAGCGATGTCGCCGGCAGTAGCCTTTGCGACGCTTGCGCCGTCGACAATGACGCCGAGCACAGTGCTTTCTGTGACGAGCGAGTCGTAGCCGGTGAACCCAGTCTCGCCGTGGGCGCGATAGGCGCTGTAGACCGAGAGATCGGCCAAATGCTGCTTCTTGGTCTTGGCATCGGCCTTGGCGATCGTTCGTTGGTGCTGCATCAAGACATCGAACGCACCACGATCAACAGCGAGTCCGGCCTCGTCTGCAATCTCGAGGGTCAGGTCGATCGGGAACCCGTAGGTGTCGTGCAACAGGAACGCGGTCTCGCTCGGGAGCTCGCGGGCGCCAGCTTGCTGAGTGCGAGCGACCGCGAGATCGAGGATGGTCGTTCCGCTCGCGAGGGTGCGTAGGAAGGTCTCCTCTTCGGCGTATGCCAGCCCCGAGATGCGCTCGAAGTCGGTCGCGACCTCCGGATATGCCGCAGCCATCGCATCCCGTGACGCCGGGAATAGTTCAGCAAACGTCGGTTCTTCGACTCCGAGAAGCCGCATCGCTCTGACGCTCCTTCGCAACAATCGACGCAGGATGTAGCCGCGACCCTCGTTGCTCGGGGTGACCCCGTCTGACATGAGCATCAGGCTGGAGCGCACGTGGTCTGCGATGACGCGCATTCGTACATCGTCCTCGAGCTGGGAACCGTACCGTCGCTTGGAAAGGGCGGCTGCCCTGTCGAGGACGGGCCGCACCTGATCGATTTCATACATGTTCTCGACGCCCTGTTTGAGGAAGGCGACCCGCTCCATGCCCATCCCGGTGTCGATGTTCTTCTTGGGGAGATCGCCGAGGATCTCGAACTCCTTGCCGTGCCCTGCACCGCGCAGGAACTGCATGAATACGAGGTTCCAGATCTCGACGTAGCGATCGTCATCGGTCGCTGGTCCACCGTCAATGCCGTACTTGGGACCGCGGTCGAAGAAGATCTCCGAGCACGGACCAGCAGGCCCCGGCTGCCCGGTAGACCAGTAGTTCGTGTCCATGTCAAGTCGCTGGATGCGATGCTCGGGCAGCCCGGCGATCTTCTTCCACAACGCGATCGCTTCGTCATCGTCCTTGTAGACGGTGACCCAGAGATCCTTCTCGTTGAACCCGAGCCCGCCATCGGCCTCACTCGAGGTCAGCAGCTCCCAGGCGTAGCCAATGGCCCCCTCTTTGAAGTAATCGCCGAACGAGAAGTTGCCGTTCATCTGAAAGAAGGTGCCGTGCCGAGGCGTCTTGCCGACCTCTTCAATGTCATTGGTGCGAATGCACTTCTGAACACTCGTTGCTCGCGGGTATGGCGCAGGCACGAGTCCCGTGAGGTATGGCACGAACGGCACCATCCCTGCGACCGTGAACAACAGGGTCGGGTCGTCGCTGACAAGCGACGCCGATGGCACGACAGTGTGGCCGCGATCTCCGAAGAAGTTCAGCCAGCGACTCTGAATATCGGCGGTGCGCACCTACTTGGCGCGCTTGGACAGATCGGCGATGATGTCCTCGGCCTCGGCCATCGCAGCGCGCAACTCGGCCTCTCGGGCCTTGTAGCCGTCAACGACCGCGGAGCCGAACTCTCGAGCTTTGTCGTCGACGTCGTCGAAGAACTTTTTGCCTTCCGGAGTCTTGGACACTTGGTGTGCAGCGATAAAGCCGACACCGACACCGATGACTAACCACAGTGCACTCTTCATGGTCAAATTCCCCGTTCGCTACTGATGGATGTTGGCTGTGACCAGCTTACTTCGAGCATGCGTGGCTTCGTCCAGCACTGCAGCAGTTCGGCTTAGCGTGCGGCGTAGTACTCGACGACGAGCTGGACTTCACAGGTCACCGGGACCTCGGCTCGCTTCGGACGACGCACTAGGCGCGCCTGCAGCTTGTCGAGTTCGACCTCAAGGTAGCCGGGAGTCTTCGGCAGAACATCGACGTGGCCACCGACCGCTGCAACCTGGAAGATCTCCATGCCTTCACTCTTCGGCTTCACGTGCACGAGTTGCCCGGGCTTGACTCTGAATGACGGGCGGTCGACGAGCTGACCGTCGACCAGAATGTGGCGGTGGACAACCATCTGTCGCGACTGCGCTGTGGTGCGAGCGATGGCCGAACGCACCAGGATTGCGTCAAGACGCATTTCAAGTTGCTCAACCAGGTTCTCACCGGTCAGGCCTGCCGCCTTACGCGCCTCTTCGAACTGGATCTTGAGCTGCGCCTCACGGATGCCGTACTGGGCGCGCAGGCGCTGCTTCTCGCGAAGACGAACCGCGTAGTCGCTGTCCGCCTTGCGCTTGGTTCGGCCGTGCTCACCGGGCGCGTATGGGCGCTTCTCGAGATACTTCGCGGCCTTCGGAGTGAGAGCGATCCCGAGCGCACGCGACAGGCGCGTCTTGCTGCGGGTACGTGACTTTGTAGACACAGGTTCCTTTTCATTCAATCAACATGGAAAACCGACTGCTCGCGAACACACGTGCGCGCGCAAAACACATCGGACAAAAGTAGAGGGATGGCCCACAGTGAGTGAACACTGCGGTGCCCGATCTGCGAAACCCGATCTGCTAAACGACCAGAGCTTCTCAACCAGCGATTCCGTTGCAGCCGCGCGCGGAAATCAGGCTTTAGAACGAAGAGAGACTATCACGAACTGCGACAGTTCCCTCGTGAATGGACGCGCTGTCTGAGGAACGACTACCCACCCTCGAGAATCGCCCGCAGTTTCGCGAGCCTGGCAGCGACATCCCGTTCGTTGCCGTTTGGCGTTGGTCGGTAGTAGCGCGTACCCGTGAGTTCGTCTGGCAGATATTGTTGCGCGGCAATTGAGAACTCTGCGTCATGAGCGTACTTGTAACCCTTACCGTGCCCAAGGCGCTTCGCGCCCGCGTAATGTGCATCACGCAAGTGGATCGGAACGCGTCCGATCTTGCCCGCCCGAACGTCGGCAATGGCCGAATCCAATGCGACGTATGCGGCATTCGACTTCGGTGCCATCGCCAGGTATACGACGGCTTCCGCGAGCAGGATCCTTCCCTCGGGCATTCCGATCAATTGCACGCCTTGAGCGGCTGCCACTGCGACAGCGAGGGCGTGCGGGTCTGCCATCCCGACGTCCTCCGCGGCGAGAATCATTACGCGCCGAGCGATGAATCTTGGGTCCTCGCCAGCCTCAATCATGCGCGCGAGGTAATGAAGAGCGGCGTCAACATCTGACCCGCGCACGGACTTGATGAACGCGCTGATGACGTCATAGTGCTCATCGCCTTGGCGGTCATAGCGCAACAGCGCCCGATCTACTGCGGTTGCGACAATCTCGGCCGTCACGATTGGCAGTCCTTCGCCAGTGTGAGCCACGGATGCCGCGAACGCCGCAGCATCGAGCGCGGTCAATGCTCGCCGCGCGTCGCCAGAAGCAAGTCGAACCAGACTTGCGCGGGCGTCATCGTCAAGTTCGACCGCGTTTGCAAGTCCACGCGGATGCGCAACCGCCCGATCAATGACGACCCCAAGATCCTCTTCACTCAAGGCTTCGAGGGTGAGCAGGAGTGAGCGCGACAGCAACGGTGCTATCACCGAGAACGAGGGATTTTCCGTTGTCGCGGCAACGAGAATCACCCAGCCGTTCTCAACTCCTGGCAGCAGTGCATCCTGCTGCGCCTTTGTGAACCGGTGTATCTCGTCGAGAAAGAGCACTGTTGACAGTCCATAGAGATCCCGACTTGACAGCGCCTCTTCAATCACTTGACGCACGTCCTTGACGCCAGCGGTGACCGCGGAAAGTTCAACGAACTTTCTACCAGAACCGTTAGCGATCGCTTTGGCGATCGTGGTCTTGCCGGACCCTGGCGGACCCCAGAGAATGATCGAGACCGAGCCCGTGCCGGTCGGCTGATCTGAGGCGAGATTCACCAACGGCGAACCGGGCTTCAATAAGTGTCGCTGTCCCGCGATCTCGTCGAGGGACTGCGGCCGCATCCGAACAGCGAGTGGACTGACACCACTCTGCAGGCCAGGCTGTGCGCTCATGACGCAATGCTAACGGCGCTGGATCGCCGGCAGTTTGGTCGTGCTCCGTGCGGCACCGTAAAGTGCAGGGTGGCCTCCGTAAACAGGTGGCATTGCACGGTCGAAGGAGCACAATCGTGGCAGGCAACAAGAGTTCCGAGCGCGAGGCTCGAGAGGCACGGGAACGACTCAGGCGCTATAACGCCAGACAGGCGGTCCATGAAAACCAGCTGGCGCGGCGGCGGCGCGACAACATTCTTGCCGTCGTCGGCGTTGTGATCGTTGCGGTACTGGCCGCCGGCACGCAGGTGTTCTACTTCACGGCTGGCCCTGGTGCTCCAACGCCGGCTCCATCAGCGTCGGAGGCGCCCGCAGCGGAGCCGACTGCCCAAGCCGGCAGCAACGTCGGAGACGTTCCAGACCCGTCACTCTCGGAGGGTCGATTGTGGACCGGTGACCTGACGCTCAACGAGATCGCGCTTGGAATCGAACTGAACGGTGTTGCCGCGCCGCAAGGTGTCGCATCGTTCGTCGCATCCAGTCAAAGCGGTTACTACCTCGGAAAAACCTGCCATCGGCTAGTCCTCAGTGCATCAGCTGGACTGATCCAGTGCGGCTCATTCGACGGGACCGGCGCAAGTGATCCGACCTTCAGCTTCGGTCCAATCGAGAACCCGGCGGTCGACGGCATCTACCCAGCCGGGACCATCGCGCTTGCTCGCGGGGGCAACGACGGGTTCAGTCAGGGTCGACAGTTCTTCATCGTCTTCCAAGACGCCACTCTCCCGGATGACTCGGCGGGCGGGTACACGATCATCGGCCGTGTGACCTCTGGTCTCGACGAGCTCCTTGCCCAGATTGCCTCCGCAGGGATAGTCGACGGACTCGAAGATGGCGCGCCAGTCGTGCCGACCTCAATCACGAGCCTCACGATCCAGTAACGCCGCCCGAGGCTGCGAAGCCTTGCCATAAGCTGGTTCACGCGCGGTCGAGACCCTCTGTTGCGCACTCTCGGGCACACACAGCAAGGTGAAGACAGTGACGGCAGACGAGCAGTCCCCTTGGGGTCGTGTCGATGAAACGGGCACTGTCTTTGTGCGCGAAAGCGCTGGCGAGCGAGCGGTTGGCCAGTTCCCGGATGGCACGGCAGAGGAAGCACTTGCCTACTTCGAGCGCAAGTTCACCGAGCTTGCTGGCCAAGTGACGCTGCTCGAGCAGCGCGTCAAGCGCGGAGCTCCGGCGGCGGATGTAGCCAAGACCATCGCGACCCTCTCCACATCAATCGCCACAGCCAACGCTGTCGGCAATCTCGCAGCGTTAGCCGATCGAGTCTCTGCACTCGGTGGGACCGTGAGCGAACTCACTGAGAAGCAAAGCGAAGAAGCCAAGGCAGCCCTCGAAGCGGCAATCGCCGAACGCACCGCACTCGTGATCGAGGTTGAAACCCTCGCAGCAGCCGACCCGGCGAAGGCGCAATGGAAGACAGTGACCGCCTCCGTTGATGACATGTTCGCTCGCTGGCAAAAGCACCAGACCGAGGGGCCTCGACTTCCGAAGCCAGAAGCGAATGCACTGTGGGCGCGTTTCCGCGCGGCGAGAGGGATCATCGACAATGCCCGCCGGGCGTACTTCGCAGACCTCGATGCAACTCACCGTCAAGCCCGGGAGGCCAAGCAAGCCCTCGTCGACAAGGCCGAGGCGCTCAGCTCGCAAGGAGCGGCAGCGATCCCGACCTACCGATCGCTCCTCGACTCGTGGAAGGCGGCTGGACGTGCTGGCAAGAAACTCGACGACGCGCTCTGGGCCAAGTTCAAATCAGCCGGAGACGCGCTGTACTCAGCAAAAGCCGAGGTGGATGCGAAGGACAGCGCGGAATTCGAAGTGAACCTTGAGGCCAAGCTGGCCCTCTTGATCGAGGCTGAGGCCCTTCTCAAAGAGACAGACCGTTTGAAGGCAAAAGAAGCGTTGCTGTCGATCCAGAAGCGCTGGGACAAGATCGGCAAAGTGCCCCGCGACCAGGTCCGTATCGTCGATGATCGGCTGCGGCGCGTTGAGACAGAAGTACGAAAGCTCGACGAAGAACACTGGCAGAAAAACAATCCAGAGCGGCAGCAGCGCTCAGACGGCTTCGCCGGTCAGCTTGCTGAAGCAATCGCCAAACTTGAGCGCGAGCTTGACGAGGCGAGAGCCAAGGGTGACGAGAAGAAGATCGGGGTGGCTCAAGAAGCGTTGGATGCGCGGAAGGCTTGGCTCGGAGTTGTCCGGTCCTGAAGTTCCGCCTCATCCACAACCCGAAAGATCTGCACAGACTCCCTGACCATCAGTGACACTCGCCGCTGTGGCGCACACACTGTGACGGTGTCTTTTCGCTTCTTTTCTGCTGAACTCCCCGCTGTCTTGTCTTCGCAGGATCTGCCGCTTCCTGAGCTGTACGCAGCTCGACTAGATGGCGAACTTTTCGGACTCTGCGACGGGTTCGTCGTTGTTGACCAACCCGACCACCGCAATCAGCGCGCAGCTGCGGTTCTGATTGGTCAACCTGATCGGGTCATTGCTGAGCAACGAACCGCGGCCTGGATCTGGGGCGCGACAGACACGCCGCCGTGGCCCCACGAACTCTGCGTTGGCAGCTCAGCGCGAGTTCGATCTTCCGGCTCCGGCTGGACCAATGTTCGTGAGGTTGTCATTGAACCAAGCGAGATTGCGATCGTTGCTGGTCTTCAGGTCACGACTCCGCTCAGGACGATTGTCGACCTCGCGCGCTTTGCGATTCCGTTTGGCGAGCGCGAGGTTCGCATTGTCAAGGCCATGATCGCGAGTAGTCCAATCCGACTGAGCGACTGCAGGAATGCTCTCAGTGAGCGGCGCAACCTGCCGAACAAGCGACGTGCGCTCGAACGACTCGAGCTCTGCACCCGCGAGTGAACTGCAGATTGGCCATGCAACTGAACGGCGGCCGTCATACTGCGCGGCGGCCGTGCTGCGAACTAGCCGCTATTGACTCGATACACGTCATACACCGCGTCGATACGCCGCACCGCATTGAGCACGCGTTCGAGATGGGTGGTGTCCCCCATCTCGAACACGAATCGGCTCAGTGCCAAGCGTTCGCTGGAAGTCGACACTGTCGCAGAAAGGATGTTGACATGATTCTCGCTGAGGACGCGGGTGACATCCGAGAGCAGCCCAGAGCGATCGAGCGCTTCGACCTGAATCTGCACAAGGAAGATGCTCTTTGACGAAGGCGCCCATTCGACCTCGATTATCCTTTCGGGCTCTTGAAGCAAGGACGCAACGTTGTTGCAATCGCTTCGATGCACCGAAACTCCCGCCCCGCGCGTGACGAACCCGACGATGTCATCGCCCGGCACCGGAGTGCAACACTTTGCTAGCTTGACGAGAATATCTGGAGCACCACGCACGAGCACCCCGGAGTCACTGTTCTTGAGCGCTCGGCTTCGACCTGTCGGAGCGAACTCAATGTCGGAATCCTCGGTCTCGGCCTCGGTGTGCAGCGAGGCGAGCACCTTCTCAATCACCGACTGCGTCGAGACATGCCCCTCGCCGACCGCGGCATAGAGCGCTGAAACGTTGTCGAACTTCATCAGTGCGGCAACTTCAGCGAAGGAGTCTTGACTCATGAGCTTTTGGAGTGGCAGGTTTTGCTTGCGCATGGCACGAGCGATGGCATCCTTGCCTTGCTCGACAGCCTCTTCTCGACGCTCCTTCGTGAACCATGCTCGAATCTTGTTGCGTGCTCTTGTGCTCTTGACGAAGTTCAACCAGTCCTGGCTGGGACCGGCATCCGGGTTCTTGGAAGTGAAGACTTCGACTGAATCACCGCTTGAGAGACTGCTCTCAAGCGGCACCAATCGCCCGTTGACCTTGGCGCCCATCGTGCGATGACCGAGCTCAGTGTGAACCGCATAGGCAAAATCGACGGGGGTTGCACCAGCCGGTAGACCGATCACCTTGCCCTGAGGTGTGAAGACATATACCTCCTTTGCGCCAATCTCAAACCGCAAAGAGTCGAGGAACTCGCCAGGATCGCTGGTCTCGGCTTGCCAATCTGTGATGTGCGCAAGCCACGCCATTTCGGTATCGTTCTGGCCGGTGGATGCCGCGGAGTTTTTGCCTCCGTTGACGCGATCCTTGTACTTCCAGTGCGCCGCGACGCCGAACTCTGCGCGATTGTGCATCTCGTGCGTGCGAATTTGGATCTCCACGGCCCGACCCTGTGGCCCGATAACGGTCGTGTGCAGCGATTGATACAGGTTGAACTTCGGCGTCGCGATGTAATCCTTGAATCGGCCGGGAATCGGATTCCAGCGCGCGTGAATCGAGCCGAGCACCGCATAACAGTCGCGCACGGAATTCACCAGAACGCGGATGCCCGTCAGGTCGTAAATCTCGTCGAAGTCTCGCCCCCGAACGATCATCTTTTGGTAGATCGAATAGTACTGTTTGGGGCGCCCCTCGACGACACCCTTGATCTTCGCGGCCTTGAGGTCGTCGCTTACAGCGTCGATCACCTGTTGAACAAAGTCTTCGCGCTGCGGCGTTCTCTGCTTCACAAGACTCTCGATCTCGACGTAGAGTTTTGGGTTCAACACTGCGAACGAGAGATCCTCGAGCTCAAGCTTCACAGCCTGAATCCCAAGCCGGTGGGCGAGCGGCGCGTAGATATCTAGAGTTTCCCGAGCCTTGCGCTGAGCGGAGGCTTCGTCGACGAAGCCCCAAGTGCGGGCATTGTGAAGGCGATCAGCCAGCTTGATGATGAGAACGCGGATGTCCTTCGACATCGCAACGATCATCTTTCGAACTGTCTCGGCTTGCGCGCTGTCGCCATACTTGAGCTTGTCCAGCTTCGTGACACCGTCCACGAGCATCGCAATCTCGTCCCCGAAGTCCGCGCGCAGCTGCTCGAGGTCGTACTCGGTGTCCTCGACGGTGTCGTGGAGCAGTGCCGCAGCGATGGTTTTAGGTCCAATTCCCAGGTCTGCCAGAATCTGCGCCACGGCAACCGGGTGGGTGATGTAATCCTCACCGCTCTTGCGTTTCTGACCGCTATGCGCTCGTTCGGCTGCAAGATATGCGCGGTCGACAAGCATCAGATCCGACTTGGGATGATGCTGGCGCACCGTGCGAATCAGGGTTTCGACAGCGCCGACCGGCTGCGCCCGTGAAAAGATCCTCGGCAGGAGTGTGCGGAGCGAAGCCGAGCTCTGCGTGGTCTCCGTCATCGCCGATCTCCCTCCTGACTTGAGTCTAGATCGACTGAAGTTGGCCGAAGCCACCAGTGACGCGGCGCAAGCGCCCCTCGCAACCGCGCGGGATCAGATCTCGTGGCTATGGGTGATCCTGACTGGAGGAATCGATCTCTCCGCCGACTGCACTCCAAGCGACCATGCCCCCTGGCACCGTGGCCGCGTCGAACCCGCTGCGACGCAGGAACTGCACTGCTCGTTCGGAGCGCATCCCACTCTGACAAATGACAAGAATCTCGCGATCACGCGGCAGTTCGGACAGGCGCGATTCAAGTTCTCCAAGAGGAATAAGGTGAGCATCTGGCGCGTGGCTTACATCCCACTCGGACTGCTCGCGAACGTCGATTAGCGGCGTGCCAGCAGCCACCTTTCCCACGGCAGCCTCTGGACTTACCTCCGGAACCGCTTCGTCGGCATCGGTCATACCACCGCTCCACTGGTCGAGCGAGCCTCGGTTGCCCTTTTATCCTTCTTGCGAACCAGAGCCTCGTTTTGGCGCAAGAGCGCATAGATCGGGGCCGCGATAAATATGCTCGAGTATGTGCCAACGAGAATTCCAATGAACAGCGCAAGCGCGATATCCCGCAGGGTTCCGGCACCGAGGAGCACGGCTCCGATGAACAGGATCGAGCCGACCGGGAGAAGAGCAACGATCGAGGTGTTGATCGAGCGAACCAGAGTCTGATTCACGGCGAGATTTATAGCCTCAGCAAAGGTTCGGGTACCAGATTCCTCGATGGTGTTCTCGCGGATCTTGTCAAAAACCACCACCGTGTCATACAACGAATACCCGAGGATCGTCAGAAAACCTATGACGGCAGCTGGGGTCACTTCGAATCCAAGCAACCCGTAGACTCCCGCCGTGATCGCAAGGTCGAATGCCAAAGCGACAAGGGCAGCGACCGACATTTTCCAAGTTCGGAAGTAGAGCGCCATGATCGCCGCAACGAAGAACAGGAACACGACGAGGGCAGTGAGCATCGCTCTCGTGATGTCGTTGCCCCACGTCGCACCGATGAACGAGGACGTTACCTCGGTCGTATCGACCCCATAGGCAGCAGCGAGCGCGCTACGGATCGTGTTCGACTCGGAGACCTCGAGTTGATCGGTTTGGATCCGCACTGCATCGCCGTTGTTCACGATGGACACTCGAGGCGTCGCCCCCGGCACAACGCTCAACACGGCGTCCGCGGCGACAGTCTGATCAATCGACCCGTCTGGCAGGGTATTCGGGTTGGCGACTTGGAACTCGGATCCACCGCTGAACTCGATGCCGAAGCTGAATCCCCCTCGCAGGACAGTTCCAACGAGGGTGACCGCGATCATCACGAGCGCGACGGTGAACCAAATACGCCGACGACCGACGAACTCGAACGAACGTTTGCCCGTATAGAGGTCATTTCCGAACTCGGTAAGCCGAGACATTAGGAGTCCTTTCCTTTGCCGAGCGCGGCTGCTGATTCTGCCGCCTTCCGCTCAGCAATCGTCTGCCGCTTAGCCGCTTCTCGGCCACTCGATTGCTGTTTGATCGACGATGCCGCCGCCGGTTCACGGAATTGCGCTCTGCCTCGGTATACCGCGCCGAGCGCTTGCGGGTCGAGTCCGCTCAGCGGATGACCGCCACCGAAAAACTTGGAGCGCGCGGCAAGCTGCATCATGGGATGCGTGAACAGCGAGACGACGATGATGTCGACAATCGTTACGACGCCGAGCGTGAACGCGAAGCCCTTGACGTTACCGACCGCGAGAACGAAGAGAATCACCGCCGCAAGGAAGCTGACCGCGTCCGAGGCGAGAATGGTGCGGAATCCACGTCGCCACCCTGCTTCGACGGCTGATGTCAGCGACTTCCCGTCTCGCAGTTCGTCTCGAATGCGTTCAAAGTAGACAATGAACGAGTCAACGGTGATACCGATTGACACAATCAAGCCGGCGACCCCAGCGAGGGACAGTCGGTAGCCTTGCCGCCACGACAGAATCGCGATGATCAAATACGTGATGATTCCCGCGATAATCAGCGACGCGAGGATTACGCTCCCGAGCATCCGGTACTGAGAGAACGAGTACAGCACCACGAGCGCAAGACCAATGATGCCCGCAAGCAGGCCGTTGAGCAGCTGGGTCGACCCGAGGGTTGCCGAAATGGTGTCGCTACTTTGCACTTCAAAGCCGAGCGGGAGCGCACCAAACTTGAGTTGGTCCGCCAAGATCTGGGCTGACTCCTGGGTGAACGATCCGCTAATCTCCGGCCGGCCGTCGGTAATAATCGCGTTGGTCGTTGGAGCCGAGATGACCACGCCATCGAGGACGATCGCGAACCGATTGCGCGGGTCGGACTCGGGGAACGCGAACAAACGCTCTGTCACTGCAGCGAACTGCTCGGTCCCCTCAGCATTGAAGGTGATGTTTACGGCCCACCGACCGGTGCTGCCGCCTTGACTGGTCGCCTGGAGGCCGGCCTGCGCGTCAGCGATAGTCTCGCCCGCGACCTCGACCGGACCCAGAATGTACTTGAACCCCCCGCCCGCTTCGCAGGTAATGAGTGGCTCACCGACTGGCGCGACGTTGGTCTGGGCCTCAGCGAGCGTCGCGCAATCAAAGTTCGTGTACTCGTCAAATAGCGCTGGGGTCACCCAGTTCGGGTCACTCGCGTCCGTTGGCGAAACCGTCGGCGTGGCCACCAACTCCGGCGTAGGTGTCGCCGTTTCGCCTAAGGCATCTGTCGGAGTCGGGGTCGGAGTCGGTTCATTGATCGCGCTGCTTGTGGCAACGTCCGTGAAGATGACGGGCCGGAACTCGAGCTTCGCCGAAGACTGAATGCGCTCGAGAGTGCTGTCGTCCGGCACCCCTGGGATCGAAACCACAATGTTCTCAGCACCTTGAGTGTTGATCTCGGCCTCGCTGACACCCGTGGCGTCGATTCGCTGACGGATGATCGCAACAGCTTGGTCGAGCTGTTCAACTGAGACGGTCTGGCCGCTCTCAAGCCGAGGGGCGAGGATGAGTTGAGTACCGCCCTCAAGGTCGAGCGCGAGCTTCGGGGTCCACGTTGCGGTCGAGAACAACACTCCGCCCGCGAGTGTTGCCGTAAGTCCAACGACAATGACCGCGAGCCAAGCGAGCGAGCGCCACGCTTTCTTCACTGGAGTACTTCTTGCCACCGGCGAACTCAGCTCTCTCTTGTGATCTCGCGGCGCGCGAACGCGACTCGATGACTGCGGACCAGTGCGGCCAGCAACTTAGGCTAGCGGCTACTCCGCGACCTTTTTCACGGTGCGACGGACCGGCTTCTTGGGTTCTGGGGTTACCCGCTCGCCAAACTGCGGGTCAGCAAGCACTTCGACCGTGCTCTCGTTGAGCTTCACGCGCTTGCGCTCATCGCGCTCCGCTTCCTCGCGATTGGCAATCTCCATTGCCTCCTCGACGGAGCGCGGGCTGCCTGGCTCACCGCTGCCCGCCTTGTCCTCGACGACCTTCGCGATGGTCTGGCTGTGTACTCGCACGATGTTTCCGGGACTGGTCTCGACCTCGGCGACTTTACTCGCTTCGTCCATTGACACAAGGGTTCCATACAGACCAAAGTTCGTCATGATCTCGGCCCCTGGAACAATCTGAGTGCGAAGCTCTTCCATCTGCTGCTTGCGCTTGCGGCTATTGCGGAACATGAAGAAAATCAGCACCGCGAGAATGACGAGCATTCCGATAGTCAATGGATCCATGGGTTACCTTCCGAGAGGGAGTCGATGCGCGGTCGAGTCTAGACAGACGATGTGTGCGACCACCTGAGAATTATAGGTCATCCGCGAAGAGGGTCTCCCGGCCACGATCGAGCCCGAAGTGCTTCCAGGCGGCGGTCGTCGCTACGCGACCTCTCGGCGTTCGGGTGAGGAGCCCGATTCGGACGAGAAACGGCTCGACAACCGATTCGACCGTCTCCGCTTCTTCACCGACCGAAACGGCAAGCGTGTTGAGACCGACCGGGCCACCGTCGAATCGCGTCAACACGATGTTCATCACCGCACGATCAAGACGATCAAGACCGAGTTCATCCACGTCATAGAGCTGCAACGCAGCGTGGGCCGCCTCGATACTCACGGTGGTCCCATTGACGATCGCGTAATCGCGTACGCGGCGAAGTAGTCGGTTTGCAATGCGCGGCGTGCCGCGACACCGACCGGCGATCTCGCCGAGGGCGTGCTCATCTACATCGAGTCCCAGCAGGTTCGCCGCACGCGTCAACACCTGATGCAGTTCAGCAACGTCATAGAACTCGAGGTGCGCGGTAAAGCCGAACCGATCGCGTAACGGGTTCGGCAGAAGCCCGGACCGGGTTGTCGCTCCGACCAGAGTGAAGGGGGCAAGGTCGAGCGGGATTGACGTCGCGCCGGCACCCTTTCCAACCATGATGTCGATTCGGAAGTCTTCCATCGCGAGGTACAGCATTTCTTCGGCGGAGCGAGCCATGCGATGAATCTCGTCGATAAAGAGCACTTCACCTGGCACGAGTGACGAGAGAACCGCGGCAAGGTCACCGGCATGCTGGATCGCCGGGCCACTCGACATTCTCAACGGACGACCGCTCTCGTAGGCCACGATCATCGCAAGGGTCGTTTTGCCCAGTCCCGGCGGGCCGGACAGAAGGATGTGGTCAGGCGTGCGATTCTGCATTGCGGCGGCCTGAAGCAACAACTGCAATTGGCCACGAACCTTTGTTTGGCCGACGAATTCGGAGAGCGATCTCGGACGCAATGCACCCTCGAAGGCGAGCTCAGCCTCCGACTCAGGCGTGACTCTTGCGATGGACTCGCTGCTGTTCGTCATCTCAGAGCCCCCGATGACTGTTGCGGGCCGAGGTACACCAGCGCGAGGCGGAGCAGCGACGATACGGTGTGCTGCTGCGCTTCGAGTTCCGATGCGGCAGTGCCCGTAGCCTCAGCGACTGCTTGCGCCGCAACCCGTTCAGGCCATCCGAGGCCGACCAACGCGATCACCACGCTGTCGCTCACTGATCCGTTTGCCGTCGATCGAGTCGAGTGAGACTGCGCACTGACCGATACCTTGCCTGCAAGAGACACGACGATGAGTTTCGCGGTCTTCGGGCCGATGCCAGACACGCGTCGGAAGGCGGCGTCGTCTTCGCCGTTCACCGCAACGGCAACGTCATGCGGGCTCAGTTCACCGAGCACCCCGAGCGCGCTCTTCGGCCCGACACCGCTCACTCCGCGCAACAGATCGAAGATCGCGAGTGCATCGGCATCGGCGAATCCATAGAGGCTGAGGTCGTCCTCGCGAACGATGAGCACTGTGCGCAGGATCGCAACCGACCCGACGCTCAAGCTTCTCGCGTGGTTCGGTGTGACAGATATCGCGAATCCGACGCCCCCGACCTCAATGACCGCTGTAGTGCCCCCAGAGGCGAGCACCGTGCCCCGCACTGAAGAGATCAAGCGCGCCTCCCCTGGATCGGCACGGCAGCAGATCGGCGAGTTGATGTGGCCGTGGATACCTCCGCGGCGCGCCAAGCGCGCTGCGCGGGTGTGAGTTCGGACGGGTTGGAAGTCCCCGCAAGAATGGCAGTACTCCACGCCCCCGAGCCTGAACCCGACCAAGCGTGGCACAGCGCCAAGGCGAGGGCGTCAGCGGCATCCGCTGGCTTTGGTACTTCGTTGAGGCCTAGAACCTTGGCAACCATGGTGCCGACCTGTCTCTTCCCGGCAGCGCCGTAGCCGGTGATCGCCGCCTTGACCTCACTCGGAGTGTGCAAGCCAACCGCGAGTCCGGCCTCTGCCGCGAGGTGCAATGCAACGCCACTGACCTGAGCTGTGCCCATGACGGTGCGCAGGTTGTGTTGCGCGAAAACCCGCTCGATCGCAACGGCATGCGGCACAAACTCCTGCATGATCGAACGGATGCCCCGCGCCACAGCGAGGAGCCTGAGTTCGAGCGCCATACCGGGGCTCGTCTCGATCACGCCAACGTAGACGAGGCTCGCTGCCCGAGTCTGCGCCACGTCAACAATGCCAACACCGCAACGGGTGAGGCCAGGATCGATGCCGAGGACGCGCATCACAGTGGCCAGCCGAACGTCATGCTGTTTAGTCTTGCTCCAATTGCGCCTGAACCTCGGAGGACACGTCGTAATTCGAATATATGTTCTGGACATCGTCGGAGTCCTCGAGCGCGTCGATGAGTTTCATAACCTTTCGAGCGGTGTCGGCATCAACATCCACCGTCAGGTTTGGCACGAATTCCGCTTCGGATGAGTCGTAGTCGATACCGGCGGACTGCAGGGCCTCACGGGCCGCAAGCAGATGAGCGGTATCAGTGATGACTTCGAAGCCCTCGCCCCGGTCAAAGACCTCTTCGGCGCCGGCATCGAGCACGGCGAGCAGAATGTCGTCCTCGCTCACACCTGGCGTCTTCGTGATGGAGATAACGCCCTTACGGGTGAAGTTGTATGCGACGCTTCCAGGGTCAGCCATGGTGCCCCCGTTGCGACTCATGAGCGTTCGCACGTCGGCAGCAGCGCGGTTGCGATTGTCCGTGAGGCACTCGACCAAGAGGGCGACGCCGTGGGGTCCGTAGCCCTCGTACATGATCGTCTGGTAATCGATCGATTCACCGGTCAGTCCAGCACCGCGCTTGACCGCACGGTCGATGTTCTCGTTGGGAACTGATGTCTTCTTTGCCTTTTGGATGGCGTCCACCAGCGTGGGGTTTCCCGACAGGTCCGCCCCGCCGATCTTTGCTGCGACTTCGATGTTCTTGATGAGCTTGGCGAACGACTTTGCTCTGCGCTGGTCTTTGATCGCCTTCTGGTGCTTCGTGGTTGCCCACTTGGAATGGCCCGACATGGTGAACATTCTAGCCAGCGGTGCAGTCCCCGCCTGTTCGGAGCTCAGTGCGTGGGCCCGAGACGGTCAGTCGAGCCGCACTCCTGCTGACCTCAGTTCGAGTTGCGCAAGCCGATGCATCACGGTCTCGTCGCCGCGTCGCCAGGCTGCCATCGCATCGGGGTCGACCTCGGCGATGACAGCCATCTTCTGATTCGCGAGCGCCCTCAGCGCCAGCAGGTCGACCCCGGCCTTCGACGCCATAATCGCCTGCGCGTTGCCTGCGCGCCGCGCAAACCGTAGGCGCGGAATGAGCCAGACGAGCAAAATCATGGCGATCGGCAGGGCAGCAATCCCGATACCGAGTACGGTCGCAAGCTGGTTTACCGCGATTTGCTGATCAAGGCCAGCTTGCTCAAGTGCAGCCCCTGCACCACTTGCTCCATCGAACGGTGCACGGATGCCACCACCGATGACAGGAATCGAACCAAGGTTCTCGCCAACGTCAGTCATCGTCTGTCGAAACCCGGCACCGGCCTGTTGCATCTGAATGCCGAAGGCTGAGAGATTCGACACCAGTTGGTAGATCGTGATCCCGAACCACACCCACGCCGCGATCGACAGCGTCGCGATGGCATCGATGGTGATCTGACCGGTACGCCGTCCAGTGAAATCCGAATAGAGCTTCATGGCCCCACTATGCAGCACCGCGACACCTGCAGGGAACCCGCGGTGCTCAACTCAGGTGCGCTGGCACCAGGCCTAGGCGGCACTCACTTTGGCTAGGAAATACTCGTGGAACCGAGTTTCGCCGGTGATTTCGGGGTGGAACGAGGTGCCGAGCAGGTTGTCCTGTTCGACCGCCACAACGCGCCCGTCGCCGAGCGACGCGAGAATCTGAACTCCAGGCCCGATTGACTCGACGACGGGCGCCCGAATGAACACTGCGCGCACCGGCGGGTCGCCGAGTACAGGAACCTCGAGTTCGGTCTCAAACGAGTCGACTTGGGATCCGAAGGCATTCCGCCGCACCACGAGGTCGAAGCCGCCGAGGCTCTGCTGGCCATCGATGGCATCCGCAATCGTGTCTGCGAGCATAATAAGCCCTGCACAGGTGCCGTACACGGGGAGCCCCGAGCGGATCGCGCTCGTGAGCGGCTCAGCCAAGCCGAAGAGTCGAGAGAGCTTGTCCAGGACGCTCGACTCGCCTCCCGGAATGATCAGTCCGTCGAGGTCATCGAGCTGATCGGCTCGCTTCACAGGGATACCGCCGACGTCCAGGTGACTGAGCACTGCAATGTGCTCGCGAAAGTCGCCCTGGAGGGCGAGTACTCCGATCGTGGGCCTCGCGGCGCTGCTTCCGACGATGAGCCGTCGCGCTGCTGTGCTACCAGCCACGCTCAGCGAGCCGGTGGGGCGCCGGGAGGTCGGAAACGTTGATTCCGACCATCGCCTCTCCGAGTCCGCGGGAGGCGTCAGCAATCACCTGTGGGTCCGTATAAAACGTGGTCGCCTTGACGATTGCCGCTGCGCGTTCGACGGGATTGCCCGACTTGAATACGCCGGAACCGACGAAGACGCCGTCCGCTCCGAGCTGCATCATGAGCGCGGCATCCGCCGGAGTTGCTACCCCACCCGCGGTGAACAGTACGACAGGCAGCTTGCCGCTGAGCGCGACCTCACGCACGAGCGCGTACGGCGCTTGCAGCTCTTTGGCCGCGACATACCATTCGTCTGGCGTTTTCGCCGAGAGCGCCCGGATCTCACCAAGAATCGTGCGGATGTGCTTGGTCGCCTCAGAAACGTCACCGGTGCCCGCCTCGCCCTTCGAGCGAATCATCGCCGCACCCTCATTGATGCGTCGAAGTGCCTCGCCCAAGTTGGTTGCGCCACACACGAAGGGCACGGAGAAGTTCCACTTATCGATGTGGTTGACGTAGTCGGCAGGACTCAACACCTCGGACTCGTCGATGTAGTCGACCCTGAGCGCGTCGAGGACCTGCGCCTCAACGAAGTGTCCAATTCTGGCCTTCGCCATCACCGGGATCGAGACCGCGTTGATGATGCCGTCAATCAGGTCCGGATCGCTCATGCGGGCAACCCCACCTTGTGAGCGGATATCTGCCGGCACGCGCTCGAGGGCCATGACGGCCACCGCGCCCGCGTCTTCGGCAATTTTGGCCTGATCGGCGTTCACGACGTCCATAATGACGCCGCCCTTGAGCATTTCTGCAAGTCCGCGCTTGACGCGGCTCGTGGCGAGTTCGGGGAGGTCGGTGCTGTCGTTGGAGCGGGCGCTGTCTGTGCTGTCGTTAGCGGTGCTGGTCGTGATACTCATG
>JBBQLW010000017.1:0-18809 GCA_038328315.1 Actinomycetales bacterium
GGCAACGGGAACCGCGCTGGTTGGAGGCGAGACCGCCGAGCATCCGGGCCTTCTCGGTCCAGACGAGTACGACGTTGCCGGCGCCGCGGTCGGCGCAGTCGAGGCGGATGCCCTGCTCGGCCCGCACCGCGTGACCGACGGTGACGTGGTGATCGCCCTTGCCTCGAGCGGTCTGCACAGCAATGGATTCTCGCTGGTGAGGCATATTCTCGCCGCTCGCTCGATCAGTTACACGCAGCATCTCGACGAGTTCGGTGGCGTCGTCGGCGAGACACTCCTGGAGCCGACGCGGCTCTACACGGCGCCTTTGTTGCGACTGCTGGCGGCTGAACCGACGGCGGTTCACGCGCTCAGTCATGTCACGGGCGGTGGCATCGCGGCAAACCTCTCGCGAGTGCTTCCGGTCGGATCGTGGGTTGAGATCGAGCGATCGACCTGGTCACCACCGGGGGTGTTTCGAGTGCTGAGCGACCTCGCAGGCAGCACGCTTGAGAGCGCCGAAGGTACTTGGAATCTGGGCATCGGCATGATCGCGGTGGTTTCGAGCGCCGCGCCATCCGCTGTCATTGGCGCAATGGGTGCCGAAGGAGTCGAAGCCTGGACCATCGGTGTCGTGTCGACCGCTGCTCGCAATCTCGCCGCGTTTGAGTCCGGGGCAAAGGGCGTCGCGGGCGGAGCGGTCCGATTGACCGGGATATATCGGGTCTGAGCCCTATGCCGACTTGCTCTCGTCAGCGGAATCCGCAAACTCGTCGTCGCTCTCGGCCTCGCCCGCGACGTACTCCGGCCACTTCTGCAAATCCTCGACGAGCTTCGGGTCGGGGGGAGAACTACCGAGCTCACGCTCAAGCGCGTTGTAGTTGGTGTCTGGACTGAAATACTTCAGATCGCGCGCTACCTTGGTGTGCTTTGCTTTTTGACGGCCACGCCCCATGCGAGACCCCCTCATTGATCTGTCCGGATGCGCTGACTGGGCGCCGGGAACGGGCGAATAGCAGTGGATAAAAGCTAGAGAGAAGTTTAGCACGCAGCGCGGAGGAGACGATGGTCGCTGTCCACCGAAGTATCTGCGCGTGGTCGTCTTCGATCTGCCATTCGCTCTCAACAGCAGGCACTCGCAGGCCGGTAGCCTTGGGGCGTGACGACAGCCAAAACCGACACCTCAGTTGTCGTCATTGGTGCCGGCCAGGCCGGGCTGTCGGTGTCGTACTACTTGCAGCGTCTTGGTCTTGACGCTGGCAATGAGTTCGTGGTGCTCGACCGCGGGCCATCGACCGGCGGCGCGTGGCAGCTTCGCTGGGAAGCGCTGCGCATCGGCTCGGCACACCGCATCAACGACCTGCCGGGTCTGGATGCGCTCGGGCTCAGCTTCGAGACCGCCGATCATCATGCTCCGGCCAAGGATGTCGTCGCGGATTACTACCGACAGTATGAAGACCACTACAAGTTTCAGGTGGTGCGACCGGCGGATGTGACGCTCGTCGACAACAGCGGCGATGACCTCAAAGTGACGCTCATGCTCAACGACGAACAGAAGACGGTCTCGACGGTGACGGTCGTCAATGCAACGGGCACGTGGGGTGCCCCGTTCATCCCCTGGTACCCGGGGTTACGCTCGTTTGAGGGGCGGCACGTTCACACGAGCGAGTACAGCAAGGCAGAGGATTTTGCGGGACAGAGTGTCGTTGTGGTCGGCGGCGGCACCTCGGCCATCGGGTTCTTGCTCGAGCTGGAGAACGTTGCGAGCGAGTTAGTGTGGGTCAGCCGCCGACCGGTCGACTTTCTCAACGACGGCGGGCTCGACCTCGAGGCACGAGTGGAGGCGGTTCGGCTGCAAGACGAAGCGGCGCGCGCCGGACGCGCCCTGCCGAGCATCGTGCAGGGCACCGGGGTTCCGCGCACTCGTCGCGTACAGGCCGGAATCGAGCGCGGCCTCCTCGACGCCAAGAAGATGTTCCACTCGATTGAGCCGAACGGGGTTCGCTGGGAGGACGGCACCTTCCAGAAAGCGGATGCGATCATTTGGTCTACCGGGTTCCGGCCGGAGCTGCGGCACCTCGCGCCGCTCAAGCTTCGCGAAACCGAGGGGGGAGTGTCCGTAGCGAGCGGCAACGCCGTGCGCGACCCGAGAGTGTTCTTCGCCGGGTATGGCCCACAGGCGTCGACGATCGGTGCCAATCGAGCGGGGCGCATGATTGCGAGGCAGGTCGTGGCAACGCTCAGCCGTTTTCAGGCCGAGCGCTAGCTCGAGCGTTTCGCCGGTTCAGCCAGCAGCGGCCATCGCCACCGTGATCGCGTAGGCCGCAACTGCCGCATTGATGCCGAGCACTAGGTTTCCCGCGACGCTCAAGCCAACCCATCGCCACTTACCCTCTTGAAGCAACTGCACCGTCTCAACCGACCAGGTGCTGAAGGTTGTCAGGCCACCGCAGAATCCCGTGAGCACTATCAAGCGGATACCCGCATCGACGCCCCCGATCGTCGCCAGCCCGAGCACAACTCCCCCGATGGCCGAGCCGACCACGTTCACCACGAGCACCGCCCACGGAAACCGTGAGCGCGGAGCGAGCGCGCGCGCGGTCACATACCGCAGCACCGTGCCAAGTGCCCCGGCGACGATGGTCGCGGCGATGATCGCGACGCTCATTCCGTCACCTCATCGATGACGTCGACGGCCGAGGGTTCGTCGCTTCGCCGCCCGAGCCGGAGTCCGAGGGCAGCGGCGCCGAAGCCGAGCACCAGAGTTGCGGCAAGGTAGGCGACGGCTGTCAGCGCCTGATCTGCCGCCGTCATGCCGACGAGCGCTACGGCCACTGCAGAGAACGTCGTGAACGAGCCGAGCAGTCCGGCCCCGAGCCCAGCACGCAGCCAATCCGGAGCGACCGGCCACACGCGCCCGACGAGCAGCCCGAGCACGAGGGCGCCGGCCGTGTTGGCTGCCAGAATCCCCAACGGCGGCTCGGCGTCGGCGTGCGGAACGAGCAACTCGATGGCAAGGCGAAGGGCTGTTCCGAGCATCCCGCCGACGACAACGGCCGCCAAGGCGCGCCTCAGGCCGCCGCGGATGCTGGCGATAGGGTTCACGAAGCGTGAGCCTACTCCGCCGTGGCCGCGTGGGCCGCCGTGCCGGCACAGCGGCTCAGGCCGGCCTTAGCTCGGCTCAGGGAGTGAGCCTAGAATTTGGATATGTCTGACAGCGGAGCAAAATCAGCGACTGAGATTCCGCGTCGACGCCGGCGCTGGCCGTGGGTGGTCGCAGGAGTGCTCGTGCTGGCGCTCGTGCCAATCGCAGTCGTTGTCGTGCCGATTTTGACGTATCAAGGGCAAGGCGAATCGAATCAGGATGCTGCAACCGAGGCGTGGCCGCTCGTTGCGACGGCGACGGGTGACGACGGTCGCGACCGCAGCATCCGCGTTGAGACAGCTGAGGCCGGCGCGACGATCGACACCTCAGCGCTCAGCGTCGGCGAGCGATTCATCGTACGGGGTGACGGGTTCGATGGCAGCCGCGGCATCTACGTCGCCATCTGTGTAATCCCTGCGCTCGGCGAGAAGCCCGGCCCCTGTGTCGGGGGTGTGCCAGAACAGTCAGAGCAGGAAGTTGTGGCCGGCACCATCCAGTTTGCCTCGAGCAACTGGATCAACGACGAGTTTGCCTGGCGATTGTTCGGTGCGCGCAGCTACGACGCTGTCGCGGATGGCACGTTCACGGCCTATCTGGAGGCTGGCGATCCGGCCGGCGAAGGCTTCGATTGCCGAGTGGATGCCTGCGGCATCTTCACGAGGAACGACCACACCGCGCTGCGCGACCGTGTGCAAGACCTGTACGTGCCGGTCGGCTACGCGCCGGTCGGGTAGCTGCAGCCCCCAGCAGGCGCGCGCCGCGCTCCACCGCGCGCCGGGTCCCTTACTGACGCTTCGTGACACCGCTTCGGTCGACACGGTATGCCTCGCCGGCGAACTGAATCCCGTCGACCTGTATCCCACCGTCTTGAAAGCCTCCGTCTTGGAACCCTCCAACACTCAGCCGCGAGTCCAGACCCGCCGTGTTCGCCGTCAGTGTGCCATTCTGCGCATCCGCGGTGAGTCCGAGCACGCTCGAGACCACCGCAACTGCCGCCGCCGCCGACCAGGCCTGCGGCCGGCACGCTGCCGGATAGGGAATCGGCCGAGTCGTGACCGTTGCCGACGCGCCGGAGTGGAGTTCGGGCATCCGATATCTGAATGCGGATGCCGCGGCAAGGAGCCCTTCGATCAGCTCACCGGCTTCGTCCCGGAACCCGGCCTTACTCAGGCCCATGATGGCGATGGCGGTGTCGTGGGTCCAGACGCTACCCCCGTGGTAACTGAGCGGCCAGTACCCCTCTGCCGCGGTGGACATCGTGCGAAGCCCGAAGCCGCTATTGAGTTCCGGTGAGACTAAGCGCTGCGCGATGAGGGCGCTTTCCTCGGCGTCGATCAAGCCGGTACCGAGGAGGTGGCCGATGTTGCTTGTGAGCGAGTCGACGCGGCGCTTCTTTGCGTCGAGTGCGATCGCTGGGTATGCGCCGTGCACGTCATCGACCCAGAAGGTATTGCGAAAGTTCTGCTTGAGGGCTGCAGCCCAGTCGCGCCACGATGACGCGCCACGACCGAAGTGCTCGAGGATGGCCGCACCACCGACTGCCGCTTCGTACGCGTATGCCTGCACTTCGCACAGTGCGATTGGGCCCTCCGCGAGTTCGCCGTCACGCCATTGCACCGAGTCTCCGGAATCCTTCCAGCCCTGGTTTGCCAAGCCATGGCCTGAGACGTCAAGGTACTCGAGCAATCCGTCGCCGTCGGCGTCGGCGTGGTCGCGAAGCCAAGAGAGTGCCGCCTCGAGGTGCGGTAGGAGTGACTCAACACTCGCGTCGTCGAGGCCCCACTTCCACGCGTCATGGAGCAGGATCACCCAGAGCGCTGTTGCGTCCACAGTGCCGTAGTACAGCGGCGGCAGGTAGGCAGAGTCACCGTCGATGTGCACGATTCCTCGCCGCAACTCGTGCATGATCTTGCCAGGTTCTTCGGCGCGGTCCGCCGCGATCGCACTGCCCTGCAGCCCAGCGAGTACGCGCAGGGTGTCCCAAGCCAGCTCGGTGCCGAGCGGCAGCATGAACCGCGCGGTCCAGAGCGAGTCACGCCCGAACAGCGTGAAGAACCAAGGCGCTCCGGCTGCGACGAAGCCGAGCAACGGGTCGCTTGTTGTGGTCATCCGCAGCGCGTCGAGGTCGCTCAGGGCGGAGGTCACCCACCGTTCGAGTCGTTCGTCGCCGGTGACGATCGGTGTGGTCCACGGCACGGCTGACCGATCTCCTGCGACAACCGCGTGATCGTCCCGTGCGGTCATGACCCACGCAACGCTCGCACCGCCCTTCAGTGGCACCGACACCATCCAACGCAGTTCGATCGTTTCGCCGCGCAGACGGACTTGCGCGCCCGGCGCGTCGACGCTTGCATGCACCGCGTTGTTGGCCCAACTCGCGGTGGTGCCCGAAAGCTGCACCGTCGGCGCTTGCTCAACGGCGTTCATGCCAAGTTTGATGCGGTCAAGTGGGGCACAGTCCGGCGTCACGCTCACAACGATCTCGACCTCAAGCGGATACCCTAAACGCGACCTCAGTTCAATCGACTCGTTGACGCCGTCAGGGGTGGCGATCCGGCGTTGGGTCGCGATGATCCCGGGATCCGGGGAAGCCTCATCGACCGAGCGAACAATGGATGTGAATGTGCACGTGTCCGCCCCTGCAGGCGCCGACGCGATCACCTCCGGTGCAGCGCCAGCGATGCGAACGGCGAACTTCGAGATCACTCGCAGGTCGGAGTAGTACACGCCGTGTATCGGTCGCGAACCGATGGTGCCGTCGGGAGCCGACCAGACCTGGGTTGGAGCACGGAGTACAACGAGTTCATCGCTCAGCAGGGGCTGCACAGGCATATCCACGTGACCCTCGAGACTCTGGGTTGACTCGGTGTGGGCCATCGCCCGTTTTTGACTCCGGCAAGCATTGACATGCTCGACTGTGCCTGTAACATAACACTAAGAATTTGATCGATCAAACTTCAGTCCCTTAACACCTTCTGGCCTAGCCCCCGCCAAAAGAATCGGCCAGTCGCCAGTCGCCAGTCGGTTTGAACGATCACAGTCCGCACCCAATCGTGGCCAAAGGAGGCACCGATGGCTCAGCTCCCCACCGTCGAGGATGTCGCTCGAGTCGCTCAGGTGTCACGGCAGACCGTCTCCAACGTGCTGAACTCCCCAGCAATCGTTAAGGACGCGACTCGCGAACGAGTTGAGGCAGCGATTGCCCAACTTCGCTACCGGCCGCACGCATCCGCCCGTCGGCTTCGCACTCGCAAGTCGTCGACGATCGGTATCAGGCTCGAACCTGAGCGCAATGGAATCTCCGGCTCGGTGCTCGACACCTTTCTGCACGCTCTCACCGAGCAGGCCGACTCGCGTCAGATGCGCGTGCTGCTCTTTACCGCAAACGACCCGCTCCACGAGATCGATCAAATCCGACGCCTGCGCGATGGAGCTGACGTCGACGCCTTCGTGCTCACTTCAACGTCATATGAGGATCCGCGTGTCGCGTGGCTTACTCAGAACGAGGTGCCGTTCGTGACCTTCGGGCGACCGTGGGGCCACGACGGCATGTCCGACCCGCGGCACCGCTGGGTGGACGTTGACGGGCGTGCCGGTGTGCGAGAGGCCACCGAAAATTTGCTCGCCCAAGGCATCACTCGGGTCGGTTACGTCGGCTGGCCGAGCGGATCCGGGGCCGGGGATGATCGCCACAAGGGCTGGGTCGACGCGATCTCGGCAGCTCGACTGTCAACGACCGGCCTCAGCACGTCGGTCGTCGATGGAGTGAGTCAAGGAACCGAAGCAGCCCGGGAGTTGCTCGCAGGTAACACCGTTGACGCGCTCGTCTGCGCGAGCGACTCGCTCGCTCTTGGAGCGAGAATCGCCGCTGCAAGCCTTGGCAAAGACGCATTGCCGATCATCGGCTTCGACGACACCCCGGTCGCGCTCGCTATCGGCATTTCGAGCATCCAGCAACCCCTTGCCGCAGTGGCCACCGCGGTGCTCGAATTGCTACTCGGACCAACTGGCAATGAAGTGCTGCCAGCGCGCGCCGCGAACGAGGAGCCGAGCTATCGGCTCCTCGCCCCACGACTTGTCGAACGCCGATCATCCAATCTCGCGCTCGACAGGACCATCGGCACCTAAGGCCGACAATCACAATCGAAAGGAAACACTGTGAACAAATCACAATGGAGCGCAGCGGTGCTAGCCGCTGGGCTCGCCGTTAGCCTAGTGGCTTGCGCCCCGGCTGATGAGGGTGGCGACCCGCAGACTGGCCAGGATCTGACGATCCTTATCGGGTCGAGCGGTGAAGCCGAAACCAACGCAGTACAGGCCGCAGCCGACGCCTGGTCGGCCGAGACCGGCAACACGGTCGAGGTCATCGCCGCGAGCGACCTGGTACAGCAATTGGGTCAGGGATTCTCGGGTAACAACCCGCCGGACCTGTTCTACATGCCGTGGGATCAGTTCCAGACCTACGCGGCACAAGGATTCCTTGAGCCATACGCCGGAGACCTCGCCAACACGGCGGACTTCCTCCCGGCTCTCACGGACCAATACAGCTTTGACGGTCAGTTCTATTGCGCGCCGAAGGACTTCTCGACCCTCGGTTTGCAGATCAACCTCGACGCGTGGGAGGCCGCTGGCCTCACCGACGCCGACGTGCCAACGGACTGGGAACAGCTTGCGACAGTCGCAGCTGCACTGACGACGCCGGAGCAGGTCGGTCTCGCAATGGGGCGTGAGTACACCCGCATGGGCGTGTTCATGAACCAAGCGGGCGGAACCATCGTCGACGGTGACACCATCACCGCGGACAGCCCAGAGAACGCCGAAGGGCTTTCCTACCTTCAGGGTCTCATCGCCGCCGGTTCGCTGAAGTTCCCACAGGAGCTCGAAGCTGGCTGGGGCGGAGAAGCATTCGGACTCGGCAAGGCTGCCATGGTCATCGAAGGTCCGTGGATCAACGGGGCCATGAAGAACGACTTCCCTGACCGCAAGTTCATCTCGGTCGAGTTGCCAGCCGGCCCAGCCGGTCCGTCGACCTTCGCGTTCAGCACCTGCTGGGGGATGCCGGTCGGCTCGGAAACCCGGGATGCCACGCTGAGCCTGATCGAGTTCCTCACGAGTGACGAGCAGCAGCTCGCCTTCGCGGACGCGTTCGGGGTTATCCCGTCGACCGTTGCTGCGTCGGACGCCTACGCCGACCAGTTCCCCGAGAATGCGGCCTTTGTGGCCGGCGTTGCGTCGGCGGTGAGCCCGGTCTCATTCCAGGGTGCATCCGCGGCAGTCGCTGACTTCAACACGCAGCTCGAGGGGATCGGCACCGCTGACCCGTCTGCCTTGCTCGCAACATTGCAGGCGAACCTGCAGGACGCGTTCGACGAGGCGAACGGATAACCACTGTGGCCCTCGCTACAGCACGGCCTCGCCGTCGCGGAGGAATCCGCGGCGGCGAGGCCCGCGAGGGGTGGATTTTCATCGCCCCTGCGGTCCTGATTACCGCCGTCTTTCTCGTGATCCCTATCCTGCTGGCCTTCTGGGTGAGCGTCAGCGACTGGAACGGATTCCAGTCCCCCCTCAACCCCCGGGTCAACTTCGTCGGGCTCGAGAACTACGCAGCTATCACCGTCGATACCGGCCTCGACCAGAAGAATTTCGGCATCGCGGTGAGAAACAACCTCTATTACGTACTCTTCGTTGTGCCGCTGCAGACGATCATCGCCCTGCTTCTTGCCGTCCAAGTCAACCGCGCGGTACTGCGTGGGCGCGGGTTCTTCCGCACCGCCTTCTACTTTCCGTCTGTGACGAGCACCGTGGCGATCGTCATCGTGTTTCAGTTCCTCTTCACGGCATCCGGCGCTGTCAATGCGGTGATCGGCGCGTTCGGCATTGACGGGCCCGACTGGTTCAACGACTCGACGGGCATCATCCACGGACTGCTGAGCACGGTGGGAATCACTCAGCCCGCCGGAGCGCTCGCCGAGCCCGGCTTCCTCGGGATCTCCGGCTGGGAATGGATCGCCGGGCCGTCGGTCGCAATGAGTTCGCTCATCATGCTCGCCATCTTCACGACATCCGGTACCTTCATGCTCCTGTTCCTTGCCGCCCTGCAGAGCATTGGCAGCGAGATTGACGAGGCCTCCCTGATGGATGGCGCCGGACCGGCCCGCAAGTTCTTCTCGATCACCATCCCGATGCTTCGGCCAACCCTGTTCACTGTGCTGACCCTTGGACTTATCGGCTCTTGGCAGGTCTTCGACCAGATCTATATCCTCGGCGGCACGTCCGCCGGTGGCACGATCTCGACGCCTGCATTCCTCGCCTATCGTTCGTCGTTCGTCGACCTCGAGTGGGGCCAAGGCGCTGCGATCGCATTCATCCTGTTCATGTTCATCATCGTCCTCACGCTGCTTCAGCGATGGCTGCTTGCGGAGCGCAGCCCGCGCCTTCGGCGCTCGGGCAAGAGGGCAGCGGGCCAGTCCGGCCCGGTTGAACCGCCCGTCGCTGTCACACCGACGCCCGGCAATCCAGGAGGCACCCCGTGACCGTCACTGTCGAAGCGCCAAAGCAAGTCGCGCCGCGCCTCCCAAAACGTCGTCGAACGCTCGGGGGCCGCGCCCGCACGGGTATGCTGCTGAGCTACCTCATCCTGATCGGCCTAGCGCTGATCTACATCTATCCGTTCATCATCTCGATCGCCGCATCGTTCAAGACCGATGCCGAGGCAACCCAGGATGCGTTGGGGCTGATTCCAGAGACGGTAACTTTCGCGGCGTACGAGCGACTGTTTGGCGACGTGCCCTTCCCGCTGTGGGCGGGCAACACCTTGATGATTTCCACCATCGTCACGATCGGGCGGGTGTTCTTTGACTCGCTCGCGGGGTATGCACTGTCGCGATTGAAGTTCCGCGGCCGCGCCTTCGTGTTCGCAGCGTTCATCGGGATTCTCTCGGTGCCGGGCGTTGTGCTGTTGCTCCCGCGATTCCTCATCCTGCAGCAACTGGGCCTCTACGACACCTACGGGGGCATGATCATCCCACTGCTGTCAACAGCAGCGGGCGTCTTCATCATGAAACAGTTCTTTGACTCGATCCCGGTCAGCGTCGAGGAGGCGGCACGAATCGACGGCGCAAGCACCTTCCGTACGTACTGGACGATTGTGCTGCCGATGGCGCGGCCCGCTCTCGTGACGCTCTTCATTCTGAGCTTCCAAGGGTCGTGGAACGAGCTCGGGCACTTCATTGTGTCGCGACAGAGTCCTGAGCTGAACACGCTCACGACGGGCGTCGCCTCGCTTGTATCTGGTCAGTTGGGCTCTGGCAATCAGTTCCCCCTGCAGCTCGCGGCAGCGGTGCTCATGACCATCCCGGTCGCGGTGCTGTTCTTCATCTTCCAAAGGCGAATTATGAACACTACGGGTGGAGCGGAGAAGGGCTAGCGGCTGAGTTAGCGGATAGTTATCGAGCCGTTAATGCCCTCGCCGTCGCCCCATTCGCCGGGGCGGAGGTTCTTGATGCGCTGCGATGCGGACTTGCGGGCCGAGAAGCCCTCAACGACCGGCGTTGCTTCGAGTCGGTACCACGGCGTGTCGCGGGTCACGTCGGCAAGCACGTTTGCTGCGCCAGCGACCGCCTTGAGCCAGCCCGGCACCGCCTCGTCCGAGGCGGTCTCGATCGCTGCGACGGGGTTGAGCGCGAAGGAAAGTGCGACGGTCGTCGTCTCGCCAGCTCCGATAACCAGCGACTGCTCGAACGTCTGCTTGATTCCGCCCTTGTTCCGGCGCGCTGCAGTGCGCTCCTCGGCCGTCCCGGACGGCTCCTCTTCGAGTTCCAGTTCAATAGCCGTGACAGTTCGCGGATGCTCGTCGTCACCGGTGATGGTGACGGTCACCGGGAGGCTCCCGTCGGCCCAGCGAAATGTCTTCGGGGCGTCGACGTCGACGGCGATCCCGCCGGCATCGAACGCCTTCTTGATTGAGTCGAACAGCCCCATGTCTCGCTCCTATTCATAGGCGGGAGCTTTGCGCGGCTCGCCCCCTGTCTTGACAAGCATCATAAACAACGCCGGCCAGACAGAGAAGGGCTAGTTACGCGGCGAAGCGCGGGTGCTCGTCGCGCTTGCGCGCGGCAGGCACCATCAGTCGTGGGATGGTCACTCCGACCATTGGCCCGATGAGCAGCGCGAAAGCGAGGGTTCCGACGCCGACGTTGCCGCCGAGCAGCCAGCCGATCGCGAGCACCGTGACCTCGATGACCGTGCGCACGATCCATAACCGCACACCGAATCGCGCGTGGATGCCCGTCATCAGTCCATCACGCGGTCCCGGCCCGAAGCGGGCTCCGATGTAGAGCCCGGTGGCGACGGCGACGAGCGCAAGTCCTCCGGCGTACATGAGCACCCGGGCCCACGACTCGGTTTGTTCTGGGATGATCTCAAGCCCGAGTTGCGCGCTCGTTCCGATCATGAGCACATTGGCCACAGTGCCAATGCCGGGCTTTTGTCGCAGCGGGATCCACAGCAGGAGGACAAGGGCCCCAATGATGTTCGTGACAACACCAAATGGGATGCCACTCTGAAGCGCGACCCCTTGACTGAGCACGTCCCACGGCGCGACGCCGATCGCTGCGCGAATCATGAGCGCCAGCCCGATTCCGTACAGGAACAGGCCGATCACAAGCTGGGCGATTCGGCGAGCGAGAGTAACTGACGGGGACATAAGGAGTATCCAATTCCATAATTGGACTGTAATCAAGTAGCCAATTCACCTAAGGTGGCCTCATGGCTACCGTCTCCGCGCGTATATTGGTCGGCTTACTGCACGGCTGGCGTGATGCTGGCGCGGCATACTCAGCGCTCGCCGAGCGCATCCGGCTCTTGGTGCTCGACGGCAGAGTCGCTGCTGGCACGCGACTGCCAGCCGAGCGCGAGCTTGCGAGCCAACTCGACGTCAGCCGCACGACGATTACCGCCGCCTATGCCGCGCTCCGCGAAGCTGGGTATCTCGAGAGCGTTCGGGGTTCTGGGAGTGTCACTCGGTTGCCCCATCGGAGCGCCGTGGCATCCGACCCGCTGGAAACAGAGCTTGCCGACTTCAGCAAGGCGACCATGCCTGCGCTGCCAGCTGTCGTGGCGGCCAGCCGACGTGCGGCCGAACAGTTGCCCGCCTATCTCGGCGAATCGGGCTTCGATCCACTCGGGCTGAGTGTGCTTCGAGAGGCGATTGCCGCCCGGTACGGCGTGCGCGGCTTGCCGACCACCGCTGACCAGATCATGGTCACGATCGGTGCGCAACACGCTATTGCTCTCATCGCGCGCACCGTCATGGCGCGCGGCGATCGGGCCGTCATCGAGAATCCCACCTACCCACATGCGATGGACGCCCTGAAGACCGCGGGGGCCAGACTCGTGCCGGTGAGCGTGACGACGGATGCCGGTTGGGATGAGCTGGCTCTGACCCAGGTGATGCAGCGCACGAGTCCAGCGCTGGCATATCTGATGCCTGACAACCACAACCCGACCGGCCGAAGCATGCCGACGTCCCTTCGTGAACACGTCGTCGCACTCGCCGAACAGCACGGAACCACAATCGTCGCGGACGAGACCATGGCTGAACTGGGTTTCGGGGCCCAACAACTACCGTTCGCTGTGCACGGTCCAGCGGTCCTCGTGGGCTCGGTCGGAAAGACCGTCTGGGGCGGGTTACGCCTCGGTTGGATCCGGGCGGACCGCACCATGATTCAGCGTCTCGCGAGGGCGAGGTACTCCGGGGACCTCGGTACCCCGATTCTCGAGCAACTCGTCGTCGCCGAGCTCCTGAAGAACTTTGACGAAATCGTCGAGACTCGGCGCGGCACGCTCCGAGCTGGCCGCGACCATTTGGCGAGTCTGCTCGCCGCCAGCATCCCCGAGTGGCACGTGCCCGACGTGCATGGCGGGCTCACCGCGTGGGTCGGACTCGGTCGGCCGGTCAGTTCGCAGCTCGCGCTCGCCGCGCGCAACGAGGGGCTCATGATTGCGGCAGGCCCGCGCTTTGGGGTTGATGGGGCCTTCGAGCGCTTCATCCGCATTCCCTTCTCGTACCCGCCCCCGCAGACCGAGCGCGCCGTCGAGGCGCTTGTTCGTGCGTGGCAGACGGTTCGCCGCCACGACGCGCTCGACCCAATCGGGGAGCTCGCGAGCATCGCGTAGGGCGGCGGTCGTTCGCCGAGCGCGTATTTCAGGGACGTCGCGTACTCCCCGGAGAGTACGCCGTTCTCAGTAAGCGCTGAGATACTTGGGATTGAGGCTGCAGTTCTTTGCGCCTGCCGCCAGCAGCGTCGCGCTAAAGAAAGAGTTCTTCGTGCACCTTTTGTCCGTCTTCAGCTTGCGCAATCGCGCGCTCATCGCGCTGGTAACCGTCGTTATTGCGATCTTCGGTGGCGTCGCTCTGAGCTCGCTAAAGCAGGAGCTCATCCCATCGCTTTCGCTGCCGCAGATCTTCATCGTTACGAGCTACCCCGGCGCCTCCCCGGCTGTCGTTGACAAAGACGTGTCGACGCCAATCGAATCGGCGATTCAGGGTGTCGACGGTCTCGACTCGACGACCGCAACCTCCACTGTCAACGTCTCCAGCATCACAGCATCCTTCGCCTATGGCACGAACATCGCAACGGCCGAGCAGAAGGTGCTGTCGGCGATAAACCGCATCTCGTCAACCCTGCCTGACTCGTCGGATACCCAAGTTCTCACCTTCAGTTTCAGCGATCTCCCCGTCATTCAGGTTGCCGTCACGAGCGACCTAGACCCGAGGGACCTCACTGCCAGACTCGAATCGTCCACCCTCGTGGAGTTGGAGAAGATCGCAGAAGTTAGTGACGCGAACCTGCTTGGTACGGCTTCGGAGCGCGTGGTCATTACGCCGAACCCTGACGAACTCTTTGCACAAGGCCTTTCGAACGCGTCGATCCGCGACGCACTTGACAACAACGGCGTGCTGCTCCCAGCCGGCCAGATCACCGAAGACGGCAAGACCCTGACCGTGCTGGCGGGGGTTCGTATCACAACCGCTGACGAGATCGCCGCTCTGCCACTCGTCGGTGGTAACACGTCTGACCTCGTGACAATTGCGGATGTCGCGACCGTTGAGACCGTGGATGACCCGGTAACGGGCATCTCTCGGGTCAACGGCGAGCCAGCCCTCACGATTGCTATCGGTAAGACTCCGGCTGGCAACACCGTTTCGGTATCGCAGCAAGTGCGGGATCTCCTGCCGTCGCTTTCTGAAGCGCTCGGCAACAACACCGAGCTCACTGTGGTCTTTGACCAGGCTCCGTTTATCGAGAAGTCCATCGAGTCGCTCGCCACCGAGGGGCTGCTGGGTCTCGTGTTCGCGGTGATCGTCATCCTGGTGTTCTTGTTGTCCATCCGTTCGACGCTCGTCACCGCGATCTCGATCCCAGCATCCGTGCTCATCACCTTCATCGGCATGTATGCGGCCGGGTACACCCTCAACATCATTACGCTCGGCGCCTTGACCATCGCAATCGGCCGAGTGGTCGATGACTCCATCGTCGTCATCGAGAACATCAAGCGCCACGTCGGTCTCGGCGAAGAGAAACTTCCTGCCATCCAGAGTGCCGTGAAGGAGGTGGCTGGAGCAATTACCGCCTCGACGATTACAACTATCGCGGTCTTCCTGCCTCTCGCGCTGGTTGGTGACATCACCGGTGAGCTGTTCCGGCCGTTTGCGCTTACCACTGCCATTGCCCTCGGCGCGTCGCTTTTCGTTTCACTCACCATCGTGCCGGTGCTCGCGTACTGGTTCCTCGGATCCAAGACTGCCCACAAGCACGACAGCACCCTTGCGGTCGAGTCGGACGAAGATGAGCTGGCGAAACCAACGCGACTTCAGCGCGGCTACCTGCCGGTCATCCACTGGACCTTGAAGCGCCCGGTCGCAACGATCCTTGCAGCGCTCCTCGTGCTTGGTGGCACGGCGGCGATGGTGCCATTGCTCAAGACCAACTTCATCGGCAACAGCGGACAGAACACACTGACCGTGAGTCAGACGTTGCCACTCGGTTCGAGTCTTGAAGCGCGCGACGAAGCTGCGAAGAAGGTCGAATCAGCGTTGCTCGGTGTTCAGGGAGTTGAGACAGTGCAGCTTTCGCTCGGCTCGAGCGGTAGTTCTCTTCAGGCCGCCTTCCGCGGCAGTGGGTCGACCACCTTCTCGCTCACGACCGACGACAGCCTTGACCAAATAGCCCTTCAGGCAAACGTTCGGGATGCCGTCGCAAACATTCCGGATGCCGGCGACGTCACGCTATCGGCAGCGCAAACTGCCTTCGCCTCTTCAGACATCGAGGTGAGCATCACGGCAACAAGCGAGAGTGAATTGCGAACCGCCTCAGAGGACGTGCTTGCGGTTCTGCGCGATCTCGACGTTGTCGCTCAAGCCACGAGCAACCTGTCGAACGAGCAACCGTTCATCGAGATCGCGGTCGATCGCGACGCCGCTGCCGAAGCCGGGCTGAGCGAGATCGCCGTCGGCGGCATTGTCACGGCAACGATGAACCCGAGTGCAGTTGGCTCGGTGGTCATCGACGAGAACACGCTGTCGATCTACATCCTCAATGAGAACGCCCCCCTGACGATCGAGGAACTGCGCGCGTTCGAGATACCAACAGAGCGCGGCCTCGTGCCCCTGAGCGATTTGGCCACTGTTGAACAGACCAACGGTCCGTCAAGCATCACGACCATCAAGGGTGTTCGCAGCGCAACGATTGAAGTCACGCCGAGCGTTGACGACGTCGGGGCAGCATCGGGGGCCGTTACGACGGCGGTAGCAGCGGCAGACCTTCCGGCTGGCGCCTCGGCGACGATTGGGGGCGTGACCTCCCAGCAAGCGGATGCCTTCCAGCAACTCGCTCTCGCACTCCTCGTCGCCATCCTGATCGTCTACGTGGTTATGGTCGCAACGTTCAAGAGTCTTCGCCAGCCTCTTCTCCTGCTGATCTCGATTCCGTTCGCCGCGACCGGGGCGATTGCGCTGCAGGTGATCTCGGGCATTCCGCTTGGGGTGCCGTCGCTCATCGGTGTGCTGATGCTCGTCGGAATCGTGGTCACGAATGCCATCGTGCTCGTTGACCTCGTGAACCAGTATCGCGAGCGAGGGATGACCGTGCGCGACGCGCTGATCCACGGTTCGGCCAGACGTCTACGGCCGATCCTCATGACGGCTGCTGCGACGATCTTCGCGCTGCTGCCGCTTGGCATCGGTATCACCGGAAGCGGCGGGTTCATCTCTCAGCCGCTCGCGATCATCGTCATCGGCGGGCTCGTATCATCCACGTTGCTCACGCTTGTCGTCTTGCCGGTGCTGTACTACCTCGTTGAGGGGGCAAAGGAGCGCCGCGAGTCTAAGCGCGCGCTCACCGCGCAGCCAGCGTGACATGCCCGAGATCGCCCGGTGGGCGATTTTTCGCGACAAAGCAGCGCAAAATCGCTGCAGATAGAGTAACGTTGTCAGGTCGGCTCAAGACAGCGGAGAGTACTCCGCGCGGGTTTGTAAGTCTTGCGGGCCGGTTTGCCAGCTAATCCAGCTGGCGACAATCACGAATGTATGTGACGGCCTCGGTCAAAGATTGCCCGGGTTCAGTGGTGCATGAGAATCGCGAATTCTCTGTGCTGCCATGCGTGCGAAACGAAACCCAGGAAGAATCATGTCCCCGTATTCAAGATCAAGCGACTCCAAGCCAGCCTCAGGCCGCGACAACAAGAAGCCGTATGCCAAGTCCGGCGGTCCGTCGAAGGGTGCACCCAAGGGTGCCCAGCGCGAGGGTCACCGCGGCTACCGCCCAGATCAAGCTGCGGCTGCGCCGAAGAAGCGCTGGTCAGCGGATGATCGTGCCGCCCGCACTGGCGACCGCCCGACCGGTTCGGCTCGCCCCGACCGCGCAGACCGCCGTCCAGATTGGACGCCGCGTGAGAAGCCAGCTGCCAACCGCTCGGACCGTCCTGCGTACGGTGACCGCCCGCAGCGTGCGGAACGTCCGGCATACGGCGACCGCCCGGCACGTCCGGCCTATGGCGACCGCACCGAGCGTCCGGCTCGTACTGAGCGCCCGGCATACGAGCGCCCCGAGCGCCCCGCGCGCACCGAGCGTCCGGCATATGATCGCGCCGAGCGCCCGGCTCGTACTGAGCGCCCGGCATATGATCGCAGCGAGCGTCCCGCGCGGACCGAACGTCCGGCATATGATCGCGCCGAGCGCCCCGCGCGCACGGAACGCCCAAGCTACGATCGTCCGAACCGCAGTGAGCGTCCGTCATACGACCGCGCCGAGCGTCCGGCCCGCGCCGAGCGCCCGGTGTATGGCGCCCGTACCGAACGTCCAAGCTACGACCCCGCGCCGCGTCGCGACTACGACGAGCGCCCTGCTCGTCGTGAGAGCTCGTACTACCCGGACCGCGAGTCGAAAAGCTCGTTCCAGCCGGGTGAAGACGTCGTGCTCGAACGCCTCGAAGCGGCAGTCATCACGGCTGGTGAAGTCGACGGAGTGACCTTCGCCGACCTCGGTCTTGGCGGCAACATTGTGCGCCAACTCGCGAGTATGGGTGCTGAGGCGCCGTTCGCGATTCAGGCAGCAACGATCCCTGATGTGCTGGCAGGCAAAGACGTACTCGGCCGCGGCAAGACCGGGTCGGGCAAGACCATTGCCTTCGGTGCTCCGCTCGTTGAGCGCCTGATGGAGAACAACGGTGGCAAAGATCGCCAGATGGGGCGCAAGCCTCGCGCGCTCATCTTGGCCCCCACCCGCGAGCTCGCCATGCAGATCGATCGCACCGTGCAGCCCATCGCCCGCAGTGTTGGTCTGTTCACGACGACAATCGTCGGCGGAGTGCCGCAGTACAAGCAGGTCTCTGCACTCCAGCGCGGCGTTGACATCGTGATCGCCACCCCTGGTCGCGTAGAAGATCTCATTGAGCAGGGTCGCCTCGACCTGTCCAATGTCTTCGTTACGGTGATCGACGAAGCCGACCACATGTGTGACCTTGGCTTCCTGGAGCCGGTGCAGCGCATCCTTCACGAAACGAAAGATGGCGGCCAGAAGCTACTGTTCTCTGCGACCCTTGATAAGGGTGTTGCGACTCTCGTTGAGGAGTTCCTCGCAGAGCCGGCTGTGCACGAGGTCGCCGGTGAAGACCAAGCTTCGTCGACCATCGACCACCGTGTTCTACTGATCGAGCAGCGCGATAAGCGGCAGATCATTGAGCAGCTCGCATCCGGCGATGGTAAGACCCTCATCTTCACTCGCACGCGTGCGTTCGCTGAAGAGATGAGCGATTTCCTTGAGGATGCGGGCATCCCGGCAACGAGCCTGCACGGCGACCTCAACCAGTCGCGCCGTACGCGCAACCTGAGCTTGCTTACCAGCGGCCGGGTCAACGTGTTGGTTGCGACGGATGTTGCGGCACGAGGCATCCACGTTGACGACATCTCGCTCGTCATTCAGGCTGATGCGCCTGAAGAGTACAAGACCTACCTGCACCGCTCTGGCCGCACCGGACGGGCTGGCAAGGCCGGAACTGTCGTCACGCTCGTGAACAAGAACCGCCGTCGCAAGATGGACGAGCTGCTCGGCCGCGCGGAGATTGACGCCACGATGAGCCACGTCGCCCCGGGTGACGAGCTGATCGGCACGCTCGCCGCCCTGTA
>JBBQLW010000018.1:0-18216 GCA_038328315.1 Actinomycetales bacterium
CGGCAGTGTCGGCGCGACTGGCACCGGCCGTGCCGTGCGCGCGAGTTCCATGAGGATGATGTGTGATTCGAGCAGCGCGAACTGGTCGCCGAGGCACTTGCGGGTTCCCGCGCCGAACGGAAAGTACGCGCCGCGGGGGAGAGACGCCTCGAAGTCACCCTGCCAGCGCTCTGGCCGGAATTCCTCCGGGTGGTCGAAATACGCCGCGCTGCGGTGGCTGGTGTATTGGCTGACCAGAACATGCGCGCCCTTCGGCACTTGCACACCGGCGACCTCGACATCTTCGATCGCGCGCCGCGGTGCGGCCCACACTGGAGGGGCGAGTCGCAGCGTTTCGGCCATAATCGCCTTCGCTGTCGGCGCGGACAGGATCGCCCGCACGTCGAGTTCACCACCGACCGGCAGCAACTCGTCTGCCTCTTCTGCCAGTGCATCCCACAGGTCAGTTCGATCGCGCAAGTAACACAGTGCCCACGTCATGACATTGGCAGTGGTCTCGTGCCCGCTCAGAATGAGCGTGAGCGTTTCGTCGCGCACCTCATCGTGACTGAGCGCCGAATTGTCCTCGTCGCGCGCGGCAAGCAACAGACCGAGCAGGTCGTCGCCGAGCTCACCGCCGGCGGCAGCGCTGGCAACTCTGCGAGCGATGATGTCGTCCGCGACATCCGCCAAATAGTCGGATGACTCCTCGAACTTCTTGAAATACGGGATCAGCGAGCGGTCGAAGGCCTTCATTCCCGGCAGCATTGTGCGCTCGATGCGGTCGATCGCCAGCCCCATGTGGTGCTGCACGCCCTCGGCGTAGCGGTCGATCTCGGTGCCGAACAAGAGCTGGGCGACGATCTGGAATGTGAGCCGCATCATCTCGTGGTTCGCTGCCACAGTTTGACCTTCAGACCAGCCTGCAAGGTGATCGCGCGTGATGCGGTGCATGAGGGTCGCGTAGTCACCGAGTTTTCCATGGTGGAACGGCGGCTGCATCATCCGACGATGGCGAAGGTGGATCGGTTCTTCGTTGGTAAGAAGACCAGTGCCGAGCACCTTGCGCATGCGGTCGAAGCCGACGCCCTTGACGAAGGAGTTCTGCTTCTTGACGGTGACATCGACGACACCCTCCGGCCCGAAGAAGGCAATGAAGAGCTCGCCGTTGAGGAAGAACGATGCGGTGTCACCGTAGGTGGTTTGGAGGTCGAGCAAGAACGCGGGGGTATCGCGCAGGAATCGCAGCGTCAGCGCACCGGGAAAACCGGTCGGGCCGGGCGGCAAGTCGGTGTTCGCCGCCCGACGCGTGCGAATCGGCTTCGGCATCGGCGCGTAGCTCGCCGGGCGGGGAGCGGTGAATGGCCTCGTCATTGAATGGCTCCTCGTGCGTCGCTGCAAATCGCCTCAATTGCTGACCGCTGGTCAGACTTGAGGCCCGTGGGGTGTGACCCGATTCTACGACGCAGCGCGTGCGCCACGGGACGATCTGCGTGAGGATCTCGTCAATCCCGGCCCGGCTTCAATGGGAACGACACTGAAGTGCCCCCAGGCAGATTCGAACTGCCGCCCCTGCCTCCGGAGGGCAGTGCTCTATCCCCTGAGCTATGGGGGCCAGGAGTGTGTGACAAGGGTATCAGCGCGGTCCGCCGCGTCGTGGCAGGATCGGGGAATGCGGCGAACGGTGAAGACTCGGCTCAAGCTCGACATTCAGGGCACCACGAACGTCGTCTTCAGCATCGCCGCTGCGAGCGGAAACACATTCGCCTCAGAGAGCCTGAGCTTTCTGCTGGATGGCGTCGCCCAGTCGTCGAATGAACTTGCGGACATCCACGGAAATCGACTGCACCAATTCGTGAGCGGGCCAGGCTCGATGATTGTCGAGTATTCGGCCGAGATCGACGGCCAGAGCGCGCCGCCCGTGACCAACGACGTCGATCTCGTCACATACTTGCGCCCGAGCCGGTATTGCGAATCAGACAGTCTCACCCCGACCGCGCGATCCGAGTTCGCCGGACTGTCTGGCCACGATCTGCTCAGTGCCGTCACCGGTTGGGTGTGGGTGCACCTGCAGTACATGCCCGGGTCGAGCCTGCCAACCGACGGCGCTGAGCAGACGTTGCTCTCTCGTCGCGGAGTCTGCCGTGACTATGCGCACCTCGTGATCGCGCTGTTGCGCGCACTCGATGTGCCTGCGCGAATGGTCGCGGTCTACGCTCCTGGGCTCGCGCCGATGGACTTTCACGCCGTGGCCGAAGCCAATATCGACGGGCAGTGGTGGGTCGTGGATGCCACGCGCCTGGCCCCACGCCAATCGATGGTTCGCATCGCCACCGGTCGGGATGCCGCCGATACCGCCTTCTTGACGAACCACTGGGCAGATCTCGTGCTCGAGCGGATGGAAGTGCTTGCGGTCGTCGACGAGTTGCCCAACGACGACGGCTTCGAACTCATGCAGCTTCGCTGAGCCGTCTTTGGGCAGCTTCGCTGAGCGGACGCAGCGGGTAGCGCTAGCGCAGACTCGCTACAGCCGCTGCAACGAGCGGTGCAGCATCATCCCAGGTACCAAAGACCGTCGACTCGGCGGCCACCCAGAATGAACCGTCAAACACTTGCCCGGAACCGTTGGCAAAGTAGGCCTGATCTCCGATCCCACCGATGACGTCCCCTGAGCTTGCCGTCGCAGCGAGTTCGCCGATGCGGGGCGCTGGCAGATCCGCGACAGCGATCTGAATCGTCTCACCGCTGGTCTGGTTGATCCACTGGCAGGCGAGGCCGTTCTCCGCAACCGCGATCGCGGCCAGGCTGCCAGCGGCCGGCGTGAATCCGGAGAGCAACCCGAAGTTCGGGTTGAAGTCGTAGATAGTCTGCGCAGCCACCAGCTGCTCGCAGGTCAAGGTAACCGGAGTGCCGACCGGAGTGTCAACCGGGTTGTTATCCGGCGCAGCGGTGGCACGGCCCGTCTGGGGACCGCTTGGCGTACTCGCCGGCGCGCCGGTCTCGACCGGAGTGCTGCCGTCGGTACCGATGGGTACGCATCCGCTCAAGAGGAGCACAAGTGCGCCGCCAGCGAGGCCCACTCGAACCGTTGAGCCGAACCACGAGGGAAGTTGCGTGTGCATGACACCATCATCGCCCCATGTGCGACGAGCGGGCGAAGCCACGCGCGCAACTCGACTTCACGTTGGCAAGGCCCGCACCGAGCGTTGCCGGTACGCTTGACCATCGTGAATCCCGCCGAGTTGTCCGCCGCACTTGTTCAGTTGGTGGGCGACGTCATTGCGGCTCGCGGGGCATCCATCGAGCTCGGAATCGACGACCTCGCTCTCGAGCGGCCGCGAAATCGCGACCACGGTGACTGGGCGTCGAACATCGCGATGAAGCTCGCAAAGCCACTCGGCGTGAATCCGCGCGAGCTCGCTGGCGAGATCGCCGAGAGCATCCGCGGACTCGCTGGCGTGGCATCCGTCGATGTTGCTGGGCCTGGCTTCATCAACATCACACTGGATGCCGCCGCCGCTGGCGCACTCGCCAAGACCATCGTCGACGCGGCCGATGCCTACGGCTTGGGCGACCTCTACGCCGGGGTCACTATTAACCTCGAGTTCGTCTCAGCGAACCCGACCGGGCCGATCCACATTGGCGGAGTGCGCTGGGCAGCGGTCGGGGACAGCCTTGCCAGAATCTTCAGCGCTCAAGGCGGAATCGTCACACGCGAGTACTACTTCAACGACCACGGCGCGCAGATCGACCGCTTCGCCCGTAGCCTGATCGCGAGCTGGCTCGACGAGGAAACCCCGGAAGACGGCTATGCCGGGCAATACATCTCTGATATCGCCGCGCGGGTACTCGCCGACTACCCCGGTGACCTCTTCCACATCCCGCGCGAGGAGCAGCAGGAGGTGTTCCGCTCGGTGGGTGTCGAGCTCATGTTTGGCGACATCCGCTCGAGCCTGCGCGACTTCGGGGTGCAGTTCGACGTCTACTTCCATGAGAACGAACTGCACGAGTCTGGAGCGGTCGACCGCGCGATCAATCGCTTGCGCGCGCTCGGCGCAATCTACGAGAAGGATGGCGCGACTTGGTTTCGCTCGACCGACTTCGGCGACGACAAAGACCGTGTCGTCATCAAGAGCGATGGCGAGTACGGCTATATCTCGGGCGACCTCGCCTACTACCTCGATAAGCGTGAGCGCGGCTTCGAACGCAACCTGATTATGCTCGGCGCCGATCACCACGGGTACGTTCGACGCCTCATGGCCATGACAAAGGCGTTCGGTGACGAGCCGTACGTCAACCTTGAATTGCTGATTGGCCAAATGGTCAACTTGGTTCGTGACGGTGAGCCGGTCCGGATGTCGAAGCGTGCGGGCACTGTCGTAACGCTCGAAGACCTCGTCGAATCGGTTGGGGTGGATGCTGGTCGCTACGCGCTCGTGCGCTCATCAATCGACTCGCAAGTGGACATCGATCTCGAGCTGTGGGGCCGCCACACCAACGACAACCCTGTTTATTACGTGCAGTACGCACACGCCCGCACCCGCTCGGTGGCGCGCAACGCGGGCGAATCAGGTGTCGAGCGAACGCCGTTCAACGCTGGTCTGCTCGATCACGAAACTGAAAGCATCCTGCTCGGAATTCTGGCCGAGTACCCCAGAATCGTTCGTCAAGCCGCCGAACTCCGCGAACCGCACCGGGTGGCTCGCTACCTCGAGGAGCTCGCGGGGGCCTATCATCGCTGGTACGACAGCTGCCGGGTGACTCCGCTGGGCGACAACCCCGTGACTGACGTGCACCGCACTCGCCTGTGGCTCAATGACGCGGTCGGCCAGGTACTGCGTAACGGCCTGACTCTGCTCGGCGTCAGCGCCCCAGAAAGGATGTGACGACATGGCAGAGCCGATCGCCCGCCGGGACGAGCCCGCAGAAGCCAAACCATCCTCCACCGAGGTCGTCACTGTCGAGCCGGCAGCAGCGCCCACCGAGGTCGTCGTCAGGCCCGCGACAGCGCCGAAGAAACGCAGACGATGGCTCGGCTGGGTGATTGCCCTCGTCGTTATCGCGATCCTCGGAGTCGTCGCCTTCTTCGTGGCAGAGAACTTCGCCCGCCAATACGCGGAGAACTACGTTCGAGAGCAGATTGTGCAGGTGCTGCCGATTGCGCCATCAACGACTGTTGAGGTGGCGATCGGTCCCGGCTCCGTGATCCTGCAGGCGCTGTCAGGCACGATCGATCGTGTCGACATCGACGTCGCAGACTTCGCCCTCGGGCCGGTCAGCGGCCAAGCGAGCATCGCTGCGGTCGGTGTTCCGCTCGACGGAACGCTGCCGGTCGAACAACTTGGCATCACCGTGACCGTCACGGAGGCCAATGTTCGCAAACTCGCTGGCTTCCTGAGCGGGCTCGATCTCAAGACCATTGAACTGCAAGACGGCATCATCCAGATCGGGACGGAGTTGTCGGTCGTATTCATCACGATCTCCGTCGCTGTCGACCTGCTCCCGGGTGCAGGCGACGGTGGTATCAGTTTCGCCCCGCAGACGATCTACCTCGGCGAGGACAAGATCTCAGTCGCTGACCTGCAGGCCAACCCGCTGTTCTCTTCAATCGCAGGGACGCTCCTAGCGTCGCGCACGTTCTGCGTGGCCGACCAACTACCGACAGCACTCGCGATCGAAGACGTCAACGTTGTCGGCACAAACCTCGTCATTGTCATCAACGGCGATGGCACTCCGCTCGCCGATCCGAGCCTGTCGACCGTGGGCGTCTGCCCGGCTGCATAGCTTGCGAAACGGTAGGATTGGAAGTCGCTTCCTGCTCCTACTCCCTCGAGGTCTCTGTGCCAAGCAACCCGCTCGCGCCGTCTTGGCTTGCCTTGCCAAACGACGCCAACGAGCTGCCGCGTGCGGTCTGGTCTCGAGGCTCGAAGCGGGCCGCGTCTGGCGAAGTCGAAATCGCCGGGGTCCCTGTAAGCGCGATCGTTGCTGAGTTCGGCACGCCGGTGTATGTTCTCGACCAAGCCGACGCGGTCGATCGTGCGCGTGAGATTCGCGAGGCCTTCGATCGGGAGTTCGCGCGCGTCGGTTCGGCAGCGAAGGTGTACTACGCCGGCAAAGCCTTTCTGTGCACAGAAGTCGCACGGTGGGTGACGGCGGAGGGTTTGAACATCGACCTTTCGAGCGGTGGAGAACTCGCGGTCGCCCTTGCCGCCGGCGTCGATCCGGCTCGTCTTGGGCTGCACGGAAACAATAAGAGCCTTGCGGAGATCGATCGCGCGGTGCGTGTCGGTATCGGTGCGATTGTCATCGACAGCGCGGTCGAGATCGAGCGGGTTGCCGAGGCTGCCGTGCGCCACGACCGAATTCAAGCCGTGCGGTTGCGCATCAACAGCGGGGTGCACGCGAGTACCCACGAGTACCTTGCGACGGCGCGCGAAGATCAGAAGTTCGGTATTCCACTGGCGGATGCCGCGGCGCTCGTCGCTCGCATCCGTTCGCGCTCATCCCTTCGTTTTCTTGGACTGCACTCGCACATCGGCTCGCAGATCTTCGAGTCGGACGGCTTCGCTGAGGCGGCCAAGCGCCTGTTTGCGCTGCACGCCGAACTTCTCAAGGGGGGACCCGTTCCCGAGTTGAACCTCGGTGGGGGCTTCGGCATTGCCTACTCGAGTGCAGACGAGCCCATGCCGGTCGCCGAGCTGGCAGCCCGGTTCGCCGATATCGTCGCAGAGGGTGCAGCGGAGCACGGCGTACCGGTACCGGTGATCGCCGTCGAGCCGGGACGGACGATCATCGGACCGTCCACCGCAACGATCTACACGGTCGGCACGATCAAGGATGTGCTGGTCGACGGTGAAGCAGTGCGAAAATACGTGAGTGTCGATGGCGGAATGAGCGACAATATTCGCCCGTCTCTGTATGGTGCGGACTACTCGGCCAGAATCGTTGGCCGGGCCAGTGATGCCCCGCCTGCACTGATTCGGGTCGCTGGAAAGCACTGCGAGTCTGGGGACATTCTCGTTCACGCCGAGTACCTCCCGGGAGATGTGGCAGTGGGAGACTTGCTGGCCATTCCGGCGACCGGTGCGTACGGTTGGGCGATGGCGAGCAACTACAACTACCTGGCCCGACCTCCTGTGGTCGCGGTGCTTGACGGGGTAGCGCGACTGATCATCCGCGGTGAGACCGAAGAAGACCTGCTGTCTCGCGATGTCGGCGTGCGTGATTTTGCCGGGCACGATCTGAGCCAGAGGGAGTCGAAGTGATAGAGGATCGCAAGCTGCGCGTTGCTTTGCTCGGTGGCGGCAGTGTCGGCTCCCAAGTCGCCTCGCTCCTCATCGAGCACGGTGACGAGCTCGCTGCGCGCGTCGGGGCCGGGCTCGAACTCGTTGGAGTCGCGGTGCGCGACCTTGACGCCGAGCGCGACACCCAGATTCCGCGTGAACTGCTGACGACGGATGCCGAGTCGCTCATTCTGAACGCAGACATTGTCGTCGAGCTCATTGGCGGCATCGAGCCGGCACGCTCGTTGATCCTGCAGGCCCTCGACTCTGGGGCAGACGTTATCACCGCGAACAAGGCGTTGTTGGCTACCCATGGGCCTGAGCTATTCGAAGCCGCAGAGCGAGTTGGCGCCCAACTGCACTACGAGGCGGCTGTCGGGGGCGCGATACCGATCATCCGGCCGCTGCGAGACAGCCTTGCCGGCGACCGGGTCAGGCGCATCCTTGGCATTGTCAACGGCACCACCAATTACATTCTCGACCGCATGGACACCACCGGTGACCCGTTTCAGGTCGCACTCGACGAAGCCACTCGACTCGGGTACGCAGAAGCCGACCCGACCGCCGATATCGAGGGATTCGATGCGGCCCAGAAGGCGACGATTCTCGCCCGTCTCGCGTTCCATACCACCGTGCCACTCGAGAAAGTGCATCGCGAAGGGATCAGCGCGATTACCGCCGATCAGGTCACCTCGGCGCGCAAAGCCGGTTACGTCGTTAAATTACTTGCCATCTGCGAGCGACTGACGGATGCCGCGACCGGCATCGATGGCGTATCAGCTCGAGTGCATCCAGCCCTCGTGCCGCGAGACCATCCGCTCGCAGCGGTGCATGGCGCAAACAACGCGGTGTTTGTCGAGGCAGAGGCTGCTGGCAGCCTGATGTTTTACGGCGCAGGAGCCGGTGGCAGGGAGACGGCATCTGCCGTGCTCGGCGACCTTGTTTCGGCGGCGCGGCGGCACGTCGCAGGCGGCCCCGGTGTGGCTGAATCGACGCACGCGAACCTCCCGGTGCTGCCGATCTCGAGCGTTATCACCAGGTATCAGATCACCCTGACGGTCGTCGACGAGCCGGGGGTGCTCGCGTCTATCGCCACCCTGTTCAGCGATCGCGGCGTTTCTGTCGAGGCCGTCTCGCAGTCAGTAGCGAGCAGTCAGGAAGATTCGCGACCCGCCGCTACCCTTGTCATAGTTACCCATGAAGCCTCGGAGGCAGCCCTCGCTGCGACCGTTGTCGATGTAGCCGAAAGTGCCGTTGTGGCGCGTGTCGTCTCCGTCTTGAGAGTTGAAGGACTGTAAACCGTGGCCCACCTGTGGCGGGGAGTACTCCGCGAATACGCCGATCGACTCAATATCTCGGACGCAACACCGATCATCACCCTCGGTGAGGGGGGGACTCCGCTCATCCCAGCACCGACGCTGTCTGAGCGAACGGGCGCTCGCGTCTGGGTCAAGTTCGAGGGCATGAACCCGACAGGCTCATTCAAGGATCGCGGCATGACAATGGCGATCTCTAAGGCGGTCGAGCACGGCGCAAAAGCGGTGATTTGCGCCTCGACCGGCAACACCTCGGCCTCTGCCGCTGCCTACGCTGCGTACGCTGGGATCACGGCAGCTGTTCTTGTTCCAGAGGGCAAGATCGCGATGGGCAAGCTCAGCCAGGCGGTCGCGCACGACGCTCAGCTCATTCAATTGCAGGGTAACTTCGACGACTGTCTCGAGATCGCCCGCGACCTCGCCAACAACTACCCGGTGCATCTCGTCAACTCGGTAAATCCGGATCGCATCGAAGGCCAGAAGACCGCAGCGTTCGAAATCGTCGAGGTACTCGGAGACGCCCCAGACTTTCAATTCATCCCGGTTGGAAACGCGGGCAACTACACGGCATACCACCGCGGTTATCGCGAAGAACTTGATCGTGGTGCGACGACAAAGCTTCCGAGAATGTTCGGTTTCCAAGCGAGCGGGTCGGCGCCCTTCGTTGTCGGCAGCGTCGTAAAGAACCCGGAGACGATCGCGAGCGCAATCCGCATTGGCAACCCTGCCTCGTGGGACCTTGCCCTCGCCGCTCACGCTGACAGCAATGGCTACTTCGGATCCATCACCGACGAGCAGATCCTGGCCGCCTACCGCATCCTCTCGTCCGAGGTCGGGGTCTTTGTCGAGCCATCATCGGCGATCAGCGTCGCTGGCCTCCTCGAGCGAGCAGACGCTGGCGAGATCCCGCGCGATTCGACCGTCGTGCTAACGGTTACGGGTCACGGTCTCAAAGACCCTCAGTGGGCACTTCGCAATGCAGACGGCGTCGACATCAAGCCGACTGTTGTCGCAGTCGATACGGCAGAAGTGGCGGATGCGCTCGGCTTGGTTTCGGTGTGAGCCTGGTCCTTAAGTGAACGCGGTCTTCGAGTGAGCACCGGTCTTCGAATGAGCACCGTGGCCGGCAGAGCTGTCACGGTTCGGGTGCCAGCCTCCTCAGCCAACCTTGGGCCGGGTTTCGATACGCTCGGCTTGGCGCTCGGCCTCTACGACGAGCTGAAGGTCACTGCGACCGATGACGCGCGACCAAACGCCCCTTCTGCACTCACTTTCGCGATCGAAGGTGTCGGTGCGCACGACGTACCTCGGGATGCCTCAAACCTGGTCGTGCGCGCAATTGCGCGCACGTTCGAGCACGCGGGTCAGCCGCTTCCCGGCTTACACCTTGCAGCTCGCAATGTTATCCCGCACGGCAGTGGGCTCGGATCAAGCGCGGCCGCCATCGTCTCGGGGATCATGGCAGCCCGCGGACTGCTCGAGGGGGTCGTCGAGATCGATTCACAAGCCTTGCTCGACCTCGCGACCGAGCTCGAGGGGCATCCCGATAATGTTGCTCCGGCGCTGTTCGGCGGACTCACCATTGCGTGGACTACTGCGGAAGGCCCCCGTGCAAAGAAGCTCTTCGTGCATCGCGGGGTTTCTCCAGTGGTGTTTGTGCCGGCCATGACAGTGTCAACGAAGCTCGCAAGGAGCCTGCAGCCTGCCTCGGTGCCGTATGAGGATGCCGTCTTCAATGTCTCAAGGACGGCGCTTCTCATCGCTGCCCTCGTGCAGAGCCCCGAGTTGCTCCTTCAGGCGACGGAGGACAAACTCCACCAGGACTACCGCTCGAGCGCGATGCCCGAGACGAGTGCGCTCATCGCCATGCTCCGTGCTGAAGGCCTCGCGGCAGTTGTATCGGGAGCCGGGCCGTCGGTGCTTGTGCTCGCGAACGACCCGGCTCAGCCACAGCGGGCCGTGGAACTCGTTGCCGCGGCATCCGACTCACCGTGGCGAGCGCTCATGCTGGCTGTCGACTTCAAGGGTGCTACAGTAGAGCGGCACTAGGTCGGAGCTCTCGAATATCGAAAGCGCCCCAGTTGCGCCATCACCCCGAGCCATCACTGTCGTTTCTGCGCTACCGCGCGGTTGTGGTGGGCGATCAGCTCTCCACCGAGGCAAGTGTTCTCGGTCGGGGAAAGGAACCCCAAGCAGTGACTGACGTCAACCTCCGCGCATCTGGCGCGGAATCGCGTGCCGCATTGACCGCACTTCGGCTGCCAGAGCTTCAGGCTCTTGCGCTCGAGCGCGGCATTGTTGGCGCTTCAAAACTTCGCAAAGGAGAACTCGTGGATGCTCTGGACGAGACCACCCCAACAACCCAAGAAGACCTCGACACGATCGAGGTAACACCGGAGCCAGTTGCGGTTCGCAAGCGAACTTCACGCCGAGTGACCAGCGCCGACACTGACATCATCGAGGCAACGGAGTTGCCACCAGGAGCTCCGGTCCCGGATGCCGCACCGGCTGTCTCTGAGGCAACCGCCGCCGCCGTGGCAACCGCGGTCGATGTCGACAGCACCGATGTCGCGCCAGCTCGTTTCGACGGCACCGATAGTGACGGCACCGATGTCGACAGCACCGATGTGGACAGCACCGATAACGACAGCACCGATAGCGCGCCAGCTCGTGGCGACCAGGTCGAAGCAGAAGACCCCGACGCCGGTCAGCCTGAGGGCGGCGGGACCCGCAACTCGCGCAATCGCAATCGCAACCGAGGCGCGAACGCTGATGGCGCGCGCCAGCAGAACGGGCGCCAACAACACGGTTCACAGCAGAACGGCGCCCAGCAAAACGGGTCGCAACAGCATGACGCTGACCAGCGCGACTCGGAGCAACACAGTGCCGGCAACCGCAACGGTCAGGCGCAGCAGCAGCGCGGCCAAGACGACGATGGCGCCGAGCGCAGCGGTCGTAACCGCTACCGTGACCGCAAGCGTGGCCGGGGCCCCATCGGCGACGACTACGAGCCCGAGATCACCGAAGATGACATTCTTATCCCGGTTGCAGGCATCCTCGATGTGCTCGACAACTACGCGTTCGTACGCACATCCGGTTACCTGCCCGGCAACAACGATGTCTATGTCTCGCTTGGCCAAGTCAAGAAGTACAACCTGCGCAAGGGTGACGCGGTTGTCGGCGCGATTCGCCAGCCGCGCGACGGTGACAACACTCAGGGTCGCCAGAAGTACAACGCAATCGTTCGCATTGACTCGATCAACGGTCTTCCGATCGAGGAGGCCGCAAACCGTGTCGAGTTCGGCAAGCTGACCCCGCTCTATCCGCAGGAACGCCTTCGCCTCGAGACCGAGTCCTCGAAGCTGTCGACCCGCATTATCGACCTCGTGTCGCCGATCGGTAAGGGTCAGCGTGGACTCATTGTCTCGCCGCCCAAAGCAGGTAAAACGCTGGTTCTTCAGGCCATTGCGAACGCGATCTCGAAGAACAACCCTGAGGTTCACCTGATGGTTGTGCTCGTCGACGAGCGGCCAGAAGAAGTGACCGATATGCAGCGCACCGTCAAGGGTGAGGTCATTGCCTCGACGTTCGACCGTCCTGCTGAAGACCACACCACGGTCGCCGAGCTCGCGATCGAGCGCGCGAAGCGACTCGTTGAACTCGGCCACGATGTCGTTGTGTTGCTCGACTCGATCACTCGACTTGGGCGTGCGTACAATCTTTCGGCACCGGCCTCTGGTCGCGTGCTGTCTGGCGGTGTCGACTCCTCGGCGCTCTACCCGCCGAAGCGGTTCTTCGGCGCGGCTCGCAACATCGAAGAGGGTGGCTCGCTCACGATCATCGCGACCGCGCTCGTTGAAACCGGCTCGAAGATGGACGAAGTGATTTTCGAGGAGTTCAAGGGCACCGGCAACATGGAACTCCGCCTGTCTCGCCAGTTGGCTGATAAGCGGATCTTCCCGGCCGTTGATGTCAACGCATCCGGAACCCGCCGCGAAGAGATGCTGATGGGCGCAGAAGAGGTAAACGTCACGTGGAAGCTTCGTCGCGCACTCGCCGGCCTCGACCACCAGCAGGCGCTCGAAATCGTGCTCGGCAAACTCAAGGAGACGCAGTCGAACGTCGAGTTCCTCATGCAGATCCAGAAGTCGCTGCCCATGGCAAACGGCACCAAAGAGGACTAATTGTGGCGATCCGCCTCGGCACGAACGGTGGTGCGGCCTGATGTTCGAATCGATGCATCAGCTTCTTGCTGAACACGACGCGCTTCAGGTGCAGCTGTCCGACCCCGAATTGCACTCTGACCCGGCTCGTTCGAAAAAGGTCAACCGCCGGTATGCAGAGTTGGCGCGCATCGTTGCGTCCTACGAGGACTGGCGAACGCTGACCGACGATGTCGCAGCGGCGACAGACATGGCCGCGGAGGATGAAGCATTCGCTGCGGAGCTACCCGGCCTGACCGAGTCGCTCGAGCTTGCCCAAGAGAAGCTGCGCCGCTTGCTCATCCCGCGCGACCCGAACGACGCCCGTGACGTCATCATGGAGATCAAGATGGGGGAGGGTGGCGCCGAGTCGGCCTTGTTCGCTGGCGACCTTCTGCGGATGTATCTGCACTACGCGGAATCAAAGAAGTGGAAGACCGAGATCATCGAGCAGACCTCGAGCGATCTCGGCGGGGTTAAGGACGTCCAGCTCGCTTTCAAGGGATCCTCCTCCGATCCAGCGGAGGGCATCTGGGCCCACCTCAAGTACGAGGGTGGTGTGCACCGCGTGCAGCGCGTTCCCGCCACCGAGTCTCAGGGCCGCATCCACACCTCGGCAGCAGGTGTGCTCGTGTTTCCCGAAGTCGATGAACCCGAAGAAGTCGAGATCAGTCAGAACGACCTCAAGATCGACGTCTACCGCTCAAGCGGTCCTGGCGGACAATCGGTCAACACCACCGACTCTGCCGTGCGCATCACGCACATTCCAACCGGCATCGTGGTCGCAATGCAGAATGAGAAATCCCAGCTGCAAAACCGCGAAGCAGGAATGCGCGTCCTGCGCGCCCGGATTCTCGCTCGCTACCAAGAAGAGGCGGATGCCGAGGCGAGCGAGTACCGCAAGAGCCAGATTCGCACGATGGACCGATCAGAGCGCATCCGCACCTACAACTTTCCAGAGAATCGGATAGCCGACCACCGAACCGGCTACAAGTCGTACAACCTCGATCAGGTGATGAACGGGGCGCTCGAGCCCGTCATCCAGTCGTGCATCACCTTTGATGAGGAAAGCCGCCTGGCTGATCTGGGCTCGGATTCCTGACGCCACTGATCGCGCGTGTCGAGTCAGTACCAACGATGAACCTTTCAGAGACAGTGGACGAAGCGGCAGCCACTCTGGCCTCTGCCGGTGTTCCAAACGCGCGCGTTGACGCTGAGTTGCTCGTCGGTCACGTTCTCGGGCTGAGCCGCGGGGGAGTGCAGGCCAGGGTGGCAACGAACGCCGCACTTGCAGCTGATGACGCGGTCTCCATTGCTCGGTTGATTGAGCGACGTGCGGCGCGAGAGCCGCTCCAACACATCACGGGGGTCGCGCCGTTCCGAAATCTTGAGCTCGCTGTTGGGCCCGGGGTGTTCGTGCCTCGGCCGGAGAGCGAACTCGTGGCGCAGTATGCCATCGACGCTCTCGCAGCGACCGCTACCGCGCAGCCGGTCGCCGTCGATTTGGGCACGGGAAGCGGTGCCATCGCGCTGGCGATGGCGACCGAGGTGCCGCACGCGGCCGTCTATGGGGTCGAGATTTCGCCACTCGCGTTCATCTGGGCGCTCGAGAATCGCCGTCGCGTGCGCGCAGAGAATGCGGTGCTGCTCTTGGCGGATCTCGCGGGGGCGTTGCCCGAGCTCAACGGTAGGGTCGATGTCGTCGTGGCGAATCCGCCATACATTCCGATTGGCGCGGTGCCCCGTGATCCAGAGGTGCGGCTGTTCGATCCGGAACTCGCGCTCTACGGGGGCGAGGACGGTCTCGACGTCGTTCGACAGGTATCACTGACGGCCAAGCGACTGCTGCGCTCGGGTGGGCAACTGGTCCTCGAACACGGCGAGCTTCAGGCCCGCGTCATCAGTGAGCTCCTCGGGTACGATGGCTGGCGCGCGATTACCCACCACCGTGACCTGCTTGGACGCGACCGTGCAACGACTGCGGTGCGGTAGCCGCGCCGATAGATGTGCAGCGAGATGCGCGTTGGTGCGAACCGTTACGGCGTTGTCACGGGCGTCGCGAAGGTGTTTGAGACCGTTGCGGTGTCTTGCGCTGCCGCCCATTCGCGCTGCTTGGTGATGAGCACATCCTCGCCAACACCGTCGTCATACTTCCACGCTGCAAGGTCCTGAGCGAACAACTTTTTGGCTCGGCGCGGGCTACGATGCCAAGCGACCATTCCGTCTTCCAGTGCACCGAGGTCATGGTCGGCTTGGAAGCTGAAGTTGGCCGAGTTGCGCTTCATCGTTGCGAGGTGGTGGGATGCCCAATCGGCAGCGAGGTCGGCGCCACGCACTGGCAGCAACCGCACTCGCACCTCCGCTTCGGAGAACTGATGCTCAACGTGGTCCTGTTCCGGGGCCGAGAGGGAACTCCAGCGCGAGGCTTTGCGACCTGCCGTGATCAGGGCGGCAACCGCTGCGGTCTTGTGGTCACGCTGCTGCTGTGCAAGCAGTTTCTTGACGGCACCGCGCGCGATCAGCGCCGCGACGATACCGCCAGCGAGAATCGCAGCGAACGGGAGCACCGCATCGGTAAGGAGAGCCGAGCCTTGGTTCGAGCTCGCCCATCGGACAATGTCATTCCACCACTCCAGTAACATGCTGGCACTGTAACCCCACTGGCCCCACGAATTTGGGACGACAGGCCGTGTCGTGCAACTTCAACTAGACCCTGAAACATTCCAGTGCGTCATCCATCGACCAGAACTCGCCGATCGGCAGAAAGCGACGCTGTCGCTGCACCATACGTTTCGCCGTAAAGCGGCTGCCCGCGAGAGTAGCGGCGTGTTCAACGTAGCCAAGAACTTCACCGTCTGTTCTGGTGATGCGCCACAGGTCGTCGTGCAATTGAATGCTCGCAACGCCGACCGCCGCCCGGACACTGGATACCGGTGGTGCAAAGTCAAGTCTTGTCATGGCGAACTCCTTCGAACTCAGGCGGGGCGCATCCCCGCAGTTCGAAGATATGTTCTACCACCGACATTCAGTTGGCAGTGAGGTCAGGGCAAAGCACTATCGGACTTGAACGCAAGGTCAGCGTCGAGCACGCGCCCCGCCCGTGCGGTCTGGGCTAGGACAATGCCCGCGAGCACGATCCCTGCCCCAACGAGCTGGACAGCATCGAGGGACTCGCCGAGCCACAACCACGCGACGGCGAATGCAAAGATCACTTCCGACGAAGCGATGATCCCGGCCGGTGTTGCCTTGAGCCTGCCAATCGCGGCGAACGACAGCAGGAACGGCAGAAACGAGCCGAGAACGACCAACCAGACCAGTGGCATCCAGAGCGGGAGCACCACGCCGGCGAGGTTGCCGCCGAGGGAGATCGGCTCGAGCACGATTGCCGGATCGATACGCCACCAGCCGCTAAAGAAGACCCAGAACAGTGCCGCGAAGCCCGCCGTCCAGAATGCGACAGTGAGTGGAGATGTCGCTGTCACTTGGCGTTCGCCGACAAGAAAGTAGATCGCGAGCGCCACCGCCGCGACAAGCGCCATGACGACTCCGAGGCCGTTGAGGGTGCTCGCCCAGATCTGCGCGACGAACGCCATGCCAATGAGCACGAGTCCGATTGCTATCCACAAACGTGACTTCACCTTCTCTTTGAGAAAGAAGAATGCGACAAGCGCGACCAAGAGCACTGCGAGATACTCGAAGAGCAGCGCGATGCCGACTGGCAGAAGTTGAATGGCGAACGCGTAGCTGGCTTGCAGTATCGCGATTCCCACCACGCCAAGCACGGCCATGACGAGGATCTGCTTCGGCGGCAGGCGGAATGCTGAACGGTCGATGAGAAGAAGGATGCCACCAGCAATGAGCGTTGTGCCGACTGTGCGCAATTGCGTCAACTGCAGAGGGTCAAGGCCGTTCTCGAGGATCGCCTTGGTGACGCTGCCGTTTGCCCCGAACAGCAACGCCGCGAGAAAGCCGTAGAGGTAGCCCACTTAGCGAGACGAACCGGTGCCGTCGACCGCGAATTGCTCGATGGCGGTGAGTTCATCGGCGGTCAGGGGAGCGAAGTCCAATGCCGCGTAGTTGTTCTCGAGTTGCTTGACGCTACTGGCGCCTATCAACGCGCTGGTGACCTGTGGATGCCGCAACACCCAGTTGATCGCGAGCTGGGCGAGGCTCTGCCCGCGCGAGGCAGCAATATCGTTGAGCGCAGCCGCGCGGTCCAGATACTCCTGATCGATCGTGTTCTCGTTGATCCACCGGCCTTCCGCCGCTCGCGAATCCGTTGGAATGCCCTCAAGGTAGCGGTCCGTCAGCAGGCCTTGGGCCAGTGGTGAGAACACGATGCTGCCTGCGCCGATTTCGTCGAGCACTGGCAGCAGTCCGTTCTCGATCCTGCGATCGAACATGTTGTAGCGCGGCTGGTGGATCGTCAACGGAATGTTGTGCACCGCAAGTGCTGCCGCCGCTGCCCGAGTCTGCTCCGGCGAGTAATTCGATACTCCGACATACAGGGCCTTGCCGGAGTGCACGGCGCTCGCCAAGGCGCCCATCGTCTCCTCTATCGGTGTCTCTGGGTCTGGGCGGTGCGAGTAGAAGATGTCGAAATAGTCAAGGCCGGTGCGCTTGAGCGACTGGTCGAGGGATGCCAGCAGGTACTTGCGGGAGCCCCACTCGCCATACGGTCCTTCCCACATGTAGTACCCGGCCTTGCTCGAGACGATGAGTTCGTCGCGATATGGCGCAAAGTCCTGGGCAAAGATCAGGCCGAAGTTCGTTTCGGCTGAGCCATCCGGTGGGCCGTAATTGTTCGCGAGATCGATGTGAGTAATGCCGAGGTCGAACGCCCGCCGCAGAATCGCGCGCTGGCTCTCCAGGGACCGGTCGGCCCCGAAGTTGTTCCACAGTCCAAGCGAAACACGCGGGAGTTTGAGTCCGCTTCGCCCGACCCTTGCGTACTCGGTCGAGGTATAACGGGCTGGATCGGCGTCGTACGGCATCTGCTAAGCCTAGGGAAAGCAGGCGCGCTCGATTCACCGGTCAGCGTTCCCCGGTGGTGTCGGCGGCCTGATGCTCTCGCCAGAGGAACTTCGAGACTGCTCCCTCGACTGGCTGTCAATATGGCGCACGTCCACAGAACGCACCGAGTACCGGCGGTCTGCCGCGCAGTTCGTCACGCTGTCTTCAACGGATCCCGGGCGACTTTCCCGGCACGAGTGTTGACCCGGGATCCGGCCCCATCGGGCACTTCAGCCCGTATCTACCCAACCCCATATCGAGACAACCCCATATCGAGACAACCCCATATCGAGACAACCCCATATCGAGACAACGGAGCAACTATGTCAGACAACATCACCATCACCGGACTCGTGGTCACTGAGCCGCGCCACATTGTGACGAGCGAGTCACTCGCCATCAGCAGTTTCCGGCTCGCCTCAA
>JBBQLW010000019.1:0-18216 GCA_038328315.1 Actinomycetales bacterium
GACACCAATGATTTGGCTGTGGTGATCGAGGATGTGACTGAGCTTGATGGGCTCGAACCGGGAGAAATCTCCGCTGCTGCCGAGGCTGCGAAGGATCGTGGGCTCGAGGGCAAGTACCTCGTCACTCTCGTGCTGCCGACCGGGCATCCGTTTCTCTCGTCGCTGAAGAACCGCGCCGTGCGCGCCCGCATCATGGCGGCCTCACGCGCCCGCGGGAGCCGGGGCGGCGAGTGGGATAACAGCCAGCTCGTGCTCGAGATCACCAAGCTGCGGGCCGAGCGTGCAGCGCTCCTCGGGTTCGACTCGCACGCGGCATGGGTCATCGCCGACGAAACGGCAAAGAATCCCGCGAATGTTGCCGAGCTGCTCGCGCGACTGGCAACGCCGGCGGCGAAGAACGCGCGCGAAGAGCAGCTGGACCTTGAAGCCATTGCGGGGCATCCGATTGAAGCGCACGACTGGGCGTTCTTCAGCGAGAAAGTGCGGGCGGCGAAGTACGACGTCGACGAGGCGGCCATGCGGCCGTACTTCGAGGCCGAGACGGTGCTGCAAAATGGGGTCTTCTTCGCGGCGACGAAACTGTACGGGGTGACCTTCACCGAACGCAGTGACATCGTCGCGTACCACCCAGAGGTGCGTGTCTTTGAGGTTCTGAACGAAGACGGATCCGCGGTCGGCTTGTTCACGCTCGACCTCTACACGCGCGACTCGAAGCATGGCGGCGCGTGGATGAACTCGCTCATCTCGCAATCGGCGCTGCTCGAGCATCCGGTCATTGTCACAAACAATCTGAACGTGCCGAAGCCTGCCGCTGGCGAACCAACGCTCTTGACCTATAACGAAGTGAACACCTTCTTTCACGAGTTCGGCCACGCCTTGCACGGGCTATTTGCACGAGTGGAATACCCCAAATTCGCCGGCACCAACACCTATCGCGATTTCGTCGAGTTTCCGAGTCAGGTCAACGAAATGTGGATGCTGTGGCCAGAAGTTCTGGCCAATTACGGGATCCACCACCGCACCGGTGAACCGATGCCCCAGGAGTTCGTCGACAAGATTCAGGCCTCGAGCGCCCTCAACGAAGGATTCCTGACGAGCGAGTACCTTGCCGCGGCACTGCTCGATCAGGCTTGGCATGCGCTGTCGGCTGGCACGGTCGTTGGGGACGTCGCCGCTTTCGAAACGGCTGCGCTGGATGCCGCTGGCCTCAGCAACCCCGCGGTGCCCACCCGGTACTCCAGCACCTACTTTGCCCACACCTTTTCGGGCGGCTACGACGCTGGCTACTACTCCTACATCTGGAGCGAAGTGCTCGACGCCGACACCGTCGAGTGGTTCAAGGAGAACGGTGGCCTCACGCGCGAGAACGGCGACCGGTTCCGCGAGCGGCTTCTCGGCGTCGGGGGTTCGAAGGACCCGCTCGAGGCGTTCCGTGACTTCCGCGGCCGCGACGCAGCCATCCAACCACTACTGGATCGGCGCGGTCTGAACTAGCTGGGTGTGCAGGCCTGATCACTCGGCGTCATCAGCCGCAGGCAAGGCCGGCTTGCGACGCCAGCCGAGCCAGACGAACACAATACCGCCGGCCAATAATCCCCAGAAGGCGGACCCGATGCCGGCGACGACGATCCCGGATGCCACGATCAAAAAGGTGACGATCGCTGCAACGCGGTGAGCTGGCTCCTCGAGCGCGTTCACGACACTCGTAATGAGCGCGCCGAGCACAGCGAGACCCGCAACGGCGGTGATGAGGATCGCGGGCGCCGCGCTCACGAGCGCGACAGCAACGCCAGCGGCGAGTCCAAGCGGGATGTACAGCAGCCCGTTGGTCAGGGTCGCGATCCACCGGCGGTCAGGGTCCGGATGCGATTCTGGCCCCGCCATAATGGCGGCAGTGATTGCTCCCATGTTGATCGCGTGCCCACCGAACAGCCCCGCGCCAAGGGACCCGAGCCCGGTACCAACGAGGGCGAAACGCGCGGGCGGTTGGTAGCCACTGTTCGAAAGCACGACGAACCCCGGCACATTTTGGCCAGCCATCGTCACAATGAACAACGGCAAGCCGAGGCTCAGCACAGTAAACAGATCAAAGCTCGGAGTGACAAACGCGAGTTGCGGCGCAATACTCGCCTGACCAAGCCAGTCGGTGCCCGCCGAGATGAGCACCGCGATCACCGCAACGAGCATCGCCGCCGGCACGGCCCAGCGCGGCGCAAGCCGGTACAGCACGAGCCAGACGATCACGATCGGGGCCGCCAAGAGCGGAAGGGTCGCGACGGCTTCAATCGGCGCGAGGCAAATCGGAAAGAGCACCCCGGCGAGCAGCGCGCTCGCAAGCGGCTTCGGAATGCCCACGATCGCTCGACCCAGTGCTGGCCAGAGCCCGCTGAGCACGACCAATACAGCGCTCACCAGAAAGGCACCGACCGCGTCTGAGAACGCGATGCCGTTGCCAGCTGCAGCGAGGAGGACGGCGGCTCCCGGTGTCGACCACGCGATCGCGAGCGGGATGCGCAACCAGAGCGCGCTAACGGTGCTCACCACCGCAATCGAGAGACAGACGGCAAGCAAGCCAGAGGCCGCTTGCGCATCCGTCGCACCGACCGCCGAGAAACCAGCAATGACGAGCGCGAACGAGGTCGCAAACCCCGAGATCGCAGCAACAAACCCGGCCGAAATGGGCTGAAAGATGGATGCGGTGCCGATCAGGTAAGCCTAGGGCGCGAAGAGCGCGCGCAGCTCGCGTGACGCCCGAGCCTTGATGAATACCGGTAGTTCGTCGATCGGCACCGGTCGCCGGATGACGCGGCCACCTAGCTCTACCGCACCGGTGAAGGCGTCGACCCAATCACCCTCTGGCAGATACACCTCCCAGTCGTCGACCCCCGGTTCGAGAACAGGAGCAACGAGGAGGTCGTCTCCAAGCATCCATTGCAATGGGTGAGTCCACACGGCAGGATCGTCCGGGTGGTCGAAATACAAAGGTCGCATGAGCGGAGAGCTCGATGTGATACTCGAACTCGCGGCAGCTGCCAAATACGGAACGAGTCGCTCTCTCAGCTCTGCAAAGCGCCGGAATACAGGAAGCACGCGCGCATCGCCGGTGCGCTCGGCGATGTTCCACGGAGTGCGGTCTCTCGATGGCGCTCGGTGATGGTTGAACTCGGAGTGGTACTGCATGATCGGCACGAAGGTCGCTGCGGCCGCTGACCGCAGATAAAGCTCGGCGGTGGGAATGTCACCTGAAAAACCGGCAAAGTCCCAGCCCCAGTACAAAATGCCGCTCGCAGCGGCGGAGAGCCCTGCGTACATCGACCAGCGGAAGGCCTCCCACGTAGAGTTCTCGTCGCCAGCCCAGAACGCGCCGTGCGGCTGGCTTCCAACGAAACCGGACCGACTGAAGGTGACGGGCGCTTTGCCTGCGGATCGAAGCAGGTCGCCAAAGGCCTTCGCGTAGTGAACGGGGAATGCACTGTTTCCCTCGTCGCCGTGCGTGCCGTCAAGGTATCTGAGATCGCTGCCCCAAGCGTGCTCGCCACCATCGGTCTTGAAGCCGTCTACCCCGATTTCCTCAACGAGATACCGGCGGCGATCGGTCCACCATTGCGCGGCGCGCTCGTCGCCGAGATCGGGCATGAGGGCGAGCGGAAACCACCAACCCCTGTTGCGGTACGGCCGCAGTGAACCGTCAGGCGAGATTTCCTGAACGAGCAGGTTCTCGCGGATCGCGACCTCGGCATCGATCGCGACCTGGCCGCGGGGATGCGGCCTCATCTTGATCAGGGGAATCTGCCAGAGATGTAGGCGGATGCCGCGACCGTGAAGCTCATCGACCATGCCCTTCGGGTCGGGCCACGGGCCGTTCCCTGGAAAGCGAAAGTCAGCCAACCGGTGCGGATGCTCCGATGGCGCGTACTCTGCGCCACGCCACGCAGTGAAGGTACTCTCGTCACTCCACGCCTCGACTACGACAGACCCAACCGGGATCTCGCTGTCCCGATGCGCGTCGACTTGACGCATGACTTCGGCCTGAGTGTTCCACTCGTTGCCGCTGGCCCACAACCGGAATACCCAGTCCGGCAGTTCAGTCGGACGACCGACTTCGGCGAGAAACGCGTCGAGCACCGCCGTTGGGTCACCGCGATAGACCCCGACGTCGATCGAGCCATCCGCTGGGGTCTCCGCCTCGATAATCAGGCGGTCGGGCATGGAATTCCCGATGTCGAACCAGACCCGCCGCGAGGTTCGAACGTGAAAGCCCCACCCTGCCCCGCCGACGACATGGGCAAACGGCATCGGCAGGTAGGTTTTTCGCTCGGCACCTTGGTTCTTATACTGCTCGAAGACGATTGAGTCGAGGCTCGAGCCGCGAAAATCGAGGGTGTCGTAGCGCTCGCCAAACCCGGTGACATGCTCGCTTTCCGCAAGCGGCAAGGCGAAGCGAACTCGGTGAATGACCACCCCGTCGTCAAGCACACTCGCACTCCCGGGAAGCGACCCGCTCACATCGCGATCGGCCGTGCGCCATCCCGCAACTCGAAACTCGAACCAGCGGGTGCGTTGATTGTCAGCAACAAATCGATAGCGATACCGCTGACCGGTGGCAAGACCGCCGAGTGTTACCTGCCAGCCGCTGGCCGCACGCGATAGCCGAGACTGCGCCGAGGCGAGGTGACCGCCGTCAACAGTCTGGCCGCGCGACTTGCGCTGAGCCCGAGTGAGCAGCACAGTCTGAGTGTCGCCGCCGTCAACCTGGTACTCAAGCGTGACCGCCCGCACAGTTCCCGAGGTTCTTACCCCGACTGTGACCGGCGCACCCGCGACGGGAATAACCGGGTCACGTTGCTCAGTGTCAATCGAGTACGGATGACCTGAACCAAGCGGCCGATGGCGGATCATCGCTCAACCCCGAGCTCAACGGCCAGACGCACAAACATCGCGTGCGACCAGAGCAAGGGTGTTGCTACCGTGCCCCACCGATCGATCCATTCCTGTTGACGCTCAGGGAAGAGGAGGTGATCATCGACCTGTTCTGGTAGCTGGCCGCCCTCCGTCACCGTTGATGCCGCCCACCGAAGTTGATCCAGTGCGCGACTGCGATCGCCTGTCGCAGCAAAGGCCAGACCCAACATGCAACTGAGGAGCGGCCACTGGCCACCTCCGAAGAATGTGTCGAGAAGATAGCGGTGTACCCCGCCTCCGACGTTCAGCTGGCGGTCAACTGCTGCAATCGTGCCGGCGGTGAGCACATCGTCGACTGGAATGGCTCCGAGCGGAGAGATCAACGCGACAAGGCTCGCATCCACGTCGGTCGAGCCAAGCCACTTGCTGAGGTGACCGTTCGCGACGCCGCGGGTGCGAATGAGCATATCGATCTCACTCAGCACAGTCACCACGCGCGTCTGACGCTGGCCATCGAGGTCGGCCACGACACCGGCAAGTCCAGCGGCGATGCAGCCAAGGGTCGAAACATGCACCTCGTCTTCGCGTTCTTCCCACCAGTCGAAGCATGGCCGATCCCACGAGCTGAGGAGGTAGTCGGTGGCCAACTCGATCGCTGGGTACCAACGATCGAGCGGCACCGCGCGGCGCCGCGAGTGTTCGCACACCGCCCACAGCCACGTCCCGTATCCGTCGAGCTGAAAGTCCCACCAGTCATCGGAACCCTCATCTCCTGAGAAAGTGAATCTGGTCGAAAGCATTCGCGACGAAGCGACGGGATTTCCAGCTTGAGATGCTTCAACGATGGCCGCGATTTGCTCGCGACGCGACAGAAGAATCTCGGAACACCAATCGTGAAACCGGTCAGCCGATTCGATCTCACCATAGGCCGACATCGCATCCGCGATGAACGACCCGTCGCGAAACCAGCTGTACCCCTCATAGGCGGAGAACGTCGGACTTGCCGGATATGCGCCGGATTCGTTTTGCAGCGAAAGAATTGTTGCGACGCTTTCGCTGGCGATGGCAGCAAGCCGTGGCATCCCCAACTCGCTGCGGCGGACGATGGTCATAACAAGAATCTCCTGTGCGAGTGTTGCGGTCGACATCATGTAGCGGGAACCGACGGGGGCCCCGAGACTGGACGTCTCGGGGCCCCCGTGTGCGGCGCTTAGCCGCCGATCACAGCATTGATGCGCTCCTCGGCGGAATCGAGGGCCTCCTGCGCAGTCTTCCGACCGGCTTGAGCCTCAACAAGTTCCTCACCCATGATGTCCTGCATTTCGTTCTGTCCGTTCGCCACGACCGGAGGGAGCGCGATCGCATTGAGCGAGTCAAAGACAGCCTGACGGTTCGCCGGGTTTGTCTTGTCGAGGTAAGTGGCAAGCTTCGCCTCATCTGAGATGGGGGGTAGCTCCCACCCGGAGTCCAATCGCACGTCCACCATGGTGGTAGAAGAGGTCAAGAACTCCGCCCACTTGGTTGCCGCCTCGATGTTCTCAGATGCTGCCGAGACTCCTAGGGCATTCGAGAACACGGCACTCGCCTGCTTTGTGTTACCGGGCTCGACAGCGATGTCCCAGCCGAATGGAACGTCAGCGACTGCGCCGAAGATCCAGATGCCGGTGTGCATCATCGCCAGCTTGCCTTCCTTGAACAGGTTGGTGTCGAAGTCCGGTGTTCCCTGACCCTGTTCAATCGTCGGCATCGTGACTCCGCTCTTGCCGACCAGCCACTCTGCAGCCTCCAGACCTTCCGGAGTATTGAACGCGACAGCGGTCCGATCGGCGTTGAGGAACTCTCCACCGCTCTGAGCAACTGCCTTGTAATACTCGAAGAAGCTCACCGGTTGGTGGTTTCCGAATACACCGTTCGCCTGATTGGTCAAGGTGATCGCAGCTGCTTCCTCGTCGGCCCAGGTCCAATCGCTCGTCGGGTAGTCGAGCCCGGCCGCGTCGAAGAGATCCTTGTTGAAGTACAAAACGACCGCCGAGAATGAACTAGGCAGCGCGTAGGGTGTGCCTCCGGTTGAATATGCCTCAAGAAGCGATGGGCGGTACGAACCCGCGTCGCTCACTTCAAGGGGGGCGAGGACCCCGTTCGCTTGAAACGCTGCATAGTTCGAGAACTCGATGTCGAAGACGTCTGAGACGGTTCCGGCCGCGAGGTCTGTCTGGAGAGCCGTCCCATAGTCGCCGTACGGCAGGGTCGTCACGTCCACCGTGATGTTGGGATTCTCCGCCTCAAAGGCGTCAACGATGGTTTGTAGGTTTTCTTCGTTGCCGCCGTTGGAGATGAAGTTGGTGTACGTAATCGTCACCGGTCCATCTGCAGCTGGGGTGGTTGCGCACCCGGCAACCAGGAATGCCGAAGCACCCAGAATGCCGAGGAAGGATAATGCTTTGCTGTTCATGGTGCTCTATCTCCTTTGATTGTGGTGTCGGTACTGCTGTTGTGCGGTGCTCACGGGCTACTTGATCCCTGAGCTGGCGACGCCCTGAACAACGTATTTCTGGGCGAAGATATAGAGCGCAAGCATCGGAAGGATGCTTACGACCGAGCCGGCCATGATGATGTCCCACTCGCTGGTGTACTGTCCTTGAAGTCCGGCGAGTACAACTGGAAGCGTCTGAAGCTCTTCCCTTCTGAGCACGACAAGAGGCCAGAGAAAGCTGTTCCAACTCCCCATAAAGGCGAACACTGTGAGTGTCGCGAGCGCTGGTCTGATGTTCGGCAGCACGATCGAGAAGAAGGTGCGGAAGTGCCCTGCGCCGTCGAGCATGGCGGCTTCGTCAAGTTCGCGAGGAACTTGGTTGATTGCCTGTCGGAGGAGAAAGATGCCGAACGCACTAGCAAAGGTCGGTAAGAGCGCACCGAGGTACGTGTTGAGCAGCCCGAAGTCTCTGAGCTGAACGAACAGCGGGACGATGAGCACCTGAAGCGGGATCATCATCGTGGCAAGGTAGACCGCGAAGACCATGCCGCGCCCCGGGAACGGTAGGCGACTGAACGCATACGCCGCGGTGGAGCTCGTGACCAATTGCACCGCCGTCGTCACGAGGGCGAGCAGCAGGCTGTTGCCAACCACGCGGAGGAATGGAAGCTCAGTGAAGAGTCTGGCGTACGCGCCAAGTGACGGGTCCGCGGGGATCAGCGTCGGCGCAAGGAATAGCCCGGCTCCGGGACTGATCGATGTGATGACCGTCCACAGGAACGGAAAGAACATGGCGACAGCGCCAAGAACGATGACGACGTGGAGCGCAATCCAGCCGGCAAGGTTGCGCCGCGGCATCCGACGTACGATCGCCGTTCGCGGCTCAGCCATAGTTCACCCATCGTTTCTGGCCTTGCACCTGAATCAAGGTGACGGCGAGCACGACGATGAATAGCATCCACGAAAGCGCCGAGGCCTCGCCTGCGGCCCCGTAGCGGAAGGTCAAATCGTAGATACGCAACACGACGACTTCACTCGCTCCGGCCGGGCCACCGCGAGTCATGGCGTAGACCTGATCGAACACTTGGAATCCATTGATGAGTGAGATGACAACGACGAAGAACGTCGAGGGAGAGAGCATCGGAAGCGTGATGCTGATGAGTCGTCGCCATGGCCCTGCGCCGTCGACCTTTGCTGCGTCGTAGAGTTCTGGCGAGATCGCTTGGAGCCCGGCCAACAGGATCACCATGACGAAGCCGAGGTCCTTCCAGGCCGAGGCGATAATGATCGAGGGCATCGCCCACGCGGGGTCTGTCCACCAACCTGGCCCGTCAATGCCCAACCAACCGAGCACGGTGTTGACGACGCCATTGTTCGGGTTGAGAAGCCAGCGCCACACCAGCGCGACCGCGATCCAACTCGTAATGACCGGCAAAAAGTAGATTCCGCGCAACAGCGACCTACCCTTGAGCGCGGTGTTGAGGCCGAGCGCGAGAACGAGTCCGCCGACGTAGACGATCGGCAGGTAGCCGACAATGTAGTACAGCGTGTGAAGGAAGACCCGACCCGTCGTCGGGTCAGCGAACAGGTTCGCATAGTTGTCGAACCCCACAAATACCTGTGGGGAGATCAAGTTCCATTCCGTGAGGCTGATCCAGGCGGCCGTGACCATGGGTGCGAGCACGAACAGTGTCAACGGAAGCGCGCTCGGCAGCAGGAAGGCCAATACCGTCAGCGTGTACTTTGCCCGCGCCGCCGAAGTCGGGTGCCTCACAGGCCGACTTGCTGCCAATGGCGGTGGGTCGTGCTGAACTCGGATTTGGGCTGGCGCCACTGTGAGACTCATCAGCCGTCTCCGTGCGGGGAAGATTGTTCGACAAGGCGTTCCCGCACCAGTCGTCCCTGTTCGCCTGCCAGTCCGTCGGAGTCGAACGGGGTCGCGAGCACGATCGCTGCCGCACCCTGCGCCCAGCTCTCGTCCTGCCACGTTTCAACGGCGACGCCGATCCCACGCCGACTCGGGATCAAGGCGGAGCGCAGGGCCGGCTCGAACCCAAACGACCAGTGCTTCCACGCCGCCGTTCCCTCGCCGAGCACTATGACAATCTCGGGATCGAGAGTGTGAATGATGCCCGCGAGCACGCGGCCCAAGCGGTGGCCAGCTTCGCTGAAGATCTCAGCGGCGGCCGGATTGTCCGCATCAGCTTCTGCGCGAAGCGCAGCCATACCGCTCGCTTCACCGATAACCCCGGCAGCTCGCGCTTGCCGCACCAGCGCTGCCTCTGCGATGAAGCTTTCTAGGCAGCCGTGATTGCCACAGCTACAACTCGGACCATCATCGGCAACGGGAACGTGACCGATCTCGCCAGCACCGCCCGCGTTCCCGCGGAGTACGACGCCATCAACAACGATCCCGGCCCCGACGCCGGTGCCAATTGTCACGACGAGAAAATTGTCGTGTTGACGTCCGATGCCGTACAAGCGCTCGGCTACGGCGAGCGCGTTCACATTGTTCTCGACCAGCACCGGCAGTGCGAACTCTCGTCTGAGAGTTGCGCCGATCGGAACTTGCTGCCAACCGAGCTGAGCCGAATCGACCAATCCATTGCCCTGTCTATCGACGGTCCCCGGTACCCCAACCCCAATGCCCAGAAGTGGCTCGTTGGACCCTCCGAGGATGAATCGGCGGAGAAGCGCCGTGAGGTCGGCAAGCATCGTGTTCGCAGATGCGAGAAATGGCTCGCTCGCGGAACGCCGAACAGCACCGTCAATACCGACTTCAACAAATGCGACGTGGTCAGCGACGACCTTCATGCCGATCGCTCGGCCGCCCGATGAAACAAGTCCGAGCATCCGCGCCGGGCGTCCTCCTTGGGACGGCGAGTGCTCGAGTTCGACGAGGAGCCCGTCGGAGATCAGATCTTTTGTAAGCGATGTCATGAGTGCCGGGGAAACGTTCAGAGCACGAGCTAGGTCGGCACGAGAGGCCGGCCCGTTGGCACCTAAGTGCGCAAGAATCGCGGACCGGTTGACATCGGTGCGAGCTGCGGGGCGAATCGACATTGGCTATCCCTTTATTCAGTGCTAAATAAACCCTAGAATGAAGTTGCTCTTTTTGTCAAGACAGCAGAATGGATTCCGATGGCCGCGTCACTGTCGTTCACGTCTTTTCTTGACGAGCTCGCCGGCTCAGCGCGTCGGCTTGACGGTGTTGTTGGGCTCGTCGCGTTCGGATCGACCGCCGCCCGAGAGCGCGCGGATGAGTGGTCCGACCACGATTTCGCTTGGCTCACCGAGCCTGGATTCGCTGACCAGTTTCGGCAGGATCTCACCTGGCTCCCGCACGCTGAGGACATTGCGCTATCCGTTGTTGAGCACCACGGCGGCGTGAAGGTCATCTATCGAAACGGGCACCGCCTCGAGTTCGGGCTTGCCGAGGTCCAGACCTACTCGACATGGGCAGGCGCACCCGCCGAAGTACTGGTCGGCGGCGCTTCGGTACACGCCGCTACCGCCACCGTCGTGGCTCGGCGGCCTGAGGGCGCTGTCGACGCCGAGCGCGAGATCAAGCTCATGCTCACGCAGCTGCACTCGGGCGTGGGGCGAGCGCGTCGGGGGGAGACATTGAGCGGATCCGGTCTGGTGCGCGGCGAGGCAGTGAGCCACTTTGCGCGAGCCGCGGCGGCCCGCCTGTCCCCCGAGGCCGCGGGCTTAGATGAACTCGACCCGCGGCGCAGATTCGATGGCGCATACCCTCAACTCGGCAAGCGACTCGAGGAGACCGTCCGGCACGACATAGAAGCGGCGGCGCGAGCTCTCGTCGATCTCGCCGAGGAAGTGCTCTCGCCGGGTTGGCCTCAGTTTCCGTTCGAAGGCGTCGCCGCGGTGCGACTCACGTTCGGCTGGAACTAGGCGGACTTCTCGACCTGGCGCGGGAGCTTGTGCGGCACGATTGTCGGCGCGGCGTTCTCGAGCACCGACTCGCGCGTGACGATGACGCGCGCGACTTGGTCGTCGGATGGCACGTCGAACATGATTGGGCCGAGCACTTCTTCCATGATCGCGCGCAAACCGCGGGCCCCGGTCTGCCGCAAGACGGCGAGATCGGCGATGGCCTCGAGTGCATCCGGCTCGAAATCGAGTTCCACGCCGTCAATCTCGAACATGCGCTGATACTGGCGCACGAGTGCATTCTTCGGCTTGGTGAGGATGTCCATGAGCGCGACCTGGTCGAGCGGCGTCACGGTGGTAACGACTGGCAGTCGCCCGATGAATTCCGGAATCAGCCCGAACTTGTGCAGGTCCTCCGGCAGCACTTCGCTGAAGAGGTTCACGTCGTCGCCCTTGCTGTGCAGCGGCGCCCCGAACCCGATGCCCTTTTTGCCCGAACGCTGCGAGATGATCTCGTCGAGCCCGGCGAATGCCCCTGCGACGATGAAGAGCACGTTGGTCGTATCGACCTGAATGAACTCCTGATGCGGATGCTTGCGGCCACCCTGAGGCGGAACAGATGCGACGGTGCCTTCCAGAATCTTTAACAGTGCTTGCTGCACGCCCTCACCAGAGACATCCCGGGTAATCGATGGGTTCTCGGCCTTGCGGGCGATCTTGTCGATCTCGTCGATGTAGATGATGCCGGTCTCGGCGCGCTTGACGTCGTAGTCTGCTGCCTGAATGAGCTTGAGCAGGATGTTCTCAACGTCTTCACCGACGTAGCCTGCCTCAGTCAGTGCCGTGGCATCCGCAACAGCGAACGGAACATTCAGGCGCTTGGCGAGAGTCTGCGCGAGATAGGTCTTGCCGCAGCCCGTCGGGCCGATGAGGAGGATGTTCGACTTGGCGATCTCGACGTCGTCAATGAGTGCGTCTGCGGCGGTCAGGGTATTGCGGGCGCGAATGCGCTTGTAGTGGTTGTAGACGGCAACCGAGAGCGCGCGCTTCGCGTGCTCCTGACCGATGACGTACTCCTCAAGGAAGGCGTAAATCTCGCGCGGCTTTGGAAGATCGAACTCGCTCGTGGTCTCTTCGCCCGCTTCGGCGAGACGCTCCTCGATGATCTCGTTGCACAGTTCGACACACTCGTCACAGATGTAGACGCCTGGGCCGGCAATGAGCTGCTGCACTTGCTTCTGGCTCTTGCCGCAGAAGGAACACTTGAGCAGGTCGGCGCTTTCTCCGATGCGTGCCATGTCCCCGTTCCTCCTCTGCGCGGATGCGTGCTACCGAGCCTAACCCGCGAAAACAGCCGGTGATGGCACGCTGTGCACAACTGTAACGGCGCGCCGCGCGCCATCGACCGCCCAGACGCGTGTGGCAGGATTGTTTTCAGACGAAGAACTACGGTGAGGTGAGGAATGCGGTCGAGGTGGGCGCGAGTCGCGCGGGGCGCAAGCGCCGCCACCGTTGCCACCGTGATCGCTGCTTTCTCGCACGCCATCGCGGGCGGCGTAGCTCCGTCTGTATTTGCCATCGTCGTCTCACTCGCGGTGTCGATCAGCGCCTGTGTGCTCCTCGCCGGGCGAACCCTCTCCGTTGTGCGGCTCAGCCTGTCGGTCGCGATCACGCAGGCGCTCTTCCACGGCGTGTTCGGTTCGCTGAGCGCACCCGCAGCGCTTGGGCATAGCCACGCGGCATCCGCTTCAATGAATGCCACTGGCACCTCAGCCGCCCACGCAAACATGTGGTTCGCCCACGCCGTTGCCGCCGTCATCACGATCGTGGTGTTCCGTTACGCTGAGCGCGCGTTCTGGTCGCTTGCGACGACGGCGTCCCTTCTCGTTCTCCGAGTCACAGTGGCTGTCACTGCAGTCTCAATCGCCACGCCGCGCTTCGTGACCGCTGGTGGCGCCCAGCATGTCGCCCCCGAGCCCGGCCACGTGTTATCGATCCTGCGCTACCGCGGGCCCCCGCTCGTGCACGCCGGCCGCTAGAGCGGCACATCACTGCCGGATCTCTTCCGGTTACGGGCACTCGCCCGCTGCACTCGCAGAACTGCACGACCAAACCCGGCCGCGGCATGCGGCCACAACAGTCAAGGACACTGATTCATGAACACGCACCGCCGAACCATCCTCGGCACTTCGCTCGCTGTGCTCGCCGGCGCCTCCCTCGCTCTGGTCGCTCCATTGAGCGCGAGCGCCCACGTCTCGGCGAGCGCAAGCTCGACCGCTGTCGGTTCGTACACCATCGTCACGATCAGCGTGCCGCACGGTGTCGAAGAGGAGTCGACCTCGATTGTGACCATCGAGATCCCCGAAATCATCGCTGGCGTCACCCCGACCGTTAACCCCAACTGGACCATCACGAAGATTCTCGATGGCGAACGCGTCGCTGAGGTCGTCTACACGGCTATTGGTGCTGGCTTGCCAACCGACCAGCGCGACACCTTCGAACTGTCCCTTCAACTGCCAGAAGGCCAGCCGGGCGATGTCGTGGAGTTCCGCACAACGCAGACCAGCCCGACCGGCGCCACTGTTGTTTGGGAAGGCGACGACGTTCCGTCAGTGGTACTGACGGCCGAGAGCGCCGCTGACGGACACTCCCCCGCTGCCGGTGACGACCACAACCACAGTGATGGAGTAACGGCGGAGGGGATTAGCGCTGAAGAGGTCGTCGCTATCTCGGCACCGATCGGTGCCACGGACACACTCGGGCGCGCGCTCGGTGGTGCCGGTCTGTTGCTCGGTGCCATTGCGCTGGCGGTCAGCGTGATCACCCGCCGCACTGCGCTGGCCAATGCGGGCGCTCACAGCCCAGCATCGTCAAGCAGCGACAGCAAGTAGTGACGATGCGCGCCGACAACGTCGCAACTGAACCCCGATTCACCGGGTTGTCATGGCTTCGGGTGTTCCTTGCCGGGTCGGTGCTGATTGTCGCGCCGGTGCTGATTGTCGCGCCTGTGCTGGGGCTCGCCGCTCCGGCACAGGCGCACAACTACCTCATCGCCTCAACTCCGGAGGCGGGCAGCACCCTGACCGAACTGCCAGAACGCTTTTCCATCACGACCAATGAGGCCCTCCTTGACATCAGCGGAGACGGCACCGGTTTCGCGATGCAAGTGAGCGACAACGCTGGCCTGTTCTACGGTGACGGTTGCTTAACCGTCGACGGATCGTCCGTGTACACGTCGGCGGCACTCGGCGAAGCTGGAACCTACCTGGTGAGGTGGCAGATCATCTCGGCCGACGGGCATCCGATCTCAGACGAGTTCGAGTTTGAGTGGCAGCCGACCGACGCTGTGACGGCATCAGTCGGCTCCCCGGTCGCGCCGAACTGCGGCCGCGCGCGCCTGGACAATGGCAGCGTGGCGGATACTGCGAATCTTGCCGACCTGCTCTGGGTCGGAGGCATCCTCGTATCTGCCATCGTCGGCGTACTCGTGACGTTCTTGGTGTTGGGTCGCAAAAAGCGACCTCGGGCAGGCTCTACCGACTGAACGGGAACGCGAAACAAGAGACCGGCCGGGCCACTCGTACGTGGCCCGGCCGGTCTCTTGGTTGCTCGATGCTGCTGCTACTTCGCGGTGAGCGCAGGCACGTTCTTGCGACTCGTCAGCACCTGGTCAATGAGACCGTACTCGAGCGCCTCAGCGGAACTGAGAATCTTGTCGCGATCGATGTCCTTGTTGACCTGCTCGACACTGCGGTTCGAGTGCGCCGAGAGCGTCATCTCCAGCCACTCGCGCATGCGCATGATCTCGCGAGCCTGGATCTCGATGTCCGAGGCTTGGCCACGGCCGGCATCTCCCGTCGATGGCTGATGGATCAGGATGCGCGCATTGGGCAGCGCAAGCCGCTTGCCCGGCGTGCCAGCCGCCATCAGCACAGCCGCAGCAGACGCGGCCTGACCCAACACCACCGTCTGGATCTGCGGACGGATGTACAGCATCGTGTCGTAGATCGCGGTCATGGCGGTGAACGAACCACCGGGCGAGTTGATGTACATGACGATGTCGCGGTCAGGGTCTTGACTCTCAAGCACGAGCAACTGAGCCATGACGTCATCGGCGGATGCGTCGTCGATCTGCACGCCGAGGAAGATGATGCGGTCCTCGAAGAGCTTGGCGTACGGGTCTTGACGCTTGTAGCCGTAAGCCGTGCGCTCCTCGAACGATGGCAGGATGTAGCGCGATTCCTGAGGGGTGCCGGCGGTGCCGCCGGGGGCGGTTGGCGCGTCGGAGCCGAATGTGAAGTTGTCCATGGTCAGTCCTTCTTGCTGTTGGTGAGGTCGCCCGCGCCCGGCGCATCGATGGTTCCGCCGCCGCCGACAACGTCGGATGCGTACTCACGCAAGTGATCGATGAAGCCGTACTCGAGTGCTTGCTGTGCGGTAAACCAGTTGTCGCGGTCATTGTCGATGAGAATCTGTTCGACCGACTTGCCGGTCTGCTCTGCGGTGAGTTCTGCCATCCGCTTCTTCATATCGAGGATGACGCCAGCCTGAGTCTGGATGTCGGCCGCGGTGCCGCCGAAACCACCTGACGGCTGGTGCAACAGCACACGCGCGTTTGGAGTGATGTAGCGCTTGCCCTTGGTGCCAGAGGACAGCAAGAACTGGCCCATGGATGCCGCGAGCCCGATGCCGACAGTGACGATGTCGTTCGGCACGAACTTCATCGTGTCGTAGATAGCCATGCCAGCGGTGATCGAGCCACCCGGGGAGTTGATGTAGAGGAAGATGTCACGCTTGGGGTCTTCTGCTGCCAGCAGCAGAATCTTTGCGCAGATCTCGTTGGCGTTTTCGTCTCGCACCTCTGAACCAAGCCAGATGATGCGGTCCTTGAGGAGTTGGTCAAAAACACTCGAGACCAATGCCGGTTGGGCCATGGGGTTGCGCTCCGTTTCAGTTATCGCTTGCTGTCGAATCTATCGGAGCACACTCACGCATTCGGGCGTGTTCGCCGTGGGCAGAGTTCGCCATGAGCGGAGCGGAGAGCCTCGCTGTCGTTTCGCTATTTGTGGTCGTGACCGAAGTGTTCGTTGTTGGCGTCGTGGCCGTCTTCGCCGCCCGCGAAATCGGCAGCACTCACGGTGTCGCCATCGGCGTTGCCGAGCACGGTGGCGGTAAAGGCAGAGACATCGACCTTCTTGCCCTTGGTGTCAACGACCTTCGCCTTGTCGAGCACGACCGCGAGCGCTTTGGAACGCGAGACTTCGGCGATCATCGCTGGAACTTGACCGTTCTTGTCGAGCGCCTGAATGAACTCGCCGGGTTCCATGCCGTACTGCGCTGCCGCCTGCACGAGGTAGGTCGTGAGCTCCTGCTGGCTTACCTTGAGTTCCTCCTTCTCGACGATGGAGTCGAGAAGGATCTGCGTGCGGAAGGTCTTCTCGCTCGTCGCGGTCACCTCTGCGCGATGCTCGTCGTCGTCGAGGCGGTTCTCGCCCTCGAGGTGACGGTGCACCTCGTCTTCGACAATCTTGGCAGGCACCGGGATCTCGACAAGCTTGAGCAACGCGTCAACGATCTGGTCGCGAGCCTGGGCGCCTTGGCCGAATGCCTTCGAGCGGGCCGCGCGCTCTTTCAGGTCAGCCTTGAGTTCTTTGATGGTGTCAAACTCGCTAGCAATCTGAGCGAAGTCGTCGTCGGCCTCCGGCAGTTCACGTTCTTTCACGGCCAAGAGCGTGACGGCAATGAGTGCGGTCTCGCCCTCGCTATCGCCACCGAGCAGCACGGATTCAAAGGTGGTGGACTCGCCAGCGCTGAGTGAATCGAGCGCCTCGTCGATGCCTTCGATGAGTTCGCCGGAGCCCACCTCGTAGGAGATGCTGGTCGCTGAGTCGACCTCGTTGTCGCCGATCTTCGCGACGAGATCGAGCTGGGCGAAGTCTCCGCTCTTGGCTGGGCGATCGACCGTCACGAGTGTGCCGAATCGGCTGCGAAGCGCGTCGAGTTCGTCTTTTACGTCGTCGGCGGAAACCTCGACCGCATCGACCGTCAGCGCGAGACCTTCGTAGGTCGGCAGTGCGAAGTCTGGACGGACATCCACCTCGATGGTAACGACGAGGTCCCCGCTGAAGTCCTTCACGTCTGGCAGGCTCGTGACATCGGCCTCTGGGCGACCGAGCACTCGAATCTTTTCCTCGGTGACCGCTTGGCGGTAGAACTTGTCGAGGCCGTCGTTGACCGCGTGGTTCAACACCTCGGCGCGTCCGACGCGCTGGTCGATGAGCTGCGGGGGCACTTTGCCTTTGCGGAAGCCGGGGATGTTTACTTGCGAGCCGATGTGCTCGTAGGCGTGGGTGATGCTCGGCTTGAGCTCTTCTGGGGTGACAGAAATGCTGAGCTTGACGCGGGTCGGGCTCAACTTCTCAACGGTGGTCTTCACGCTGCATTTCTCCTGATGGTTATCGTGCTGTGATCGTTTGTGCCAGATCGTATTGTCGGGGCGACAGGATTCGAACCTGCGGCCTCTCGGTCCCAAACCGAGCGCTCTACCCAGCTGAGCTACGCCCCGGGGCTGAAGCAAGTACAGCCACCAAGGGGGACGCTGGGCATCCCTCGAAATTGGCCTTGGCAAGTCTAGCTTGCTTGGGCTTGCTCAGCCTTCGGCGAGAACGATGATCTTGTCGCCCGCAGCGAAGGTGGTCTTGACGCCCTTGGACGGGTTCACCGTGACGCCGTAACCGCGCTCCGCGTGGCGCGCCTCGGCGACCACACGGTAACCGATGGCGGTCTCACCCTTGCGCCGAGCGGCTTCGAGCAGCGTGTAGAAATCCACGGCGACCCCTGGCGCCACGTACTGCTCGACGGGGTTGAGGTAGACCTCGCTGCCCTCGGCGGTGAAGAGTGTGGTGAAGACCTCGGTGAGCTTCTTGTTCTCCGACACCTGCGAGAGCATG
>JBBQLW010000020.1:0-16760 GCA_038328315.1 Actinomycetales bacterium
ACCTCGATCTGCATCTGTTCGACGTAGTTGTCGAGCGCATCATCCGAGACAAACTTCGCAACCTTCGCAAAGACCGGAACCGAGTCGGCATCGAGGTAGACCTCCTGAAAGAACGAGTCGAGGTAGCCGTCGAGTGGAACGATCTCGCCGTCTGGCCCCTCCCACGTGACATCCATAACGTTGCTCGCGTTCGAGAGTTGCTTGCGATTCGGGTCACTGACGACCCAGTCGAGTTTGCACCAGCCGGGGTCAAGCGCTACTTCGTCCCAGCGAAGCGTCACGGCAACCCCGTCCTCGCGCTCCACGAGCAACTCCCCACTCTCGATCTCCTCGAATCGCCACGTGATGGGGCTGCCGACGTGCACCTCAGAGCCGGCGTGGACACCGTTGAAGGGATAGCTGCCCAGCTTGGCCTCGAGAAACTGGTAGCCGTCGCCACGGCGGGTTGTCAAGACCTTTTCGCGCATGAGCGATGCCATCACGCGACAGGCTTCTTCACGGGTGGCTGCGATGATGTTGAGTCGTTGAAAGTAGTCACAGTCGCCCGGGAAACTCTGGATCTTCGATTGAGCCGCGGAGCCGGAGAGCGCGAGAGCGCTCTCGGCAACTCCCGCCGGGCCGGTCACCTCGACGATCTGTCCGATCCGCCTGAAGCGAGCCAGATCGCGGTCGCTGAAGTCGAGCATGCTGACGCGGTGCCCAAAGGTGCCCGTTGCGGTGTCGACCACGACGTCTCCGCTGTCGGCAGACAATGAAATGGCTGCAAGCCACTGAATTGTTTCTTCTTCGTTGACCTCAATGCCAAGCCGACGGGCGGACTCGACGATCCGCTGAATATCCGCCGCGGCATCCGTTGGCTCGGTGACGGTCATAGTGATGTCCTCTCCTTGGTGATGGCAAGAAATAGCTCGGCCTGGTCGCGGGCGTCGGCGAGTGCGTTGTGTGAGAGCCCCCGCCCGCCGAGGTAGGCAGGAGCGAGGTGGCGCATGCTGGTCTGGGCCCACGTGCTTCCGGTCACGCCCATCGCGTACGACTTGATATCGAGGGCCGCGTGACCGAAGGGATTGCGGTGGTGGAACCGTTCAAAGTAGTCGGCCACGAACATCCAGTCGAACGCGGCGTTGAAACCGACGAAGATCGGGGATGCACCGCTCGGCACGACCTCGCCTAGCCACTCGGCGAACTTCGCCATTGCCTCGGCCGGAGGCACGCCGGTTACGGCGAGTTGATCCATCGATAAACCAGACACTGCCAACGCCGCATCGAGCGCGTCTGTCGTGACGGGAGCGATTTCGACATAGAAGCCGGGTTCTGACCGATCGACAACGCAAGCGCCGATCGACAGCAGCGAGTAGCGGTCGGGGGTCGGGCCAGCGGTCTCGACATCGACCGAGATGAAGACCTCGGGCACCCGTGCGGCATTGACAGCGGCGACCCCGTTGTCAAGACTCGCGAGCCCGGAGTCCTCGATCATGCGTACAGGCTCACGACGGCCTCGCGGAAGGCGATCGTGTGGCGCTCAACGTCGGCGGGTGATGTTGCAGGGCTCATCAGCGCCATATTGTGGAACGGCGTCATCAGGATGCCCCGGTTGAGGGCGTGCAGATGGAGGTACTGCTGCAACTCGAAGTCGTCAGCCTCGGCGGCGTCTCGCCCGTTGACCGGTGCTGTCGGGCGAAAACTGTACTCGGCCCGCGCGCCGAGTTGGGTGACTTGCCACGGTACGTCGAACTCGTCTATCGCGGCTTGAACGCCGATCGTCCACTCGGTCGCACGATCGATCATCGAGGCGTAGGCGTTTGCGGTGAGCACCTCGCCGAGCGTCGCAACGATCCCCGCAAGCGAGAGCGCGTTGCCCGCAAGGGTTCCGCCAACGCCGCCGACGTCGATGTCTTCGAGCTCAAGCGAGGCACGCACAGCTGCCGCGAATTCTCGAGTCATTCCATAGGCCCCGGCTGGGATGCCACCGCCGATGCTTTTACCGAGTACGACAGCATCCGGCGCCAGATTCTCGGTCGCAATCATGCCGCCGAGGCCGGCGCTGATCGTGTGGGTTTCATCGATGATGAGCATCGCGCCGTGTTCGGTACACAGCTCCCGCACCGCAGCGAGGTAACCCGGTTCAGGCAAGACGATGCCGATGTTTGTCATGGCGGGCTCGATGAGCACGGCCGCGACGTCACCCGCCGAGAGTGCGGCCGCAAGGGCTGGCACATCGTTGAATTGCACGACCGAGGTGGTGACGTCGAGCGCCACCGGTGCGCCGATGTTTCCGCGGCGCGACACGACGTTGCCGTCGTCGTCGAGCGTTGCATATGCCTCGTCTACCGTGCCGTGGTACGAGTAGTCGTGCACGAGAATTTTCGCTCGACGTGTGACCTGACGCGCGAACCGAATGAGCGAGCGATTCGCATCGGTTGCCGATAGCGAGAATTGCCACACCGGCACTCGGAACCGCTCGGCGAGGAGTTCCGCGGCTGCCGCGGCATCCTCGGTTGGAAGCATGAATGTCGAGCCGTGTGCGAGCTGGCCCGCGATGGCAGCGACGGATGCAGGCGGTGCGTGCCCGCACATCGCCCCGGTGTCGCCCAAACAGAGATCGACGTGATCGATACCGTCGAAACATTCGAAGTGTGATCCAGCCGCCAAACGCACGTAGACGGGCCATGGGCCTGGCCATTTCGACATCCACAGCATCGGCACGCCATCCGGCATGTGCTGAATCGCGCGCTCCCATTGCACCCGAGATCTCGGATGCTCGGCGATAAACAGCTCGAGCTCGCTCTCCCACAGCGCGGCGAGCCTCGCGCGATCCTCGTAGACCACTACGCGAGCTTAGCGAGTCGCTTGCGTCTCGCGGCGGAGCTGGTCTGGCCGACGATGACGAGCACCAACGCGAAGATAAACACGGCTGATGCAATCACGTTCGCCTCGGCCGGGAGGCCACGAGCGGCGGCAGTGAAGACGTACACCGGGAAGGTCTCAACGGGTCCGTTATTGAAGCGCGTGATGATGAAATCATCGAAGCTGAGAGCGAACGACAGCAGCGCTGCCGCCGTGATGCCCGGGAGCAACAGCGGGAGCGTGACTCGCAAAAACACCTGGGTAGGAGAACCGTACAGGTCGCGACCGGCTTCTTCGAGTGCAGGATCCAGACTCGAGACCCGAGCCTTGACCGTGACAACCACGAAACTCAGGCAAAACAACGCGTGCGCAATGATGATGGTGCCGAGGCCCTTCGGCACCGACGCACTGAGGAACTGAGCAGCAAGACCAGCACCGAGCACGACCTCGGGGGTCGCCATCGGCAGAAAGAGCATCAAACTGATTGCGGAACGACCCCGGAACCGATAGCGGGCGAGCGCAATGGCCAAGAGCGTGCCGAGCACCGTTGCAATGACCGTGGCCGCGATGCCGACCACGATGGACGTGCCAAAGGCTTCACAAACGCCCTGCGCCTGGCAGACATTGGTCCAATTGTCGAGTGTGAATCCGACCCACACAATGTTTGACTTCACCGAGTCGTTGAACGAGAAAATGAAGGTGTACACGATCGGAATCAGCAGAAAGGCGAGCGCGAGCGCACTGAACAGCGGGAGAACGAGCTTGCCCGGGGAGAATTTCACAGCAGATCCTCTGTTCCAACGCGGCGAACGTAGAGCCCGACAATTAACAGGATGATCCCCATCAATAGCACCGACAGGGCCGCCGCAACGGGGTAGTCGAGCAGATCGATGAAGTTCGCCTCGATGACATTGCCGATCATCGACGTACTCGCCGAACCGAGGAAACTCGAACTCGCGTTGATGTAGTCGCCAGCCGCAGGTATAAACGTCAAGAGCGTGCCGGAGACAATCCCGGGAAGCGACAGCGGCAGGGTGACGCGCAGGAAGGTCAACGCCGGACTCGCGTAGAGGTCGTTGCCAGCCTCGAGGTAGCGGGTGTCAAGCCGCTCAAGCGTGACGTAGATCGGCAGTGTCATGAAAGGGATGAAGTTGTAGGTGAGCCCGAAGATCACCGCGAAGGGGGTGCCGACGAGGTTGGCGTCTGGAGCGAGGATTGAAAGCGCCTTGAGTCCTTGCACGAATGGCGTGTCTTCCGCCATGAGCTGCTTCCACGCGAAGGTGCGAAGCAGGAACGAAATAAAGAACGGCGCGATCACGAGGGTCAACAAAATTGCCTGAGTGAGTGGCCACGGCCGGGCGGTTACCCCGATGAAGTAGGCGAGAGGATAGCTGATGATGAGGGCAAAGAACGTTGCGACGAGCGCGTATCCGAACGACCGCAAAAACTGCGGCCAGTAGTCCTGGACGACCGCGAAATAGTTCTCGATCTTGAATGCATTCTGAAACTGGCCGACGTCACCGAACTCGACCGGCGCCTGTACCGAGGTGATGACGAGCGAGATCAACGGGGTCAGAAAAAAGAGCGCGAGATAGGCCAGACCGGGTGCAAGCAGGATCAGGGCGATCCCGCTTCGGCGACGCGGGGCTTGCTCGACCGGCGCGGTGCTAGACCCGAAGGCGGCGAACGCCATCTACGACTCCTCGATCTCCGCAAGCAGCTTGTGCCTGACCTGGGTCGCGATCGTCGCAGTGTCGGTGTCTGCCTCGAATCGAGGAAGCGCGTCCGGGATATCCGCAAGCCCGAAGCTGTGGTCGACTGTCCAACTGACCCACGCTTCTGCACCCTCATGGACGACAGGCCCAAAGACCATGTTCTGGGCGAAGACCACGACGACGCCCACCCCCGGAATCGCCAGTTGGTACTGGGTGCTTACGCCGCTAAATGAAACATCCGTCACCCTGCCAGGTCCGAGCACGTTGGTGCCAACACTTGGCTCTGGGGGGGCAGTGTGCAGCAACAGCTTCTCGGGCCTGACGCCGATCGTGACCAGCCCGACGTGACGCTGGGCGCGGGCCGAAGGCACCTCGACCTTGACGCCGGCCACGTCGACCACGATCGACGAACCGGAACTCGATGTCACCGCTCCCGTGAACAGATTGGACTGACCGAGAAAGTTCGCAACGAATGCGGTCCTGGGCAGCTCATAGAGCTCCTCGGGCGCTCCCATTTGCTCGATACGACCCTTGTTGAGCACCGCAACGGTGTCAGCCATTGTCATGGCCTCTTCTTGATCGTGGGTCACGTGCAAGAAGGTCAGCCCCACCTCGTTCTGGATGGCCTTGAGCTCGAGTTGCATCTGACGACGCAACTTGAGGTCCAAGGCCCCGAGGGGCTCGTCGAGCAGCAAGAGCGCTGGGCGATTCACGAGGGCGCGCGCGAGCGCAACCCGCTGTTGCTGCCCTCCAGAAAGCTGTTGCGGCTTGCGGGCGGCGAGGTGATCGAGTTCGACGAGCCGCAATCCCTCGTGCGCTTTTCCGAGCGCATCGGCAATGTTGCGCCGACGAAGGCCGAAGGCAACGTTCTCTAGGACAGTCATGTGGGGGAACAAGGCGTAACTCTGAAAAACGGTGTTCACCGGGCGCTTGAAGGTCTTGACCTTCGTGACGTCCTTGCCGCCGATCAGAATCCTTCCAGCTGTCGGCTCTTCTAGTCCGGCAACGAGCCGGAGCGTTGTCGTCTTGCCGCAACCGGATGGCCCGAGCAACGCGAAGAACGAACCCGCTGGAACCGTCAGGTCCAACTCATCAATCGCCGTGAAGCCCGGAAAGCGCTTGTTGATCCCGATGAGTTCGAGGTCTGCTCCCGCTTCGGCAAAGGTGCCGATCGCCATCAGGCGCCGAGGGATACGCGCTGGAACTCGCCATTGAACTCTTGGTCGTCACCCGTTTCGAGCGTTCTGAAGATGAACGAATTCGCCAGCGTTGCTTCGTCTGGGAAGATCAAGGGGTTCTCAGCGACCTCTGGGTAGAGTTCCGCAGCGACCTCTTGCGCACCGACCACCGGAGTGATGTAGTTCACCCAAGCCGCAACCTCCGCGGCTACCTCTGGCTCGTAGTAGTAGTTGATGAGCGTTTCGACGTTTTTCTTGCGCGGTGAACCGAGCGGCACGACGAAGGTGTCACCCCAGAGTGTGGCGCCGGACTCCGGAAGCGCGAACTTCCACTTCTCGAAGCCCGCCTCAGCATTGAGCACGGTGATGTCGCCCGACCACGCGATTGCGGCAATTGCGTCACCCGAAACGAAGTCCTGCATGTACTCGTTGCCCTTGATGCCGAAAATCTGGCCTGAGAGAACATTCTCCTCAAGCACCTCGAGCGCGGCCGAGAACTCGTCGATCCCCCAGTCGCCTGTTGAGATATCAACACCTTGACTGAGCATGATGAGGCCCATCGTGTCGCGCATCTCGCTCAACACCGTCACCTTGCCCTTGAGTTCTGGCGCCCAGAGGTCGTCGATATTTTTCAGCCCGCCCGGGATCTCCTCCGTGTTCCAGGCAAGACCCCCGAAACCGTTTTGCCACGGTATCGACTTGTTGCGACCGGGGTCGAAGTCCGGGTTGGCCAGCGCTGGAGCAAGATTTACCTTATTCGGGATGTTTGCGGCATCCAGCTCCTGCACGTACCCGAAGCGTACGAGCCGGGCGACCATCCAATCGGTTACACAGAAGGTATCTGCGCCAGTCGGCTGACCCAGCGCGAGCTGATCCTTGATGGTTCCGTAGTAGGTGTTGTTGTCGTCAATGTCGACGACATACTCGACGGAGATGCCGGTCTGCTCTTGGAAGCGAAGCACCGTTGGATAGTTGCCATCGTCATCTTCGTCGATGTACGCGGGCCAGTTCGACCACGTCACGGTCGGATCAGTTTCGGAAATATCCTCTGCAGCTTGTGGCACGCCCGAGCCGGCCGGAGCACACGCCGCGAGTGCGAGGGTCGCGGCACCAACGCCGGCGCCCTGAAGTACGTGGCGCCGACTGAACTGCGCCTGCCTTGCCTGCATTACTAACCGGCGGATAATCGGGTCCTGTGGGAGGGGTCGGTTCACGGCAGCATCTCCTTTGAAAGCGGTATCGTACGTACCTTGATCTTGACATATCACCGTCGCCGGCGACACCTCAAGTGCGCAAAAGGCGTGTTTTGTAACATGAATTTCACGAAATCAGCACAATCCGGTCCCGGAAAGTGCGGAATCCACGGTGCGCCTCGCTACGCTGACTGCATGAGAATCGCTGTGCCTCGAGAGATCAAGAACAACGAGTATCGAGTGGCGGTGACGCCCGCTGGAGTGCGTGAGCTCACAGTCAACGGTCACGAGGTGCTTGTTGAGGCAGGCGCGGGACTCGGTTCTTCAATCCCAGACGAGGCCTACGTCGCGGCTGGAGCACGAATCGTGAGCGACGCCGAGAGCCTTTGGACTGCCGCCGACTTGCTGCTCAAAGTCAAGGAACCGGTCGAGAGCGAGTACCGCTACTTCCGCGACGGCCTGCTGCTGTTTACCTACCTTCATCTCGCCGCTGAGGCTGCCCTTACCGCAGCACTCACGACGACCAGAGTCACCGCGATCGCCTACGAGACGGTGCAACTGCCGAATCGGAGCTTGCCACTCCTCGCCCCGATGAGCGAAGTGGCCGGCCGGTTGGCTCCTATCGTCGGCGCGAACGCGATGTTCAAGCCGAATGGAGGTCCTGGCCTGTTGGTGCCGGGAGTACCGGGAACCCGTTCCGCAAAAATCGTTGTCCTTGGTGGCGGCGTTGCCGGTACGAACGCTGTGTCTGTCGCAGTCGGTCTCGGAGCCGATGTGACCGTACTCGACACCAACCTCCAACGATTGCGCGAATTGGATGCGATCTATGCTGGTCGCGTCACGACGCTCGCCTCGAACTCGTTTGAGATCGAGCGCGCTTTGCTCGACGCAGACCTCGTGATCGGGTCGGTGCTGGTGCCCGGTGCGAAGGCCCCAAAACTCGTCAGCAACGAACTCGTCTCGAGAATGAAGCTTGGGAGCGTTCTTGTCGATATCGCGGTCGACCAGGGCGGTTGTTTTGCCGACACGCGTGCGACGACGCACGCCGATCCGACATTCACCGTGCACGGTTCGCTGTTCTACTGCGTTGCCAACATGCCAGGGGCGGTGCCGAACACGTCAACCTTTGCGCTCACCAATGCGACCCTGCCGTATGTTCGCTCGATCGCGAATCTCGGCTGGCGGGATGCATTGCGCGCGGACCCCGCGCTCGCGCTCGGCCTCAATACCCACGCTGGCGATATCGTGAATGCACCAGTCGCTGCTGCGCATTCTTTGCCGAGTGTCGAATTGTCATCAGCACTCAACTAAGAGCTGAGCCTGACGGCGTTACCGCGCCGCGATCAGCCGAATCGGCACTACCGTTGCTTGCGCTCGGCATGCTTGTCCAATCGCACGCGATCAAATCCGCCATCGTCACGCCAGCGCCAACACAACGCCGGATCATCATTCAGCACCGGGGGAAGCTCACGGCTTCGAGTGAGCGCGCGGACGTCAAGCACAGTGCACCGATGGAACAGGATGTCGGCCAATGGGCGAAGGCCCGCGAGCGCGCCCCAGCGCGACTGCCACTGCTCGGCATCCCCGACAAGAGCAACCTGGCCTCGGCCGTCTGACACGACCAGTTCGCAGGGGTCCACATTGACTGAGCTGAGCGGCACCACCGAGAAGACCTGCGCGTCGAGTCGCTGGACAGTCGCGGAAGGATGCCCAGACACGATGGCCAGCGGGCGATCCTTCCGGATGTCCGCGACGGCGCCGGTCCGCTCACTCACTTGGCTCAATGGAGCGAACACGACTTGCACGCGGTCTCCTCGCCAGATTCCTCCGCCCGGCGGCAGCCCCGAGACGAAATGTGCCGGATCAATGCCGAGAAGACTCAACTCATGGCGCGTCGCGGGGGCAAGCGGCATCGTCGTTCCAACCAGTGCGGCGAGAGGATGCACGTCGGTGGAGAGCCGCTGCGCGGCCATTGCGACCGCGAGTCCTGCCGCGCTGCTGTCGCGCAAGACTTGGCTCAATCTCGCGACAAACTCGGTTCGATGGTCGGGTGAGAAGCGCAGCAGCAGCGAATCGATGTCGTCAATAAGGATTAACTCGCGGCCGAGCGATCCCCGGTCGCGATCGCGACTGCGGTCGAGGCGAAGGGCAAGGTGCGAGACCTCGTCCCACGCGGCATCCGGGGACCTCGCGAGGTGTCGCGAACCCGCACGACCCCCGAGCACGCCAAGCATCGTCGACTTACCCGATCCTGGCCCGCCAATAATCAGCAGATTGCCATCTCGCTTTGGCTCATATGATGCGACGGCCCGGCGCTGGCGCTCGGGTTGGTCCAGTAGTCCAAACGGGATGCAACCTGCCTGCTCGTCGCAACGGTCGTCGTCTTCGAGCAACAGACTCGACTCCACGTTCTGACTACTGCTGAGCGAATCTAGTGCGTCGTGAAGAACAAGCTTCGGCAGTGGTTCGCACCACGGGCGACGCGGCACAGTAGAAGCTGCCCAACGAATAACCACGCCTTGGATGTCTGCATCGTTCGTCACGGCGACCTGAATCTCACTCGGCTCACGGCCGGCCAGTGCAAGGATGGCGCGGCCACGGAGCGCTGAATCGAGTCGTGCGGCCGCTTCAGAGCCGACAACCGCGACGCTATCGTTGCGATTGTTCACGCGCAGGGATATGCGAAGGTCGGCGTTCGCGAGCACTGCGTCCCGCACCGTGACACCCGGCCGCTGCGTGCAGAGAACAAGATGCACGCCAAGGGAGCGGCCGCGGGCGGCGATGTCGCTAAAGAGCGCAAGCAGGTCAGGGTGCTGATCGATGACTGTCGCAAATTCGTCAACGACGATGACGAGTCGCGCCAGACCAGACACCTCGCCGATATCACGAGCCCCGGCTGAGGCGAGGGTTCGCTCACGGAACCGCAACTCGGCACGCAGACTTGACAGGGCTCGGGCGGCCTCGGCCTCATCGAGGTCGGTGATGATGCCGACCGTGTGGGGCAAAGACTGCAGGCTTGCGAAGGCGGCACCGCCCTTGAAATCTACAAGAAGGAAGTTCACGCTCTCTGGAGAATGCGCTGCTGCGAGCGACACAACCCACGAGATTAGCAACTCGCTCTTGCCACTGCCGGTAGTTCCTCCGACGACAGCGTGCGGCCCGTCACTCGCCAAATCGATCGTGACCGGGCCAGCTTCGCCGACAAGAAACGTTGCAGCGAGCGACGGCCGGATGCTGCCGGCCACCGCTCTTGCAACAGCGTTCGAGGATGCTCCAGCAAGTTCAGATCCTGCAAGTTCGGTTCCTACACGTGCGGGGCCGATCATGGCGGAAAGTTCAACCCGGTCTGGCAGCCGAGCGACACGAGCAATGAGTCCATCTCGAACGGCGATCTCACGTGCGCCGAGTGCCCACCGCACCGCCTGCTCGCGAGAGACCAGCGCTAGCTCAACCGGACCGCCAAACTGCGGGTCTGGATGGTGAACGAGCTGTATCGTCTGTGTTCCGACCGTTCTGGTGCTCTCCGGCGTGTTGGTGCTGGTGCTTGCAATATGAATCGCGACGCGGCACGAGCTCGGTAACGAGGCGATGCTGGCAGCTGTCGCGACCGTCGCCACGACTGTTCGGTCTTGGCTTCGGATGAACTGAGCGACCACGGTTTCGCGGTCGAAGCGAGAATCGGCCGGATGCGGAAGGTACCCGAGCCATTCGCGCTCCGTCGACGGTGCCGAGACGCTCAGTTCGAAGTCCGATGGACTCAACGTTCGTGCGAGTTGCAACACGAGCGATCTCGCGGCGGCAAGACTCACGGTTCTGACACCACTGATGCCAACGCCGAGTCGAGCATCAGCGAGCAATGGCCCGCTCTGGATGCGCTCTGTCAAACTCTCGAGTTCGGCAAGGCGCGCTTGCACCTCCGCAACATGATTGCTGGCTCCCCCTGGCACGTCGAGCAACAAAGCGCTCGCGGAGCTGCCGACCCCGAGGTTCACGAGCAGTGGCGCAGTGCCGTCAAAACTCCAGCGGTGCGGGTCGCCCCCATGCCAAACCGCGAGGTCGGACCCGGTCGGGAAGCGAGCCCGTCGACGATCACACTCAGCCGAATGGTGCGATTCGATTTGCTTCGCGACGGCCGCGGCATCCACTCGAAAACGGCGTAGTTCGCGTCGAAGCGTGCGGCGAGACCCCAATCGCGAGTCTACGAGGCTGGCGATAGCCGTGATCGGACCGATGGCAGCGAAGATGAGTGCGAACGCTGAGCCGGTCACTTGCCAGATGATGACAGAGGCAAGAACAGGAGCGAGCGTCGCGAGCAGTGGAAAGCGATACGGCGCCGGACTCTCCGGCGGGCGTGGAGCAGCGACTCTCGTCTGCGCGACACTGACACCGCTGAGTTCATGCACGCCTCAAGCCAAGACGATTGCGTCACCGACGAGCCGGAATGCGAAGCACTCGTGTTTTTTCTGGGGCGGATCGCGCTGGTGTGGACAGGTGAGGCCAGGTTGAGGCAGGACAGGGCAGGGCAGGTCAGGACTGGTTAGTACGGGTCAGCTCACGACGAAGAACTGTTCACCGATGTCGACCCGACTGCCTCGAAGAACGAAGTACCGTTTCCCGGCCTCGCACCGCACGGGCGCCAGTTCTGGGTCGCGCACGACCGTCCCGTTGCCCGAGTAGCGGTCGCTCAGCCAGAACGATCCGGCCTCTTGACCGAATTCAAGATGTGTCTTCGATACGGACCGGCCGGGGTCGACAATCGTTACGAGGGAGTCGAAGAACTCCCCCGGCTCCGGTGTCGGGTTTCGCCCGAGTATTCCCGTGCCGCTCAGGGTCACACTCTCACCGGTGCTGAACTGAAGCACGAATCGCGCTGCTACCGATTTGCTGCCAACGATTCGAGTCTGCTCAAGGTCCGGACTCCCTGTGCCAGCTGAGATCACCGGCGCCTCGTCGGCAGATCCGAGCAGCCCAGGCGGAGCCAGGGTCGGTGGTTCGAGATCGATCTCGACAGATCCGGCCGGAAGCCCCCAGGGGAACGGATCAAGCGGAGCAGTGCCGGCCATTGCCGGCGCGGGTCGCGCGGCTGCCTCGGGTGCCTCGAGTACCTCGGTTTGCAACTCGCCCTGTGCCACGGCATGACCGCATTCACCGCAGAACAAGGCGCCAGTCGGCAGCTCAGTGGAACAGAAGGAACAGCTCACCGCGCTCGACCCTCCCCTGAAACTTGGCGGCCCGGCGCTCGCTTGGTGACCGAGCCACGGCCCAACGAGCGCACCGAGACCTGCGCTTTGATGCGTTGCCAGCGGGTCGATCCAGCATCGAGCGTCGAGCGAAGTTCGTCAACGGCTCGCCAGACCGCCTCAGCGTCCTTGTCGCTCGTCGCATCGGGAGAGAAGGTCGCACGATCAGCCACGACCGCGAGGATTCGAGGCTGCTGGCCGCCGACGAGCGTTGCCACCTCACCTCGCGTTGAAGCGGGTCCGAGCACTGCTCCGCGGTCAACGACAGCGTCTTCAAACTCCCGCCAGCCGCCGGTCACCCGAGCCAGCGGCTCGGCGGCGCGGCGACGCAATCGCCGACGTCTGAGTTTTGTGGCGATGATCGCCGCAAACGGAGCCAATACAATCAACAAGCCAACCGCGATCCCGCCGACCACTCGCAGCACCGCTAGCAGCGCCTGAATCACCGGCTCAACGTCGTTGGCCTGATCTTCCACAGTCTCAGGCGGGCGCTGACGATCGAGATTGTCGGTTTGCAGCGTTGGCGGCGGCACAACCGTCTGCGGCCGCGCGACTGAAGCGTTCTCGACGGGGAGTTCTTCCGGGATGTCCCGCACCGGAGGAGTCGGGTCAATCGCGACCCAACCGAACGCGGTCGTGTTGACTTCGATCCACGCGGCAATGTCTGAACCGCGAACCGTCGTAGCCGCTGGAGCGAATCCCATCACGACTCGCGCTGGGAATCCGATCTCAGTCGCCATCAGCGCCGCGGCTACCGCGTATTGCTCGGCGTCGCCGATCATACGTGGGGCGGTCAGGAGTTCTGATATGCGGTCGGCAGAATGGCCGGATCTGCTTGGCACCTCGTTGGCACCGATCCCGTGGCTGATGTAGCCGTCGCGAGCGAGCCCAGCGAGCATCCCGGCAAGTTGCTCGCCAGGATCAGTGGAACCGGAACTGTACTCTTCGAGCTTCGCAGCGACCTCTGCTGGAACTGACTGCGGTTGCGGAACGCGCGCAGGTCCTGGGCGTAACGCGGCGATCTCGGATGCCTCTGGCCGAACCGGTTCGACTGCCGTTACCGTGTAGCGATCGCCGCGCGCCAGACCCCCGATCATGGCACCGGTGCCGGTGACGTCATTGTAGAAGAACGAAGCTAGTCGGTCGGGCCCGTCGGCATCATCGAAACGCAGTTCCTCGAGTTGGCCAACCGTTGGAAGCCACACTCCTGACTGCCCGGCGATCGTGACGTCGACCGTGAGTGCCCGGCCTGCGATGCCAGATTGATCCACTCGGGTCGGTACCCGCGTGAACGACCCAGATTCACTCGCCGTGCTCGGGCTGCCAACGGCGTACACCACACCGTCGTAGCTGTCCATCGTTGCCAGCCGAATGCGCGCACCGCTGGGAAGACCCGAAGCCTCGAACAGCACGCTATTGACAGTCTGAGCTTGCCAATATCGACGGAATCCAGCCAGTGGGCTCACGTATTCGCGCGGGTCGAACGGCTGCTCGATGGCACTGCGCAAGACCGTGCGATCGACGGTCGGAGGAACAAAGCCAAGCACCGCAACCGAGGTTGAAGTAACAACGAGCAACACGAGAGCCGCGCTGAGGACGGCCCCCGCTGCACTCGTTCTCGGCTTGCTGGCCGAACGCGGAGCATCCGCATTCGCGCCCGCACCGGCACCGGTACCGGCAGCCGGACCCGCAGCGGCGCCCGCACCGAAGGTCGCAGTTCTGAGCTGCGAGAGAGCAGTTTGGCGCCGATCCCACCGTAACCAGACCAGCCAGAGGAGTATTGCGACAAGTAATGCGAGTGCGGCCTCGAGTGGGCGACTCGGATAGGTGGGACCGAATGCGGTTCCGAAGATAAAGATGCCGATCGGCGGAAGCGCCGCCAACTCTGGGACTCTGGTTCGCATCGCGACGCTGAGGCCGATCGTGACACTGGCGAGCACGACGATGAGCGCGGGCACCAGGAGTGCTTCGTAGGTTCCGACCGGAAGCGTGATGGTGAGCAATTGCTTCCAGCTGAGCACGATCGCCGCGAGGAGGTCAACAAGCCCAGCCGCGCTCGGCAACACTCCTAGGATCGCCTGAGCTGGCACCGCGACCGGCACACCGACCGCGAGAAATGCCAAGAACGCGACGAGGAAAACGACGCCGGCAGACCACCGAAACCGGGCCCCAAACAGCGCAATCGTCGTGCCGAGAACAAGCGAGACCGTCACGACAACGATGATTCCCGCGCTCTCGTACATTGGCCACAGTGTTGTCGCGGCGAGGATCGTTGTGATGACCGTCATCATCACGTTCACGAGCACGAAGCCCGGGCGTCGCGTGCCGATCATTCTTCCCGTCGTGCTTCCCGTCGTGCTTCCGGTCATGCTGCCAGTGCTGGGGCCCTTCATGCTGCCGCGATTCTCGCGAGCGACTTCTGCAGGTCTTCGAGGTATCCGATTGTTAGGACGCTCAGTCCCGACACTCGCCGAAGACCGGGAATGTGCTCGGGATCGCAGATGACCGCAACCACTTCGACGCCAGCTTCGAACTTCGTGGATGCCGCTCGGAGCTCTCTCGGCGTCACAGTCGAACCACAAATCAGGAAGGCGACGGACACCCCGCTCACCTGATCAGCAGTCACCCGAGCGACATCACCGATTGTCAAAGCGGACTCTGCCTGCTCAACGAGAGCGAGATCGTCGAGGAGACGAGCACGCGTTATCGTCGTCAGCGGTTTGACAGCGTAGACCTTGCGCTTGGCGTAGTCGGGGGTGAACTCACTGGCAACGACGGTAACCGATCGAGCATCCCGAATAGCGCGGGCACCGAGTGAGCCGGCGGCGCTCACCGCGAGTTCGAATTCGTCATCAGAACCGTAGTCAGCCGTTGCAAGACTCAGGGCAACGACAAGGTGGCTGCGTCGAGTCTCTTCAAATTGACGCACCATGTATGTGCCTGTTCGAGCGGTGGACTTCCAGTGGATGTAGCGGCGCTCATCCCCCGGCACATACTCGCGAAGCGCGTGGAATGCAACGTCGCTGTTCGAGAGGTCGCGCGTCGGGTTACCTTCAAGGTCGCGCACGAACCCAGCACTGACGCTGGGAATGGCGATCGTGCGAGGATGAACGAACACCTCCTCTGGGGCAGTCCAGACAATTTCACGGCGGATGAGCCCGATCGGATCCGCGCGAACAGTACGAACCGGACCGACCAGCAACCGACCCCGGCGGCTCGTCGGAATTGCGAACTCGTGGCTGTGCGATTCTCCGCGGGCAAGTGACGGGACAGCGAAAGCGGCAAGGCCGGCACCGACCGGCACTTCGACATTCACACCGAATGTTCGCCGCCGTTCGTCGTTGCTAATCACAACTCGAGCCGCTGCGGGCGTTCCGACAACGACTTGACTGCGAGTGAGGTCAAGCTCAAAGTCCAACGTCCCTCGACCGCGGAGAGACAGCAATGCAACGAGAACGAGCAGCAGACCGACGAAACCGACCGCAATGAACTCGACCCAAGCCAACCCGTAGCCGAGCGCGAGCGCGGCTGGCACGAGAATCAGGATCGCCCAGCCGAGCGGGGTGATGACTGAGGCGGCTCGCCGATACGCCTGCAGTACGGCCGTGCGCGCTATACCGAACCCGCGGACGGCCCCAACGACGAGGTCGGCAGCAATGCCAGTTCGCTCGCCAACAATCCGGGTGCGGGCGTTCGTGAGTCCGCGAGTGCCTGTGGTGTAGTGGGCGTCGGTGCGGTGCGAGGGCTCAGCGCCGCGCAGCGACGGCACCTGCGCTACCGGCGCAGTCTTCTGCGCAGCCATTACACAGCAAGCCGGTCGCTCGGCGGCGGGGTTTCGAGCAATATCTGAGCAACGACACTCGAGGTCGTCACGCCCTCAAACTCGGCCTCCGGATCAAGCATGAGGCGATGAGCCAGCACGGGTTCGACAAGCGCCTTGATGTCATCCGGGATCACGTAGTGACGACCGCTTGCCGCGGCGAGCGTCTTGGCGGTGCGAACGAGGGCGAGCGCGCCCCGCACGCTTGCGCCAAGGCGTACTTCAGCAGTCGAGCGGGTTGCTTGAACGAGACGACTCACATAGTCGTTGATCGTCGAATCAACGTGCACCGTTCGCGCCAGCTGACTCATCTCGGTCACGACATCTGCCGTCACGATGCTTGCGACGACAGTGTCGTGGGCTTTGACCCCTGCCCCTTCGAGAATGCGAAGCGTCGAGGTGTGGTCGGGGTAGCCGATGGATGCCTTCATGATGAAGCGGTCCAGTTGCGCCTCCGGCAGACGATAGGTTCCGGCCTGCTCGATCGGGTTCTGTGTCGCGATCACCATGAACGGCGCAGTGACCGGATGCGTGATGCCGTCCACTGTGACCGTCGATTCCTCCATCACCTCGAGCAGCGCAGCCTGAGTCTTTGGACTCGCTCGGTTGATCTCGTCAGCCAAGACGATATTGGCGAAGATCGGGCCACGGTGAAACTCGAATTCGCCAGACGACTGGTTGTAGATGCTGACGCCGGTGATGTCGCCGGGGAGCAGATCTGGAGTGAACTGGATGCGACTGCTCGTGCTGTCAACGGACTGCGCCATCGC
>JBBQLW010000021.1:0-15568 GCA_038328315.1 Actinomycetales bacterium
CTTGAGTCCCGCAGCGGTGATGCGCACGAACTTGCCCTTGGCGCGCAGCTCTTCGATCGTGCGAGCCCCCGTGTAGAACATCGACTGCCGCAGCCCACCGAGCAACTGATAGACGACGGATGAGACGGGGCCGCGATACGGGACTTGGCCCTCGATGCCCTCGGCAATGAGTTGCTCGTCGCTCGGCACATCCGCCTGAAAGTAGCGGTCCCGCGAGTAACTCGTCTTCGTACCGCGGGTCTGGAGTGCCCCGAGCGAACCCATGCCCCGGTAGCTCTTAAACTGCTTGCCGTTGACGAAGATCAGGTCCCCCGGGCTTTCGTCCGTGCCCGCGAGGAGCGAGCCGAGCATGACGGTCTCGGCCCCCGCGACGAGTGCCTTCGCGATATCGCCCGAGTACTGCAGACCGCCGTCAGCGATCACCGGGACGCCCGCTTCGCGCGCCGCCAGCGACGCTTGGTACACAGCGGTCACTTGCGGCACCCCAACCCCGGCCACAACCCGCGTTGTGCAAATCGAACCCGGCCCGACGCCGACCTTGACCGCGTCAGCGCCCGCGTCGATGATCGCCTGCGCGCCGGAGCGCGTGGCGACGTTGCCACCGATGACGTCGATCGCAGCGAACGCCGAATCCGCCTTCATGCGCCGGATGATGTCGAGCACACCCGCCGAGTCCCCGTTCGCGGTGTCGACAACGATGACATCGACCCCGGCGTCACGGAGTGCGCCAGCGCGCTCCCACGCGTCGCCGAAGAACCCGATCGCGGCGCCCACGCGCAGCCGGCCGGCGTCGTCTTTCGTCGCGCTCGGGTACTGCTCCGTCTTGTCGAAGTCCTTGACCGTAATGAGCCCGCGCAGGCGACCCTCGGCATCCACCAGTGGAAGTTTCTCGATCTTGTGCTGGGCGAAGATGGCGATCGCCTCGTCGGGATGGATCCCGACCGGCGCGGTGATGAGCGGTGTCTTCGTCATGACGTCGCGCACGAGTGTCGTTGACTTCTCGAATGCCGAGACGAAGCGCATGTCACGGTTGGTGATAATGCCGACGAGTTGCCCGTCGCCTTCAACCACCGGGAGGCCGGAAATACGGAACTGGCCACACAGGGCATCGACCTCGGCGACGGTGGCATCCGGGGTCGTCGTCACGGGGTTGGTGATCATCCCAGATTCGCTGCGCTTGACCTTATCGACGTACGCCGCCTGCTCCTCGATAGACAGATTGCGGTGCAGCACCCCGATACCACCATTTCGGGCCATCGCAATCGCCATGCGCACCTCGGTGACGGTATCCATCGCCGATGACAGCAAAGGAGCACTGACGCGGATGCGCCGCGTGAGTCGCGAGCTCGTGTCGGCTTCACTCGGGATGACGTCGGTGTGCCCCGGCAGGAGCATCACATCGTCGTAGGTGAGTCCGACAAAGCCGAACGGGTCAGGCTGGTCCATGGTTCCCCTTGAGGTCGGAGCCGAGAAAAGTTGCACATCTGGAGCGTGCAAATCTCCGGGATGCCACGTTGAATTCCGGTACTTGATCTTAACGAGTTAGGTCGTAGCGTATTCCGTCGCAATAATGGCTCAACGGACTTTGGCGTTGTCGCGAAACCCTGCGGCAATGTTCGAGACCAATCGTCACCGTTGACGAGCCGGCTGCTGGCCCATGAGGCACCTCGGCGCCTTGACCTAAACCGACCTGGAGGTTTTGTGGCACACGCTGCTGGCAGACCACTACCGCACCGAGCGATGCGCTATCTGACCATCGGACTATTCGGCACCGCAATTGCAGCGCTCGCGCTAACATTCGCCTCGCCGGCAAGCGCTGAGGACATCGGGCTCGATGAGTTCGACAACAAGATCAGCGGCCTGGTTGAACTCGCAGATGAGCCACTGGGAGACGTGCAGCTTGTTGTCGACGGTGGTGGCTTCCGCGTCGAAGTCGTCTCGGGCGACGACGGTCGTTGGGCCGTCGGGGTACCGGAGCGCGGCGGATACACCGTCACGCTCAACGAAGCGACCCTTCCGGAAGGAATCGCGGTCATAGACCCGGAACTCGAGCAGCCGAACGTGCGCACGATCACAGTGGGCCAATCCGGTAGCGCCGTCGCAAACTTTTTCATCGGTCAGGGTCCGCGCAACACCACGAGCCTCTTCGACCAGATCATCGATCGGCTCTTCAACGGCCTGAACTTCGGTCTACTGTTGGCGCTGGCCGCAATCGGCCTCTCGCTCGTGTTTGGCACCACTGGCCTGAGCAACTTCGCGCACGCCGAGTTGATCACCTTCGGTGGGCTCATAACGCTGCTCTTTGGCGTCACGCTCGGCTTCCCGGTGTGGATTGCAATCCCAATCGCGATTCTGTTCGGCGCAGGGTTCGGCTGGCTCAACGATGCCGTCCTGTGGAAGCCACTTCGCCGCAAGGGAGTCGGGCTAATCCCCCTCATGATCGTGTCGATCGGCCTTTCCCTCGCCGTCCGCTACACGTTCCAGCTCTTCGTCGGGGGTGACACCCAGCAACTGCCGGGCGCAACAGACACCACCCTCTCGATCGGAGTGTTCGGGCTCTCGTGGATCGATGTCGCGAGCATGGGGGTCAGCGTCGTCGTCCTGCTCGGGGTGGCGTACTTCTTGCTGCGCACCAGGATTGGTAAGGCAACTCGGGCGGTATCCGACAACCCCGCGCTTGCCGCGGCGAGCGGAATCGACGTTGATCGCGTCATCCGCATCGTCTGGGTCGTTTCGGGGGCGCTCGCCGCGCTCTCCGGCATTCTCTGGGCGTACTTCCGCCCCGGTGTCAGCTGGGACATGGGGTTCCAGATTTTGCTGCTGACCTTCGCGGCGGTGACCCTCGGTGGCCTCGGGACCGCGTTCGGGGCTCTCATCGGGGCCCTCGTCGTTGGGCTCTTCGTTGAGATGTCGACTCTGATCATCCCATCGGACCTCAAGTATGTTGGCGCGCTGGTGGTTCTCATCCTTGTGCTGCTGGTTCGCCCGCAGGGCATCCTCGGACGCAAAGAACGAATCGGTTAGGGGCAGGCCATGATCGACTGGGTTCAAATCATCTCCAACGCCGCACAGGAGATCATCTCTCCGACCACGGCGGCGTACGCTCTCGCCGCGCTCGGGCTCGCCATCCACTTTGGGTTCACAGGGCTCCTCAACTTCGGCCAAGCCGGGTTTATGGCGCTTGGTGCGTACGGCTATGCGATTGCAACGCTCACGTTTGGCGCTCCGGTGTGGGCGGCAATCCTCACTGGCATCCTCGCCGCGATCGTCTTCGCCCTCATCCTTGGCATCCCAACCCTTCGATTGCGTGCTGACTATTTGGCCATTGTCACGATTGCCGCCGCGGAGATCGTGCGACTGCTGTTTACAACAAACACCTTCGTTGAGGTGACCGGTTCTGCAAACGGACTGCAGGGCTACAAGGGGCCATTCGAAGCGCTTAACCCGATCCCGCCGGGGCAATACGGCTTTGGGCCGTGGGTGTACAACGAGTACGACTGGTGGGTGCGCATTTTCGGCTGGACGCTTGTCGCGCTTGCAGCCTTCATCACTTGGCGATTGTTCAAGAGCCCATGGGGCCGAGTCATCAAGGGCATTCGTGAAGACGAGGATGCCGTGCGTGCGCTTGGCAAGAACGTCTACTTCTACAAGGTGCAATCGCTCATTATCGGCGGGGTGTTCGGCGCTCTCGCCGGCATGATCTTCATCCTGCCTCGCGCGGTTGTGCCGTCGAACTACCAGACCTCACTGACGTTCTTTATCTACGCAATCCTGTTGCTCGGTGGGGCCGCGACGGTATTCGGTCCCATCATCGGTTCGGTGATCTTCTGGGTACTGCTCTCGTTCTTCTCTGGCTTCATCGCTCGCGCGGTCGAGGTGGGTTGGCTGCCCTTCCTTACCAATATTCAGGCCGGCCAATTACGCTTCATCCTGGTCGGAGTCGCCATCATGTTGATAGTGATATTTAGACCGCAAGGTATCTTCGGCAACAAGAAGGAGCTGGCCTTTGTCAAGTAGTGCTGCCGCAACCGGCGCCCCGATCAAGTCCACCGGCCTTCACGTCGGAGATATCGGGCCGGGAGTGAAGAAAGTCGACCCGATCATCGTGGCCGACCACATCAAGCGCAGCTTCGGTGGGCTCACAGCGGTTGACGTCGAGCACCTCGAGATACAGCGCGGTGTCATCACCGCGCTCATCGGACCGAATGGCGCTGGAAAAACAACCCTGTTCAACCTGCTGACCGGCTTCGACAAGCCAGACACGGGGCAGTGGACCTTCGATGGCTCGAGCATCTCTGGCATCCCGGCCTTCAAAGTTGCTCGTCAAGGTCAAGTGCGCACCTTCCAGCTCACCAAGGCCTTGAGCCTCTTGACCGTGCTCGACAACATGAAGCTCGGCGCGAAAGGACAGCGCGGTGAGAGCCTCGCCCGTGCTTTGTTCCCGTGGATCTGGCGCAAGGAGGAAGCGGAGATCGAGGAGCGTGCTGTCGCCCTCCTGACTCGGTTCAAACTCATCGACAAAAAGGATGATTACGCCGCGAGCCTTTCCGGTGGCCAACGCAAGTTGCTCGAGATGGCACGCGCGCTCATGAGTCAGCCAACGCTCGTCATGCTTGACGAGCCGATGGCCGGAGTCAACCCGGCGCTGACGCAGTCGCTCTTGGATCACATCCTGAACCTCAAGACCGAGGGAATGACAGTGCTGTTCGTCGAGCACGATATGCAAATGGTGCGCCACATTGCGGACTGGGTGGTCGTGATGGCTGAGGGCAAAGTGGTTGCAGAAGGCGATCCGCATGAGGTAATGGCGAACCCTGCCGTGATCGACGCCTACCTCGGCTCGCACCACGACGAGGACCTAGGTGAACTCGACGGCGTAGTCACGAACGCGATCAAGGAGCTGGCCGATGACGACGCCGACGAAATCAAACGCTGAACAGTCGAAGAGCGAGGGGCCGGTAACGACGGCAGACGATCGCAAGGTTGTCGTGCACGTCGACGCCATTACCGCCGGGTACCTGCCGGGAATCAACATCCTCAACGACTGTTCGCTCACCGCCTACGACGGCGAGCTGATCGGCATCATCGGGCCGAACGGTGCGGGAAAGTCGACACTGCTGAAGGCTATTTTCGGGCTCGTCAAAGTGCGCGAAGGCACCGTCGCACTGTACGGGGAAGACATCACCAACCTCAAGGCGAATAAGCTCGTCGCCAAGGGAGTCGGTTTTGTGCCGCAGAGCAACAATGTCTTTCCGACGCTGACGATTCAGGAAAACCTCGAGATGGGGCTGTTCCAGAAGCCCAAGGAGTTTCAGGCTCGGCTCTCCTTCGTTGTCGGAATCTTTCCGGAGCTTGGCAAGCGCCTCGGCCAACGTGCGGGTTCGCTCTCCGGCGGCGAACGTCAAATGGTCGCGATGAGCCGAGCGCTGATGATGAGCCCCGAGGTGCTTTTACTCGACGAGCCGAGCGCTGGACTCTCGCCGGTGCGCCAAGACGAGGCGTTCCTTCGGGTCAAGGAGATCAACAAAGCCGGCGTCACGACGATTATGGTCGAACAAAACGCTCGGCGGTGCCTGCAGATCTGTGACCGTGGCTATGTGCTCGACCAAGGCACGGACGCGTACACGGGGACTGGTCGCGAGCTGCTCAACGACCCGAAGGTAATCGGGCTCTACCTCGGTACACTCGGCGAGAACTGACGCCCCTGAGCGCACGGCGTTCTCAACGGCGCGTCCCGCACCTTCACAACACCGTAACAAGAAGGGCCCCGACTTCACGTCGGGGCCCTTCTTGTTGCTTAGCTAGTCGAAACTAGTTGATGCGGCTGAACTTGTTGTCGGCACCGTACTGGAAGATGCCGATGGTCGCCTCGGTCGGGTCGCCCTTCTCGTTGAAGGTGATCGGACCGGACGCGCCGTCATAGTCGATGACTCCACCGTCAATGATGATCTGTGCGCACGACGCGAAGTCGGCGCACTTCTCACCGTCGCCGGAACCACCCGAGACCTCTTGCAGCTTCGACGCGATGTCGACACCAGCGGTCGAGCCAGCGGCGAGAGCCGCGAGCGCGATGATGATGACGGCGTCGTAGGACTCTGCCGCATAGCTGAACTCGGTCAACGCGGGGTCAACCTCGAGCAGGCGGTCCTGGAAGTTACCCAGGCTCGAGATGTCGAGACCCGGCAGGGTTCCCTTTGCGCCCTCGACGAGGCCCGGCGCGAAGTCTGCACTGTAATCGGCGAGGTTGCCGTCTACGAAGTACAGGCTCGCACCAGGGAAGCCAGCGCCAACGAGGGCTGGAACAACGACCTTGGCTTGGTCAAAGGTGATGACCGCGATCGCGTCGGGTGCAGCTGCGGTCAACGCGGAGACCTGAGCGTCGAAGCTCGCGTCACCCTCGTTGAACAGCTCCTCAGCAACAACCGAACCACCGGCAGCCTCGAACGTCGCCTTGAGCGCGGCGGCAAGGCCGGTGCCGTATGCATCGTTGAGAACCATCATGCCGAGGGTTGCAGCGCCATCTTCAGCGATCAGGTTGCCGAGCACCTCGCCCTGAAGCAGGTCGCTTGGGGCGTTGCGCCAGTAGAGGCCGTTGTCGTCATAGTCGGTGAGGGCCGGTGAGGTGTTCGCCGGCGAGAACTGCACGACGCCCGCAGCGACGATCTGGTCGATCACTGTAAGCGAAACGCCCGACGACGCTGCACCGATGATGGCCGTGACATCCTGCGAAAGGAGGTCGGTGACCGAGACGGTTGCGGTGTCGGTGGTGGTGTCACCAGAGTCGCGGTAGATGGCCTCAACGGTAATGCCGAGATCGGCGTCGTTGACTTCCTGGACGCCCAACGCCACACCGGCTTCTTCGGGCGGGCCGAGGAATGCGAGAGCGCCGGACTGGGGAAGGATCGTGCCGATCTTGAGGGTCAGTGCCTCGGTCGCTGCGGGGGTGTCGCCAGCGGGTGCACAGCCCGTGAGGACCAGTGCGGTTGCACCGATCATCGCGATACCACCGATGACAGTTTTGAATGATCGCGAGCGGGAGGCCGGTGCCTTCGCGAATACGCTCATGTTGCTCCTTGCGTTGTGATTGTGACTCAGGACGAAACAGGCCACGGAGACGTGGCCTGTAGCAAAGTTACGGCCCATCGCTCCGATGCACAACACGAGCGGGTTACAGCCGTGTAACACGGCATAATCGTTACAACCCGTGACATTGGCTGCAGCCGTCAATCATGGAGCGGTCAGGTCACTCGATGCGCACGAATTGATTCTCGGCGCTATACCGATACACGCCGATCACGGCGCCGGTCGGGTCACCATTCTTATCAAAAGTGATTCGACCAGACAGCCCGTCGTAGTCGACAACCCCGCCGTCGAGGATGATCGTTGCCGCGGATTCGAAGTCAGTCGCTTTTTCTCCAGCACCGCTTCCGCCCGACACTTCTTGCAGGGCATCGGCGATAGCGCGACCGGAAGTTTCTTCAGCCGCGAGTGCTGCCAGCGCCAACAGGATGACGGCGTCGTAGGTCTCGGCGGCGTACGTGAAGTCCTGAACTGCCGGATCAAACTCGAGCACGCGGTCGGTGAAATCTGCGAGCTTCAAGAGGTCGAGCCCTGGCGACGTTGCCGTGGTACCAGTGACCGCACCGCCCGCATTCTCCGCGGCAAGTTCACCGATGGGCATCCCAATGAAGTACAGGTTCTCGCCGGTGTACCCGGCCGCGGTGAGTAGCGGAAGGATGGCTCGGGACTGCGCGCCCGAAACCACCGCGATCGCGTCAGGGGCCTCAGCCACGACAGCTGCTACTTGAGCGTCGAAGCCGCCGGCCGTCGGATCGAAGACCGCGTTGCCTGCGATCACGCCACCTTCGGTCTCGAAGGCGGCCGCCACGGCGAGAGGGAGGGCGTTGTCGCAGAACCCCTGCTCTGAGACGATCCCGAGCGTCTGCGCCCCGTTGGCTGCGGCCTGAGCGCCAAGCACGTCGCCTTCACGCACGCAGGACGGTGCCGTTCGCCAGAACAGCCCGTCGTCGGCATATCGCGTGAAGTCTGCGGCACTGTTCGCCGGCGAGATCTGCACCACGCCCGCGCCGGTGATCTGATCGATTACCTTTCTCGACACTCCGGATGAGACGGCTCCGACGATCGCCGAAACTCCGAGATCGAGCAACTCGGTCACTGAGGTGACTGCCGTTTCAGTGGTCGAGTCGCCGGAATCGCGATACTCAATGCTTACGGTGATGCCGAGGCCAGCATCGTTGATGTCTTCCGCGGCGAGCGTCGCCCCCGCGATCGTCGGTGGGCCGAACTGCGCAAGGTTTCCGGTCCCCGGTAAGAGAGTACCGATGGAGAGGGCGAGGCTACTACGGGACGAAACCGGCTCTGGCGCTTCCGTCGCGACGCAGCCGGTCAGGCCGAGCAGAGCCGCAGTCACCACCGCGGTTGCCCTGATCGTTTGCGCACCGTGGGCGCGCGAACGATCCGCTAATTGTTGCGCTCGTGCCAGCATGTCACCTCCATAGCTCGGACGCCGGCTGGGGCATCCGGTACGACATCCTGTTCAACGTTACCGGCCCGACAGCGGCGCGGCTAACCGGGAACGTGATCGCCGAGGGCGACAGCGACGCTGCGCTGGCGGGTACCGTGCCTGAACACGTCGACGGTGAGGATTGCAAGGGCGAACCACACGACGCCGAATCCGAGCCAACGCTCTGGAGGCATCGCTTCGCCCAGAACGGCCACGCCGATGATGAGTTGCAGGATCGGCGCGACGTACTGCACAAGCCCAAGGTAGACGAGCGGGAGCCGCCTGGCCGCTGCTGCAAACAGGATTAATGGCACAGCAGTCGCTACCCCAACACTCAGCAGCAGAGTAGTGTGCAGCACTCCGTTCGCACCGAGGGTCAGGCCGGGGCCGAGGGCAATCACAACGAGGGCGATGGCCGCGAACGGAGCGAGAATAGCCGTTTCCATGGTGAGGCCACCGATCGCATCCACGCTGGTGCCGACTCGTTTCTTGACGAGCCCGTAGAACCCGAAGCTCATCGCAAGTACGACGGCGATCCAAGGAAATGATCCGTATCCGATGGCGAGCACCACCACCGCGACCGCACTCACTCCGATGGCGACCCACTGCAGGGGTCTGAGGGATTCGCGAAGTATGAACACCCCGAGCAACACCGTGAAGATTGGGTTTACAAAGTAACCGAGGGCGGCCTCGACGACATGACCGGTGAGCGTCGCGTAGATGAAGATCGACCAGTTGGCGAGGATGAACACCGCAGCGAGCGCGAGCGTCGCCACGGCTCGACGATCGCGTGCGATCGCGATGAATCGGGCCCAGCCACCAGTGACGACGAGCAGGATGACGCAGAAGACGAGGCAAAGCACGATCCGCCACGCCACGATCTCGACCGCACCGCTTGGAGCAAGCGAGACGAACAGCAGGGGAAGGAAGCCCCAGAGCAGATAGGCACTGGCCGCGAACCCCAAGCCACCCGCGGTCACTCCAGCAGTCGCTCCGGCACCAGTCACGCCGACAGCATCCCCGCTGGCAGCATCCCCGCTGGCAGCATCCCCGCCAGCAGCATCCCCGCCGGCAGAGCCTCCACGAGGGGCGAGCGGAGTCGATGACACGTCACCAAGCCTACGTCGCGCTGAACGCAAAGGACCCGCTCGCGCCAGGCGAGCGGGTCCGAAAGCGTGGGATCAGTCGAGCTAGCGCACGACCACGGCGAGCACGTCGCGGGCAGAAAGCACGAGCAGGTCTTCACCGTCGTACTTGACCTCGGTGCCGCCGTACTTGGAATAGATCACCTTGTCGCCGACAGCGATATCGAGCGGGACACGGTTGCCGTTGTCGTCAATGCGACCCGGGCCGACGGCGAGGACTTCGCCCTCCTGGGGCTTCTCCTTGGCAGTGTCGGGGATGACGAGTCCAGACGCTGTGGTCTGCTCGGCCTCGACCTGCTTGACAACAATTCGATCCTCGAGCGGCTTGATGGACACCGACACGGTTGACCTCTTTCTAGAAGACTTGAGTTAGCACACTCCCTCTGAGAGTGCCAGCTCTACTATAAGGCTTCGCTAGCACTCGATCAATGTGAGTGCCAGAGTCGCGCCACTCAGCACTGGCTGCGCTGAGCCGGGCGAGTGTGAGGACTGCGCGACTACGGTGGAGATCATGGACTCAGCCGAACTTCGCGAACTCTTCTCTGCCGAGGGGCTGGCGTTGCTTGATTCGCTCCCGCGGTACGAGAGCTCCAGCGACGTAGTTCGCTCGGTCGCGGACCTCCGTCGAGCTGGCCACTCCCCTGCTCTGGTCGCGGCGGTGCTCAGTCAGTCACGACTCCGAAGTCGCGCCGCGACGAAGTTGGGCCCCTTTGCCGAGCGAATGCTCTTCACCGAAGCGGGGTTGGAACAAGCGACTCGGCTCACTGTCGCAGCGCAGCACGCCGATCGACTTCGCCGCGCCGGAATCACTCGGGTCGCAGATCTGGGGTGCGGAATCGGCGCAGACGCCCTTGCGCTTGCTGCGCTGGACATCGATGTAGTGGCGGTCGAACGCGACGAAGTGACTGCCGCGATCGCCGCCTACAACCTGGCACCGTGGTCGAACGTGCGCGTCGAACACGCCGACGCCGAATCGTTCGAGCTCAGCGGCTTTGGCGGGGTCTACCTCGATCCCGCCAGGCGTGAAAGCAAGCGCAAGTTGTGGAACCCCGCCGACTGGAGCCCGACCCTGAATTTTGCCTTCGACGTGGCGTCGCGACATCCGACCGGAATTAAACTGTCGCCCGCCGTTGACCGTTCGCTTATTCCGGCGGATGCCGAAGCTCAATGGGTTTCGCACGCTGGCGACGTTGTCGAACTTGGCCTGTGGTTTGGGGCGCTCGCGCGAGACGGGGTGCGGCGTTCGGCCCTTGTGCTTACGGCGCAAGGCTCCGCTGAACTCACCGCGGCTGCAGACTCGCTCGACGAACCGACCGGGGCTCTCGGAGACTTCCTGTACGAGCCGAACGGTGCAGTGATCCGGGCTCGGCTCATCGGAGATCTTGCTCGCCGCCTCAACGCCAGAATGCTCGATTCATCAATCGCCTACCTCACGGCGGATGTCCCGATCTCGACTCCGTTCGCAAGCTGCTTTCGAATCATCGAGCGGATGCCACTGAGCACGAAAACCATCGCGCGCGCACTGAAAGCGCGCGGGGTCGGCACGCTCGAGATCAAGAAGCGCGGGGTCGACATTGACCCGGCGGAGTTTCGCGCCTCGCTCGGACTTCGCGGAGCGGCGAGCGCGACACTCGTGCTGACTCGGATCGCTGGAAAACGGGCGGCACTCATTGCTGAGCGCGTGAACTGACGACCGAGGCGTGGCTAAAAGCTTGACGTACCGGTTGCAGCGGCGATCGAAAAGATAAACGCAAACCACACCACGAACAGCACCACAAGAATCAGGCCGAGCAAGATTCCGATGTAGCCGGTGATGAGTCCAGTGAGCCAAAATGCCCTCGCGTGTGGTTGCTGCTTTTGGGCCATGTGGCCGGTGATGACCGCCGCGATCGAGAGCAGAACTCCGAGAAACAAGCCGACGATGCCGAGCACCATCGAGGTGATGGCCAAGCCTTGCGGCGGGCCAGCCGCGGCCGGGGAGTACGCGGCCGGCGGGTACATGGGCTGCTGGTTCGGGGCCTGCGGATTCGACGGCTGCTGATTCGACGGCTGCTGAATCGCTGGCTGCGGAATCGGCGGTTGCTGGTTCACTATTTGCCGAACCGGAGATTGCTGATTAGGTGTTTGTTCGGCCGGGCTCGGCGCGTACGGATTCACGGGTGCCGCGGGCGCAACGGCGGGCGCTGATACGGGTGCTGGGAGCACCGGTGGGACTACCGCGGCTTTGGGTGGCGCCGCTTTGGCTGGCGCGGCTGGCGCGGCTGGCGCAGCTTTCGCTGGCGCAGCTTTCGCTGCCGCTGATGGCGCGGCCTTGGCCGGAACCGGGGGCACTGGCACCGGCGGGACCGGTTCGTCCGTTGCTTTTGCGTTCACAAAAACGAGCCTACAACGATCGCGAGCGTCCCCGGCCGTCGCCGGCTCTCGATTCAGCCGGATTCAGAGCGGAGGTCAGCTCAGAATCCGAAGGTCATCATCCGAACGAATCCCTCTGGACCGAGAGTCAGAAAGAAACCGATGTAGGCGATCGCGATAATAACCGACGCGAGAATGCCGAGGTAGCCAAGCACTAGGCCGACGATCGCCAACACCCGTCCCTGCTCGCCGGTCTTTTTGATCTGGCTGAGAGAGATGTGGCCGGTGATGACGCCGACAAGGCCGAAGCCGATCACCGAGGTCACGAGCGAGACAATTGACAGCGCGTTCCACTTGGCGACAGTTGCGCCTGTCGCGGCGTACGGAGCTGGTCCGGCAGCGTACGGGGTGGGTTCGGTCATGATGCAGCTCCTTGAAATGTCTGGGTCAGTAGCGGTGCTAATAGTGACACTCAGCTAATTCGGTGTCAATGCGGCGCCCGAACCTCAGTGCACCTGAACCGTCGTGACAGGCAACGTTGAGTCCGCGCCGAAATCGAGACCGGATGCCGCGTGGCCAGCCATCATCAGCTGCGCGCCAAGTGCGGCGATCATCGCTCCGTTATCGGTGCACAGCGACAGCGGCGGAATCCGCAGCTCGATTCCCTGTTCGGCACACCGCGCCGCCGCAACCTCGCGCAGCCTTGCGTTCGCGACCACCCCGCCGCCGAGCAGCAGGCGGGGAACGTCGAGATCGGTGCAGGCGGCAACAGCCTTGCTGATGAGCACATCGACGACGGCCTCGCGAAAGCTCGCAGCAACATCCGCAATCGGCACTTCATTGCCGGCGTCGCGCTCCCGCTCAACCCATCGGGCAACGGCCGTCTTCAGCCCCGAGAACGAGAAATCGTAGCGGTGCTTGTCGAGGTCCTTCGGCAGGCTCAGTCCGCGCGGAAAGCGAATCGCAACCGGATCGCCGCCGACCGCCGCGCGGTCGATCTCTGGCCCACCGGGGTAGGGCAGTCCGAGCAGGCGTGCGACCTTGTCGAACGCCTCACCGGCCGCGTCGTCGATCGTCTCGCCGAGCAGCTCGACGTCTGAGGCGAGGTCGCGAACGAGCAGCAACGAGGTGTGGCCTCCCGAAACGAGCAGCGCAATCGTTGGCAGCTCGATGGCACGCTCTCCGAGCACGTCAGCGCCAACGTGCCCGACGAGATGATTGACGGCGTACAGCGGCTTGCCGAGTGAGATCGCGAGGGCCTTCGCAGCCCCAACCCCGACCATGAGGGCACCCGCCAGCCCCGGACCGCTCGTCACGGCGATCGCGTCGATGTCGGCGAGCGTGACATTCGCGTCAGTGAGAGCCTGCCGGAGGGTCGGGATGATGGCCTCGAGGTGCGCGCGAGCGGCGACCTCAGGAACGACCCCGCCGTAGCGTGCGTGCTCCGCCATCGACGAGGCGATGACATTCGCCAGCAGCGTCGTGCCACGCACGATGCCGATGCCCGTCTCGTCGCAGCTGGTCTCGATTCCGAGCACGAACGGCTGATTCATGCCAACCCCGCCTTCGGTGGCTGGATGCTCAGCCGCATGACAACCGCATCGACACCGTCGGGCTGGTAGTACTTTGGTCGCACCGCGAGCTGCTCGAAGCCGAGGGATTCGTACAGCGACCGCGCGCTGGCATTATCGGTGCGTACCTCGAGGAACACCTCGGCCGCACCACGGTCGCGCGCCTCATCAACGAGCCGCAGCATGAGCACCCTGCCGAGCCCCCGTCGCCGTGCCCTTTCGGCGACCCCGATTGTCTGGATGTCTGCCTGCGGTTGGCGGCGCGGTGCGCGGAGCCCTGCATAGCCGTCGATGCGGCTTGGATCGCTCGGCGGGAACGCGACGAGGTAGAAGCTGTGCTTGTCTGCCAGTTCGCCCCGCATCATGGCAGGCGACCAGGCATCGTTCTCGAACAGCGCCGTCTCGAGCGCCATGATCGCGTCGAGATCGTCGACCGTCGCTCGGCGCAGCTGCCAGCTCACTGGTTCACGGGCTTCACGGGCTTCATGCGCTGACGCGCTTCACGGGCTTCATGCGCTGACGCGCTTCGGGCCGGCCGAGAGTGTGACATCTGGCGAACGAAGATAGAGCGGCCCGTCGGCTGCGAACGGGATCCCCAAGGCGTGCTGCAGTTCTGCGACCATGCCGAGGGCTCCGGCCGAGACGCGTCCCGGGTTGATCGTGCGCAGGCCGAGCGTATCGAGCGCGTCGGCTTTGGCAAGGTTCGGGCCGTCGGTGCGATTGGGGGGAGCCGTGGCATCCGTGCCCGAATATGTTGACCAGAAGACCTCGTGCCGACGGGCATCGCTGACGACCATCCAGTCGCCGATCGTCCCGTAGGCGATGGCGTCATGGCTGACGACGGGGATGACGGGCTTGCCCGCCCCGAACGCAAAGGCTCGCGCGGCCGCGATGCCGACGCGGAGACCCGTGAACGGTCCTGGCCCCATGCCCGCGACTACCCCGGACAGCTCGGCGACTGCCCCGCCCCACTCAGCGAGGCAAGCGGTAATGAGTGTACCGATTGCTTCAGCGTGGCCGCGGGTGTCGTCAGAGCTGTGCTCCGTGATCACGCCAGCCTGGAGGTCCACGATCGCGACGCTCGTTCCTGCCGAGGTATCGATGGCGAGCAGCATCCTTCAAGCTTAAGTCAGTCGAGGTTGGTCAGTTCAGCAGCGGCGAATCCGCCCAGCGTGGGCCGTGGGCGGTGATGGTGACCTCGCGGGGTTCGACGTCGGCGTTCTCGTCGGCGTTCTCGTCGGCAGCCTCGTTGTTGACCTTCTGGCCTCCGTGCGGACGAACGATGTCGACGCTCAGCCACTCGTCGGCGATGCCCTCCATGAGGTCAGCCCCCCACTCCACGATCACGATCGAGCTGGAAAAGTCAATGTCGAGGTCGTCGAGCTCCATCGCGCTGGTCAGGCGGTAGGCATCGACGTGAACGAGCGGAGCCCTCCCCTCCCGCGGATGCGTGCGGGCCAACACAAAGGTCGGGCTCGTGACAGCGCCACGAACCCCGAGAGCGGCACCGATGCCGCGGGTGAGCGTCGTCTTGCCCGCGCCGAGTTCACCGTTGAGGAGCACGAGGTCGCCCGCGCGCAACTCGGCCGCGATGCGCGCCCCGAGCTCGGCCATCCGCTCGGGATTCTCGATGCGCATCACACATACCGCCGAACGACCCGCGGGCCGATCCGCGTGACGATCTCATAGTTGATGGTGCCTGCGGCGGCGGCCCACTCGTCGACCGATGGAGCGCCTGTTGCCGGGTCCCCGAACAGCACAGCCCGATCGCCGACCGCAACCGCGGCGTCACCGACGTCGACGACAATCTGGTCCATCGCGATGCGGCCCGCCACACGGTAGGTGGACCCGTTGATCGAGACCGGACCGCGACCGGACGCCGAGCGCGGCACGCCATCGGCGTAACCCACCGGCACGAGCGCGAGCGTCGCCGGACCACTCGTGCGGTAGTCATAGCCGTATGAGACGCCGTGCCC
>JBBQLW010000022.1:0-14851 GCA_038328315.1 Actinomycetales bacterium
AGGCAAGGTGATTCAGGAGTGTCGACTTACCCGTGCCAGCACGACCAGTGACGAACAGGTTCTCGCGCGTGGTCTCGATGCGGTCGAACACTGCTTGCTGCTCGGGGGACAGCTGCACACTGATCACCAACCCACAGTACCTGCGGCGCCTCAACTGGCACGGTGGCGCAGCTTAGGATGTGGGAATGCGGCGCGAGATCCTCACCCTCTCGATTGCTCTAGGGGTTGTGCTTGCGTTGTTCGGCGCGACGGTGCTCATTTTGAACAGCACGATCTACAGTGCGAGCGGTTACGTCGCCAGCTATCTGGATGCCCTCGGCCGCGACGATGTCGCTGGCGCACTTGAGCTCGCATCCACCGCAGAAGCCCCGAGCGGCTCGGACGAGCTGCTTGCCCGCGAGGGCATCGCCGAGCTCACAGACGTGCAACTGCTGGGCGAGGTTACTGATGCCGATGGCATCCATCGCCTCACTTTCGGGTACTCCGCTGACGGAATTGCGGGGCAGTCGGAGTTCGCGGTCGTCCCCGCCGCGGCGACTCTTGGGCTGTTCTCCAATTGGCGCTTCGACACCAGCCCGCTCGGCGTCGTTGAAGTGACTGTATTCAATGACCCGCGGTTCATCGCGAACGGACTCGACCTCAAGACGCCAGAGCAAGACAAGGCTGCGCGGTACCTCGCGTTCACCCCGACCACTCTCGAGCTGTCGCATGCGACGACGTATCTGCGGGGCAAAGCCGTCACGGTTGCCGTCACGGAGCCAGGTCGGCCGACCACTGGACGCGTCGAAGTAGAGCCGAACGAAAACTTCGTTGAGCAAATACAGCGGCAGGTCGACGCCTACCTTGACGATTGCGCAATGCAACAGATTCTCCTACCGACCGGATGCCCGTTCGGTCAGGAAATTCGCAACCGCGTGGCCACTCCGCCGTCGTGGTCAATCCTGAGCTACCCGATCGTGACCATCTCGCCGAGCGCGGCCGACGAGCAGTGGTTCATGCCGCGCACCGCGGCAACCGCTCGCCTCGTCGTCGAGGTGCAGTCACTGTTCGACGGGACGCTATCCACTTTTGACGAAGAGGTGCCGTTCACGGTTGCGTACACCATCGGCTTGCGCTCGAACGACGAACTCCTCGTCACGCCGATTCCGTAATGGGGATGCGCCGCTAGCGAGAGCGATCCTGTACTGCCCGGCCTCCGAGCATCCGGTTGTATTCTTCGAGTTCGACATCGCCGTCGCGGTCGGCCTTGCGGTCGTACCGTTTCGAATCACGCTCGTCACTTCTGGCCCACAGGATCGCGACGACGATCGCCAGCGTGACGGTTGGAATCTCGCCAACGCTCCAGGCGATGCCGCCGGCAAGTTGTTGGTCTTGGAGTGCCGTCACGCCGGTAGCCCACCCCATCGCGCCATACCACTCGGCCAACAACAGACCGGTGCCGGACATCAGCGCGATACCGAAGAACGCGTGGTACGCCATTGTGCCAAGGAGGATCATCAATCGCACGGGGTACGGCGGTCGACCGGGCGATGGGTCGATACCGATCAACGACTGCACGAAGATGTAGCCGGTGATCAGGAAGTGCACGACCATCCATTGGTGGCCCAAGTGGTTAGTCGCCGCCCAGCTGAAGAGTGGGGAGTAGTAGAAGAGCCACAGCGAGCCAGCAAACAGTGCCGCGGCAACGACGGGATTCGCGAAGACCGCGAACGGTTTGGAGTGCACTGCAAGCATGATCCACTCGCGGGGGCCTCGGCTGCCGTCGGTGCGCTTGTGGATGGTGCGAAGCGCGAGCGTGATCGGTGCGCCCGGAACGAGCAGCACAGGGATCATCATGCCGAGCGTCATATGCGCCATCATGTGAGCCGAGAACAAGTACTTCTCATAGACGTTGACTCCGCCATTCGTGACGTACGCGAGGAGCAGCATCCCGCTGACCCACAGCACAGCACGGAACACTGGCCAGCTGTCGCCCCGGCGACGAAGCCGCGCGACGCCAGCGAGGTAGAAGAAGATTCCAAAGGCGCAGATGAGGATCCACAACAGATCCGGGCTCCAGAGCGTGAAGAGTCGTTCGACCGTCAACGGTGGCGGAAGGGGTGCGCCGGTCAACAACTCGGCTGGAGTCGGGTTCGGCAAGTCCGTTGCGGCGATCTCCGGGATCGGGGTCGGCGTTCTCGCGAGGGCGGCGGCCACGCCGGAAGCGATGCCCATAAAGGCAAGTTCAGCCGATACGATCACCCAAAACCAGCCGCGCACACGACCACTGGAGCGGGACATCCGCTCGATGGCCCAGCGACGGTAGAACGCGCCGAACAGCCCGAGAACGAGCAAGACCGCTATCTTGACCAAGACCAACAGTCCGTATGGGCTGAGCAGATTCGCCAGTTCGTCAACGCGGATTGCGGCGCTGAGGTAGCCGGATGCGGCCACCACAATGAAGCTCACGAGCGCGAGTGTTGAGTACCGCGTCAGCACCGTGACGAGGCGCGAGCCCTCCAGCTGCGGTCTCAATAGCGCGAGGGCCACAAGCCCGCCGAGCCAGACCCCCGCAAACAGCACATGCAGGAACGTCGCTGTCGACGCGCTGTCGTGCTCGGCGGTACCGCCCTGATGGCCTTGGACCGCGATCGGCAGCAGGCCAGCGGCGGCGAACGCCGTGACGAAAACGAGAGCAGTTTGGTTGCGCACCGCAAAGCACAGCACCGTGACGGATGCCGCGACCAGCATCGTCAGGAGCCAAGCCTGTCCGAGCTCCGTGGTCGTCAAGAATTGGCCGAGCAACTCGCCGAACGCGTCGTCGAATCGAATCGGCTGTGTGAACACGGTGAGGAAGGTGTAGAGCGCAGTGAACCCAGCAGCGACCGTCCAGAGCGCGGCGCTGGCGGCCGCGATATCGAGGGCTCGTGCGTATTCGGGCCGCTGGGAGTCGAGCGCAAAGCAGACTAGGACGAGGGCGCCGATCGTGCCGGCGATCCCGAGGTTGACAAGCAGCTTGGCGATTGGGAGTCCGAACCGCACGACAGGACCGGGGTCAAGAAGCAGTGGAGCTGATGCGCCTCCGCCAAAGCTCAGGCTCGCGAGAACCGCCACAAGGGCCGCGGCGACGAGGGTCGCTGGGCCAGCGATTCTCAGGAGGCGGGGCATCCGACCAGTCTATTTCGCGATGACTGTGAAGACCTCGCGGCAACAAACGAGGGCCGCGACCTCACTGGTCACGGCCCTCGTTTTGCGAAGCAGTTGTTACTTGGCCGCTGCCTTGAGCTTGCTGCCGGCGCTGACCTTCACGCCATAGCTTGCCTTGATCTGGATGGCCTCGCCCGTCTGGGGGTTGCGACCGGCGCGAGCGGCACGGTGGGTGCGCTCAACGGAGAGCCAACCCGGGATCGACACCTTGGTGCCATCGCCGACAGAAGTTGCCAGCACAGCGAAGAGTGCGTCAACAACGCCGCTCACGGCGGCCTGGCTCTGGCCAGACTCTGCGGCAACTGCCGCGACGAGCTCGGTACGGTTTAGTGACTTGTCAGCCATGGCTTGTCCTCCTCGGACGTCATGCAATTATGGGTGGAACGTGTGTCTGCCCCGACTGGTCGAAACCCGCGGAACCGCCTGAAATCTACCAGCTTGACTTGGTAATCCCCGGCAATTCGCCGCGGTGCGCCATATCCCGGAACCTCACGCGTGAGACACCGAACTGGCTGAGGAACCCGCGCGGGCGCCCGTCGATCGCGTCGCGACCTCGAACTCGCACCGGCGAAGCGTTCCGGGGAAGCTTCTGGAGGCCAAGGCGTGCAGCGTCGCGGGACTCGTCGGTACCGTTCGGGTCGACGAGCGCCTTCTTGAGCTCAAGGCGCTTGACGGCGTAGCGCGCGACGATGACCTTTCGCTTCTCGTTCTTGGCAATCTTGCTCTTCTTGGCCATGGTTAGCGCTCCTCGCGGAATTCGACGTGCTGGCGAACTACCGGGTCGTACTTCTTGAGCACGAGGCGGTCGGGGTTGTTGCGACGGTTCTTCTTCGTCACATAGGTGTATCCAGTGCCGGCCGTTGAGCGCAGCTTGATGATCGGGCGGATGTCCTGTTGCTTGGCCACTAGATCTTCTCCCCACGGGCAAGGATGTCCTTGACCACAGATTCGATACCGCGCGCGTCGATGACCTTGATGCCCTTGGCAGACAACTGCAGGGTGACGTTGCGGCGAAGCGACGGCACGTAGTACGTCTTCTTCTGGATGTTCGGGTCGAAACGACGCTTGGTGCGACGGTGCGAGTGCGAAATGTTGTGCCCAAAGCCGGGGATGGCTCCGGTCACTTGGCAGGTTGCTGCCATAGCTGTACTCCTGTTCTGATTACCGTAGGACTTCCCGGTTACGGGATGCCCCACCCAAGATCACTTGTCGGCACGCCTTGATCCCCTGCCTGCCTTTGCAAGCGCAACGCGGAGAGGCACACGTGTGGGCGAAAATGCCCAACCTGTAGATTCTACGTTGACGCAGGCGGCATCTGCAACAATCGGCCTATGCCTTCCACGCTGCAGGACATCACGATAACGACGACGCTCGATGAGGCAAGTCCCGGACTCAGGGGCGTGCTCGGTATTCCAGACACACCCGGTCCCTGGCCCGCTGTCGTCGTCGTACACGAAGCGTTCGGTATCGAAGATGAGATGCGAAAGCAGATTGCCCACCTCACGAGCCTCGGTTACCTCACCCTGATGCCGGACCTGTACACCGCGGGAGGCTTCCGCAAGTGCATCGGAGCGACCGCCCGAGCTTTGCGAAGCGGCACCGGCCGAGCGTGGGCCGACATCGAGTCGGCTCGACTGTGGCTGAGTCAGCGGGATGACTGCACTGGCGCGATCGGCATCATCGGCTTCTGTCTCGGCGGCGGTTTCGCGTTGCTCGCAGCGGCCAGCGGATACGACACCGATGAGACCGCGTACCAAGCGGCCGCCGTGAATTACGGCATGCTACCGGCAGACCTTGATGTGATCCAGCACTCCTGCCCGGTCGTCGCCAGCTACGGCGGGAGCGACCGCTCGATCAAGAACGGCGCCGCGCGACTCGAAGCGAAGTACCGCGAACTCGGTGTCGCCCACGATGTGAAGGAATACCCTGGAGTTGGCCACGCCTTCATGAACGAGAAGCCGATAGGCCCGCTCGTGCTTCGGCCGTTTCTGAAGATCGCCGGGATCGCACCCAACCCAGAAGCCGCCGTCGACGCGTGGGAGCGCATCCACGCCTTCTTCGGTGAGCACTTGCGGGTGAACGCCGCCGGAGCGCCGCGTTCGTGAGGATCGGCTACGCGGTCGGCTATTGGAAGCAGGGGCCGCCGTCAGGGGCGCTGAAGGCGATCCGCACAGCTGAGCGGCTTGGCTTCGAATCGGTGTGGACCGCTGAGGCGTACGGCTCTGACGCCTTCACCCCGCTTGCGTGGTGGGGTTCACGCACGAAGCGCGTCAAGCTCGGCACCGCGATCGCGCAGCTCTCCGCGCGCCCTCCCACTGCTGCCGCGATGGCGGCACTCACGCTCGACCACCTCTCCGGCGGGCGCGCCATACTCGGGCTCGGAGCATCCGGGCCGCAAGTCGTCGAGGGTTGGTACGGTCAGCCATACCCAAAGCCGCTCGCCCGCACCCGCGAGTACTTCGACATCGTTCGGCAGGTGCTTGCGCGAGCCGAACCCGTCGTCTCGGCGGGGCAGCATTACCCACTGCCATATCAGGGGGCGGATGCCACGGGCCTCGGCAAACCGTTGCGTTCCACCGTGCACCCGCTCCGTCACGACCTCCCCATCTACCTCGCCGCCGAGGGCCCGAAGAACGTCGCTCTCGCCGCCGAGATCGCGGACGGCTGGTTGCCGTTCCTGTTCTCACCGAAGGCCAACGCCGAGGCGATCACCTCCCTTGAGGACGGCTTCGCTCTGCGCTCGCCATCCCTGTCGCCCAGGTCAGAGTTCGAGGTGGCGCTTCAGCTCGCCGTCATCCCACACCCCGATGTCGAGAAGGCTGCGGATATGGTGCGACCGGTGATTGCGCTCTACGTCGGCGGCATGGGAGCGAAGGGCGCGAACTTTCACCGCAATGTGATCGATCGGCTCGGGTTTTCGGATGCGGCGGATCGCATCCAAGACCTGTATCTGGCTGGCAAGAAGGCCGAGGCGATCGCGGCGGTTCCCACGAAGCTCGTCGAGGAGATCGCGCTCATCGGCCCTCCGGAGAAGATCCGCGACGAGCTGGCCGCGTGGGAGGAGTCGGTCGTGACGACGATGCTGGTGCAGGGCCCGGCGTTCGCGCTCCGCACGATCCGCGACGTTGTGCAGGGCGGGTCACTCACGCGGGCCAAGCTCGGCGCTCTTGCGTTCGCGTACGCGACCCAGCGCTAACCCGCGCCCGTTTGCTCCCCCGCGGCTGAGCCCGCCCTCGTTTGTTCCCCCGCGGCTGAGCCCGCGCTCGTTTGTTCCCCCGCTGCTGAGCCCGCACTCGTTTGTTGAGCGCGCGGGCGCTGCAGCGGCCGCGCACTCAACAAACGGCCGCGCACTACAGGATCGCGCTCAGGCCCGCGAGCACTTCGCGCAGAGACCGAACACGTCGACGATATGGTTTGGCTCGGTGAAGCCGTGCTCGGCCGCGACAGCCTTGGCCCAGTGCTCGACTTCGTCGGCACGAATCTCGACGGTCAGCCCGCACTCGCGACAGATGAGGTGGTGGTGGTGGCTACCCGGCGTACACGCGCGATACAGACTCTCGCCCTCTTGTTGCAACGAGTCGGCCTCGCCTTGCGTTGCGAGGTCGGCGAGCGCGCGATACACGGTCGCGAGCCCGATCGGGGAACCGCCGTCGCGCAAATGTGAGTGCAGTGCCTGAGCGCTCACAAACCCTTCCGATTCGTTGAGCGCCTCTCGCACGGCCTCGCGCTGCCAGGTGTTCCGCTTCGCCGTCACGCCCCAACCATATTCTTTGCGCCAGCGACGCGCTTGGTATCGACTCCCTTGTGTCGATGCCCAGAACGGGATCGGGCACTGCCAATGATTCGAGCAACGACGTAGATCAAGAACGAGATCGTCGTGATGAACGGGCTGATCGGCAACGACCCGCCGATGGCCAGAAGGATGCCGCCGACGGCCGAGACCAAGCCGAACAGCATGCTAAGTACTGGCACAAGCACGGGTGAGGATGACAGCCGGAGCGCAGCAGCGGCCGGAGTAACGAGCAGGGCCAGCACGAGTAACGCACCGATGATCTGCACAGATACTGCGACCGTGAGCCCGAGAAGAACCATGAAGGTGAAGGAGAGGGTCCGCGTTGGCACCCCTCTCGCGGCAGCGACCTCTGGGTCGAGGCTGTCGAAAGTGAGCGGACGCCAGATAAAGATGAGCACTGCGAGCACGAGGATACTGATGCCAATCAGGAGCCCGAGCTGCGGTAAGTTCACCGAGATGATCTGACCCGTCAGAAGCCCGAACTTATTGCCGCTTCGCCCAGGGTAGAGGGCAAGAAAGAGCAATCCGAGTCCGAGTCCGAACGGCATCAGCACGCCGATAATCGAGTTGCGGTCGCGAGCGCGGGTGCCGAGGAGACCAATGATCGCCGCTGCGATGAGCGAACCGACAAGCGAACCGGCGACAACGTTGGCACCCAGCAGGAGCGCTCCCGCAGCGCCAGCGAAGGAAAGTTCGCTGATTCCGTGCACTGCGAATGCCATATCACGTTGCATCACGAAGACCCCAACGAGCCCACCGACGACTCCCAGAACGGCTGCTGCGATGATCGAGTTCTGCACGAGAGCGAGAAGCTGCCCGTAGTTGCTGAAATCGAACAGTTGCGCGACCAATTCATCAAGGGTCATCGGTCGGCCTCATCGTCGTTGTGGTGAGTTCCATCCGGAATGCCGGCGATGAACACCCGTCCGCGACTCCGAATGACGTCAACTGGGGTGCCATACAGGTCGGTCAGCACCTCGCTCCGCAGCACTTCCCGTGGTTTTCCGATCGTGAACCGTCCCTCGGCAAGGTAGAGCACACGATTGACCATGCCGAGGATGGGGTTCACATCGTGGGTAACAAACACGACCGCGGTGTCGTGTTCGCGTCGTCTAGCGTCGATAAGTTCAGCCACTTCCCGCTGATGATGTAGATCGAGGCTCATGAGCGGCTCGTCACACAACAGCAAGATCGGGTCGTCGGCGAGCGCCTGCGCGATACGAAGGCGCTGCTGTTCACCGCCAGAAAGCTCACCGACCGGACGGTTTGCATACTCGCTAGCTCCGACCGATGCGACGAGCTCGTCCACGCGTGCCCGCAGTGCGCGCGAGGCGATCGGCAAGCCAAAGCGGTGGCCATTAACGCCGAGCGCGACCAGGTCTCGCCCGCGGAGGGGAGTTCCTTGCGGCACAATCTTCTGCTGCGGGACATACCCAATGCGTCGGTCTCCCCGCCGCGCGGGTTGCCCGTCAACGAGAATCGAGCCGACGTCGAGCGAATACTGGCCGAGAATCGCCTTAAGCAACGTGGTTTTCCCTGAGCCGTTCGCACCAAGCACCGCGACAAACTCCCCCGGTGCGACGGCGAGGTCAAGCCCACGCCAAACGCTCCGGTGAGCAAAACCGAGCGCGCCGTCCTGAATCTTTAGGACGGCGCGCTCAGAGAGGTCATGAATCACGCTGTGAGCGCCGCCGCGAGCGCTTCGAGGTTCGCCTTCTGCCATGAGACATAGTCTGAGCCCTCCGGCAGGGTCTCGAGGAACGAGACAACGGGAACCCCCGCTGCTTCAGCCGCTTCTCGGACTCGCTCGGTTTCTGGACTCTCGGTCTGGTCGTTGTATGCGAGCACTACCACCTTGCCGCTCTCGATGAGGCTGAGGACTGCTTGCAGTGCAGACGGCGAAACGTCCGCACCCTCCTCGATCGCCTCGGTGAAATCGGTCGGCGTCTCGTTCACGAGGCCGATCTCCTCGAGCAAGTACACTGCAACCGGCTCCGTCACCGCGGCGACTCCGCCACCCGCGGTCTCCCGGACGGCCGTCGCTTGTGCCTCAAGCCCCGCGATCTCAGCTGCGAACACCTCGTAGTTCACGCGGTACTCTGCGGCGTTTGCTGCGTCGAGCAGCGCGAGCTCTTCAGCAATCTTCTCAGAGATCTTCTCGACGGCGTGGAAGCTGTACCAGACGTGCTCGTTGAATCCTTCGATGTGAGCGTGGTCCTCGCCCTCAGCGTGGATTTCGCCGTCACTCTCCAGCAGCCCTGAAGCTTCACTGGCGTTGATCACAACGGCGGTCGAGCCTGAGCCCTCGATGAGCGTGTCAATGAACGGGTCGTAGCCGCCGCCGTTCTCGATGATGAGGTCGGCCTGTGAGATTGTGAGTTGATCTTGAGCGGATGCCTCGTAGCTGTGCGGGTCTTGCGCTGCGCTCGACACGATGCTCACAACTTCAGCACGACCCCCCGCAATCTGCTCTGCGATGTTGCCGTAAACGCTCGTTGAGGCGACGATCGTCAGGACTCCATCGTCCGCCGAGTTGGATGCGGGGGCTGCGCATCCGCTGAGGGCAAGCGCTGAGACTGCGAGCGCGCCGAGACCGAGAGTTCTGAAGCGGGCGTTAACCATTGGGCGTGTTCCTTTGCACTCGCGATAACCGTAATGAGATTCGTTATCAACAGTGTTGCACGGCGGAATGCTTGTGCGCAACTCGGTTCGTCGCGGCGCAATGCTGGCACTCAGTCCAAGAGCAGTGCTGGTTCCTCAAGCACGCTCGCCAGATCCGCGACGAACCGGCTTGCAACATCCCCGTCGACAATGCGGTGGTCAAAGCTCGCCCCGACGGTCGTCACGAAGCGCGCCCGCACCTCCCCGTCGACCACCCACGGTTTCTGCTTGATCGTACCGAGGGCGATAATTGTCGCCTCGCCAGGGTTCAGGATCGGGGTTCCGGTGTCCATCCCGTATGAGCCGATGTTCGTGATCGTGATCGTGCCATTCGTCATATCGGCCGGCGCAGTCTTGCCGTCGCGAGCTGTGATCGTGAGCTGTTCGAGAGCGGTCGCGAGGCCGATGAGCGAGAGCTCGTGCGCGTCCTTCACATTGGGAACGATGAGGCCTCTCGGGGTCGCTGCAGCGATGCCGAGATTGACGTAGTGGTGCACGACAATCTCTTTGTCCGTCCAGCTCGAGTTCACAGTCGGATTACGGCGAACCGCCCAGATGAGGGCCTTGGCCATGATGAGCAGCGGGCTGACGCGAACTCCCGCGAAGTCTGGGGAGTTCTTGAGGCGCTTGACGAACTCCATCGTGCGTGTGGCATCCACATCGGTGAAAATGCTCACGTGCGGGGCAGTGAACGCGCTCTGCACCATTGCGGTCGCGATCGCCTTGCGAACGCCCTTGACGGGGATGCGCTCCTCGCGTTCTGTGCCCCACTCCGGTGTCTGAATATTGCGAAACACGCTCGCCTGCGAGGCCTGACGGATGACATCGTCTCGCGTGATCTCGCCGGCAAGGCCCGTCACGGTGACGCTGGCCAGATCGACACCCAAATCCTTTGCGAGCTTACGGATCGGAGGTTTGGCGATGATCAGGCCGGCTTGGGCCGCAGGAACGGACGTCGGTCGGGTCGGAGAGTTAGTGGGAGCGGAAGCCGATGCTGCCGGAGCCGACTCTGCCACGCCAGCACCTCGCCGCCGACGTGACGCGACGTGGCCGGGCGCGCCATAGCCGACCAGTACTGCCGGAGGCTTTTCGTCGCCGTGCGAGACAGTCGCCGCCGTATCGGCAATGGTGCCGGTGGTCTCGTCGTCTCCCGGTGCCGTGAGCTGCACCGTTCCACCTTGCGAGCTCACCGTAATGATCGGCGTGCCGACCTCGACGGTGGCACCCTCCTCAACGAGGAGCGCGGTGACGGTACCCGCGAACGGTGACGGCAACTCCACCAGAGACTTCGCCGTTTCGATCTCAACCAGCACCTGGTTGATCGTGACGGTATCCCCCGCCTTGACCTTCCAAGAGACGATCTCGGCTTCGGTGAGTCCTTCGCCGACATCCGGCAAAGGGAACGAGGAATCAGCCACGGTGTGCCTCCATGTTCAATACGCCAGCACTCGATCGACGGCATCGAGAATGCGGTCGACATCTGGAAGGTAGACGGACTCGAGCTTTGCCGGCGGGAACGGGGTATCGAAACCGCTGACGCGAAGCACTGGCGCCTCGAGTGAGTAGAAGGCTCGCTCGGCGACCGTTGCCGCAATCTCGGAGCCAACGCTCACGTTCCCCGGCGCCTCCTGCACGACCACGACCCGTCCGGTCTTCTGGGCGGAAGCCACGAGCGGCGCGTAGTCGATCGGCGACAGGGAGCGCAGGTCGACAACTTCGATACTGGTGCCTTCCTCAGCAGCGAGCGCCGCGGCATCCAGCAACATGCTGACAACGGCGCCGTGCCCGATGAGCGTTACCTCGGTGCCTTCGCGCGCAACCTTACTGCTGTGGGTCGGGATGCCGCTCGCCGAGGTGTCGACGTCACCCTTGGCCCAGTAGCGGCTCTTGGGTTCGAAGAACAACACCGGGTCATTGCTCGCGATGGCCTCCTGGATAAGCCAGTAGGCGTCGTGCGGCGTGGACGGGCTGAGCGAGCGCAAGCCCGGCGTGTGTGCGAAGTAGGCTTCCGGGCTCTCTTGATGGTGCTCGATCGCACCAATGTGGCCGCCGTACGGCACGCGAATTACCACCGGCATGCTCACCGAGCCTTCGTGCCGCGCGGTCGTCTTGGCCAACTGCGAGGTGATCTGGTCGAAGCCAGGAAAAATGAATCCGTCAAACTGAATCTCACACACTGGCCGGTAGCCACGCATCGCGAGCCCGATCGCGGTGCCGATGATGCCAGACTCGGCGAGCGGGGTGTCGAGCACCCGAGTGTCGCCGAACTCCGCTTGCAGGCCCTCGGTCACGCGAAAAACTCCGCCGAGTGGGCCGATGTCCTCGCCCATGAGGAGCACGCGATCGTCAGCCGCAAGGCTAGCGCGAAGACCGTTATTGATGGCCTTGGCCATGCTGAGCTGCTCGATGGAGCCCTGCGGTCCGATGGTCATGGGGCGCCTTCTTCGAACGATGCCTCGTACGCCGCGAGCCAAGCGCGTTGCTCGTCCATCAGCGGGTGCGGATCGCTGTAGACATGATCGAACATGGTGGATGCCACTGGCGGCACCAACTCGACGACGCGACGGCGAACATCCGAAGCCAGGTCGTCGCCCTCGACCGCGATCTCGGCGAAGAAGGCATCCGACTCTCCACGACCGCGGAGGTACGTTTCAAAGCGGACGATCGGATCGCGCTCGGCCCAGAATCGCAGATCTTCGTCTGCGCGATACTTCGTCGGGTCATCACTGGTTGTGTGCGCGCCCATGCGATAGGTCAATGCTTCGATGAAGCGCGGCCCGCCGCCGGAGCGGGCGGCATCGAGATTGTCTCGAGTGACCGCATAGCTCGCGAGCACATCGTTTCCATCGATCTGGATGCCCGGGATGCCGAAGCCAGACGGACGAAGGTAGAGCGGCGTTCGAGACTGGCGCGAGACCGGCACCGAAATCGCCCAGTGGTTGTTTTGCAGGAAGAAGACCTGTGGCGTTTGGTAGCTCGCCGCGAAGATCAGCGCCTCGCTCACATCGCCCTGGCTCGATGCCCCGTCGCCGAAGTAGACGATGACGGCTTGGTCTGAGTCCGCATCACCCGTGGCGGTCGCACCGTCCAGAGTGATCCCCATCGCATAACCCGTTGCATGAAGGGTCTGTGATCCGATGACGAGGGTGTACAGATGAAAGTTCCCGTGCTTGGCGGGATCCCAGCCTCCGTGGCTGAGGCCGCGCAGCATCGCAATGATCTTGAGCAGATCGACGCCACGGATTCTCGCAATAACGTGCTCTCGATACGCCGGAAAGACGTGATCCTGAGCTCGGATTGCCAGACCGGAACCGACTTGAGCCGCCTCTTGGCCGATGCTCGGAATCCAGAGCGCGAGCTGGCCTTGCCGTTGAAGGTTAGCCGCTTCGATGTCGAAGCGTCGCATGACAACCATGTGACGGTGGAAGTCGCGCAGTTGATCGTCAGTCAGAGCTGCGATCAGTGGGAGGTATCGCTCTGCGGCCTCGTTTTCGGCGAGGGTGCCCTCTGGTGTGAGCAACTGAACCGTTGCTGCGGTGTAAGGCATTCGACTAATCTAGCGCGGCGACAGCGAGGCCCGTTCGTTGCAGAGCCACAACCTCCGCGGCTGCCAATAGAAGCTGTTCGACAGACTCGCGCTCACCGATCGACACCCTGAGTCCTTCACCAAGCGCACGCGCAACGATTCCGTGGCGCACGAAGACCTCGGCTGCAGCGGCCGTGTTCTCGCCGGTCGGAAGCCAGACGAAATTGCCGTGCGGCTGTGGATGAGCCCAACCTTGCGCTCGAAGGCCCTCATCGACTCGGTCACGCACTTCATTGAGTCTTGCGACCCGCTCGAGCAACTCGGCCTCGTGGTCAAGCGACACCAGCGCCGCGCGCTGCGCTTGCTCGGTGACGGAGAGCGGTATTGCAACGGCTCTCGCGGCATCCATCACATACTCGGGGCCCACGGCATAGCCGATTCGCAAGCCAGCAAGCCCAAAGGCTTTAGAGAAGGTGCGGAGTAGCACGAGGTTCGGATAGGTGGCGAGAACCCGATCACCGCGAACGGCTGACTCGTCGGTGACAAACTCCGCGTACGCCTCGTCGAGCACGACCAGCACGTCCTGCGGCACCAGCGCCATGAACTGAACGAACTCGTCATGAGTGACCATTGAACTTGTCGGATTGTTCGGGCTGCAGACGATGACAAGACGAGTTCGATCGTTGATCGCGGCTGCCATAGCCGCCAGATCGTGCCGGTGGTCTGGGGTGTTCGGGATAGCAACGCTGGTCGCACCCGCGATAGCGACAAGCAACGGATAGGCCTCGAAACTGCGCCAGGCATATACGACTTCATCGCCCGGCGCCGCGGCGGCAGTGATCAGTTGCGCGAGCACAGACACCGATCCGGCACCGACCTGAATCTGTTCCGGGGTGACGAGATGACGCCGTGCGAGCCGATCGCGCAACACCGCCGCCGAGGCATCCGGGTACCTATTGACGATGCTTTTGCTCAGAGCTTCAAGTACCGCAGGGAGCGGTTCGAACGGGTTCTCGTTCGAGGACAACTTGAACGCGTCTGTTGCGGCAGCGCGGCCTTGGCGGTACGGGACCATTGAGGCGATCTCGGGACGCAGGCGAACAGTTGACTCGGGCACCAGCTAAGCATAATTGCGACGACTCGGCCGCCCGGTGCATAGTTGAGCCATGACAATCATCGTGCGACTCTTGATCAACGCGGTCGCCCTCTGGCTGACGACCCTGATAGTTGCAGGCGTTCGGGTTGTACCTTTCGAACCGGGCGGCACGCTCGAGATTGTGCTGACCTATCTGCTGGTTGCGGTGATTTTTGGCCTCGTTAACGGAATCATCGGCAACTTCATTCGCATCGTCGCGTTTCCCCTCTACATCCTCACGCTTGGCCTCATCTCGCTCATTGTGAACGGGTTGCTGCTGCTCTTGGCCGCGTGGCTCTCAAGCTTGTTCGGGTTTGGACTCGTCGTTGACGGCTTTTGGTGGGGCGTGCTCGGGGCACTCGTGCTCGGCATACTCAACTCGCTCATTGGCATTCTTCTTCGTCCGCTGATGCGTTCCAAGCGGTAACTCACGTCAACGGGACGGCGATGCGGCCGATTCTGTTGTGCGTTCGAACCGATACGTTGTCGCCGTTACGTTCGTCGAGCCCGCGCTGAACGAGTTGAGTTGTTCGATCGCGGAAGTCAACCG
>JBBQLW010000023.1:0-14825 GCA_038328315.1 Actinomycetales bacterium
GGTCAGGGTGTACGGCGTAATCCGATGTTCCTTGAGCTTGGCCTCGATGAAGGCAAGCGTCAGGGTCGATCCGATCAGCGGGATGTCCTGACGCAGCCTCAGCAGGTACGGCACCGCACCGATGTGGTCCTCGTGCCCGTGGGTCAGCACGATGCCGAGGATGTCGTCAAGCCGGTCTCGAATGGAACTGAAGTCCGGCAGGATCAAGTCGACGCCAGGCTGATTCTCCTCGGGGAACAGCACCCCGCAGTCGACGATCAGAATCTTGCCCTCGTATTCGAAGGTCGTCATATTGCGGCCGATCTCGCCGAGCCCGCCGATCGGCGTGACGCGGAGGGTGCCGTTGGCAAGGGGGGGCGGATCGTAAACGGAGACTGGCATCGGTTCCTCGAGAGTCGTGCGGTGGGGCCGTCAGCCCCTGAGCTACAGCAGCGCTATGTCAGCGGGTCGTGCCTGCGACTTTGGGCAATGCGCCGCCCGCGGCAGCATTGCGATCTGGGCGGAAATTCTCGAGCTTCAAGCCTGGGATGCTGCCGACGAGCGCGAGGTCATCCTCGATAAGCGCCGCCTCGCCGTCCTCGGGTCCAACGAGTGGAAGGCGAACGCGCGGGCTTGAGATCCGCCCGAGACCGTGCAGGATGTACTTCGCTGCCACAGTGCCCGGAACATGCGTCATGGTCGCACGCACAAGTGGCTCCAGGGCCTTGTGGGCGGCGGTCGCCGTTGCGAGGTCGCCAGCGTTGACGGCGTCTACTATTTGGCGGTACGGCGCAGCCGCGATGTTCGCGGTGACCCCGATGAGTCCTGTTGCACCGATCGAGAGGTGCGGCAGCACGTTCACGTCGTCGCCGGAAAAGTACATGAGGTCGGTCTGATTCAGCACGCGGCTGACTTCGCTGAAGTCGCCCTTGGCATCCTTTATGGCGAGAATGTTCGGGTGCTTGGCTGCACGAAGGATCGTTTCGTACTTGATCGGGATGCCAGTGCGTCCCGGAATGTCGTAGAGGATAACCGGCAGATCCGTCGCGTCGGCGATCAGCCGAAAGTGGGTCAGAACCCCAGCCTGCGTTGGCTTGTTGTAATACGGGGTGACGATCATCACCCCGTCTGCCCCGGCCTTCTCGCTCGCCCGGTACAACTCGATGGCGTGCGCCGTCTCGTTTGAACCGCCGCCGGTGATGATCGTCGCTCGTGACCCGGCGACGCTCTTGCCGACCTCCACAAGTTGGAGCTTTTCGGCGTCAGTCAGGGTGGATGTCTCACCGGTCGTTCCCGTGACGACAATGCCGTCTGCACCCGCCGTAATAACGTCGTCAATGTGCTTTTCGACGCCGGCCCAATCGACTTCGCCGTCCGCGGTGAACGGCGTGATGAGCGCCACAAGCACCTGGCCGAACGGATTGGTCTTCTCAGTCACGCTTTACAGGCTACCGCGGTGGCTACGGCGCGACGCGCCCGTTCTCGTTGAATGCCTCGTACGTCAGCGGCATGAGCGCGGCAAAGTGCTCTTCCATTTTCTCGGCGCACATCTCGATCTCGCGCTGAGGGTACGACGGAAAGTGCGAGCCTTCTCGCTTGGTTCGAAGCGAGAGAAAGTTCATGAGGGAGCGAGCGTTGACCGTCACATACATCGAGGAGTAGATGCTCAGCGGGAGCACGATCCTGGCGACCTCGCGCGCGATGCCGGCTTCGAGCATCCGCTGATACGAGGTGTATGCCTCGGTTGCAATTCGTTCGGCTTCTGCAACAGCCAGCCGAGTCTGTTCTGCCGAGCCGGGGTGAAACTCGTATGCTCCCGGCTTTCCGACCTGCACAAGGTTGCGGTCAGGGCCGGGCACGTAGAAGACCGCGTTGAGCTCGCGGTAGCGGCCACTCTCTTCGTTATATGAGGCAATGCGGTGGCGCATGAACTCGCGAAACACGAAGATCGGAGCCTGAACGTAGAAGGTCAGCGAGTTGTGCTCGAACGGTGAACCGTGTCGATCGCGCATGAGGTAGTTGATGAGCCCCTTGCTGCGCGATGTGTCGAGGTTCTCGTCCTGCGCTGCCGCGAGTGATTGCTCGCCCTGGGTCGAGACCCGCGCTGCGAACAGCACATCGGCGTCGCTCGCGTTCGAGCGAACCAGTTCTACGGTGACATCCGAGCGAAACTGAATTGCTGCCGCTGGTTTGGATGCTTCGCTCGTCTCGCTCACAACGCTCACGATAGCGAGCGGGAAGAGACCGGCCCGGCCCCCACGCCGAGGCCCTCGGGTAACAGTTCTCAACAATGCGACTGGCGGCGCGGCGCGCCGTATGGTGGAAGCATTGTGACTGCTGAAACCGTCGTAGTGAGCCTCGTGACGCTCGTGGCGCTCGTGGCTCTCAGCACGGTTATCGGACTTCTGTGGCGTGCGCGTCAAGGTCAGGTGACCCAGAGCGGCGACGAAACCGTTGTCAAGGTGAGGGATGTTCCAGGGGTGGCGCGCTTCGCCCCAGGCGCGACACTCGTGCAATTCTCGACGCAAGTCTGCGCACCCTGCCGCGCAACCCACACTGTTCTTGAGACAGCGGCATCCGAATACGCCAACGTCACTCACGTCGATGTTGATCTCACCCAGCGTCCGGATATCGCCAAACGCTTTCGGGTTATGCAGACCCCAACGACCTTGATTCTCGACTCAAAGGGCAGAGTTCGCGCACGCATCGGCGGTGCTGCCCGGCCGGGGTCAGTTCGCGCCGAAATCGATCGCATTCTCGCGACCTGACAATGGCTTCCACTGACCTTCCGCCAAGGAGTTACCAATGAGTTCAGCCAAACCGTCAACCAAGCCGAGCCTCGCAGCGAAACCGGGACAGAGAGGTATCGACCCCCGCGGCCCACGGTTCGGGGCCGGGATCACGGCAGCGCTCCTGCTCATTGTGGTCGCGCTGAGTCTGCTGACCCCCGTCGGTGCAACGGCCATCTCCAGAGCGAGCGAGCCAGGCTTCATTGTCTTCGCCATCATTACAATCCTGTTCGGTTGGGGCGCGATCGCTGGCATCCAGCGTCACCCGTACGGCGCTGTCTTTCGTGCGCTCGTAAGCCCGCGGCTCAGACCGCCGACTGAGCTTGAAGATCCCATCCCACCGACGTTCTCGCAAGGGGTCGGCTTCGTCATCACGCTCGCAGGTGTCACGCTGCACCTCCTCGGGGTGCCGTTTGGGCTCCTCATCACAGCGAGCGCCGCCTTCATCGCGGCCTTCCTCAACTCCGTGTTTGGCTACTGCCTCGGATGCCAGATCTACCTGCTGTTGCTGCGCGCTGGAATACTCGGCCGGACGGCTGCCCCCACCACCTGAGACGCATAGGCTGGGCGGTAACGAAAGGGTCACGACCATGTCAGTTACCAGCGAAGCAACAACGCTCTGGTTCGGCGATCTCACGAGCGGATCGGGAACCACCTCGCTTGATTCTTCAGACGCCGCCGAATTCCCGGTTACCTGGGCTGCGCGGTCCGAAGGAGTTACCGGAAAAACTAACCCAGAGGAACTTCTCGGCGCGGCACATTCTGCCTGTTTCTCGATGGCATTCTCGAACGCGTTGGCTAGCCACGGGACACCACCGGAGAGCCTTCAAGTGACGGCAGCGGTGACGTTCGAACCGGGAACCGGAATCACCGGCAGCCACCTGCTCGTCAGCGCGAAAGTTCCCGGGATCAGCGCAGACGACTTCCAACGACTCGCTGGCGAAGCCAAGATCGGCTGCCCGGTGTCGCAAGCCCTTGCGGGAATCACCATCACACTCGAAGCCAGCCTCGCCTAGTGGCTGAGTCGAAGCCCGCGAGTATGCGGGTGCTCGTCTCCGGGGCATCCGGGTTCATCGGCACAGAGGTGTGCCGGCAACTGGAAGCCGATGGGCACGCCGTCCTGAGCCTTGTGCGGCGGACGCCGCGCACCGCCACCGAGTATGAGTGGTCGCCAGCCGAGCAGACAATCAACCAGCAGGCAATCGAATCGGCGGATGCCGTCATCAATCTTGCCGGAGCGACCACCGGCCGACTGCCGTGGACGAACGGGTACAAGAAGGAGATTCTCTACTCGCGGGTGAATGGAACGCGAACGATTGCTGAAGCGATCGCTCGAGCCGAGCATCCGCCCGCGGTCTTTCTCAGCGGTTCTGCCGTCGGGTATTACGGGGACCAGCCGGGAGTGACTTTGACCGAAGCGAGCCCGAAGGGCACTGGCTTTCTCAGCGATGTTGTCGAAGCCTGGGAGCGGGCGGCGGACCTCACACCGACCACGACGCGGCTCGTAAAGTTTCGCACCGGGGTCGTTGTCGGCCAGGGCGGAGCGTTTACCCCGCTGATTCCGCTCACCAAGCTCGGACTGGGCTCACGCTTTGGCTCCGGTACGCAGCACTGGCCGTGGATCAGCCTGTACGACGAAGCCGCTGCCATCCGTCATCTGCTCGCCTCAAATCTGAGCGGCGTCGTCAATCTTGCCGGGCCAACCCCCGCAACCTCGGAGCAGGTCACTCGCGCTCTTGCGAAGGCGTTGGGCAGGTGGCACCCGTTTGTCGTTCCCGAGTTCGCGTTGAAGGCACTCGGCGACGCAGGCAACGATCTCTTGCTTTCGAGCGAACTCGTCGAGCCTGTTGCACTCACGAACGACGGGTTCGAGTTTCGCCACGCCACGGTGGATGCCGCGATCGCCGCGTTCATCAGTCGTTGAGCGAGCGCGCCAGAGCAATCGCTTTTCGGGTCGCCCACCGGGCTCGCGAGCGGTCACCGCTGGCGTCGTAGGCAAGGCCGAGTCGCAACCAGGAACGCCAGGACTGCGGGTCGGTCTCGACTGCGGTCTTGTATTGCGGAAATTCGGCATCGGCGGCAACCGGATCAATCCGACCGCTCGGCAGGCGTGGCAAATCGTCGACCGGTAGTCCGCCCTCTGAGCCCAACCGTGCAACAAGTCGTTCGCCACGAATCACAAACGCGATCTCAGCGACGAGGAGCCATCCACCGATGAGCGGCAACACCGCCAGTGCGACCCCGAGGGCTCTCGCGATGCCGTTCTCGGAGACGATCAGCAGTACCGCATACTGCGTGACGAAGCCAAGATAGAGCACGAGCAGCGCCGCCATGATGATCGTCGCTAGGCGCGCGCTCACGGAGTTGCTGGGTCGCGGTCGAGCCGCAGATTAATGAGCTTGTCGAGCCCGACGGTAACGCCGAGCGCTGAGCTCGTTGCTCGCAACGCCAACAGAATCCCGGTTTCGTACGAGCTCGGGTCAAGCGTCTCGTGGCTGATTGTCAGCAGCTCACCGGATCCTCCGAAGATCACGTCTTGCCGCGCCAGCACCCCCTGCATTCGCAAACTGTGGATCGGGATGCTCGACACTTGCTGGCCGCGCGCGCGCTGGTCAACGTGCGGAGCAACAACCGGACCGAGCTCGGCTCGAGCCTGACCAATCAACTCCGCGGTGCGCACCGCGGTACCGGACGGCGAATCCAGCTTGCTCGCGTGGTGCGCCTCGACAATCTCGATGGATTCGAAGAATCGGCCAGCCATCTCGGCAAAACTCGTCGCGAGCACCGAGCCAATCGAGAAGTTCGGCACGATGATAACGCCGACACCCGGCTGAAGCGCGACTTCGTGCTCGAGCGAGGCGATGCGCTCGCGCGACCAACCGGAGGTGCCGACGAGTACGTTTATTCCGTTGCTTACGGCGTACTCGACGACTTTTTGCGAGGGTCCCGGCGCTGTAACGTCCACGACGATGTCAGCGCCGAGGATGCTGGCTAGCTCGCCCTTCGAGCCCAGCTGGGCGCCAAGCGCGAACTCCGACGATTCATTCACCAAGCGCGAGATGAGCGTACCCATGCGTCCGGTGGCACCGACAATGGCGACGGTCGTTGTCATGAGGACAATCTACCAACGCGCGTGCCGAGCCAGTTCAGTACGGCTGATCGACCGACATCCCGGTGCGCAATTCAGCCGGCAAGTGCCCGAGATCGTTGTGGGCAACCAGCACCGGCGGCTTCGCGCTGCGAACGCGGATGATCGTGAGTCCGCAGTTGGCCTGATTCACTCCGAGCCAACGCCACGCCGGAGCATCGAAGACCTCCCGCACGAACCAAGCGATGACGAAGTTGTGCGTGATGAGCAGGTCGTGGCGGTCTTCGCGAGCTGGTGCCAGAAACTCGGCGACGGCATCCGCCATCTGAGCTGTGCCAGCATCGATTTCTTCGGCCGTCACGCCACCGAAGAACGGTTCAAAGGCGCTCGGCATGTCTGGCGTTGGGCCCGATGGAATGCAGTCCATCAGCAGGGCGCTCGGTTCTGACGCGAGGGACGGCATCCGCTCTGTCATGATGGCTGCGGTCTGCTCGGCTCGCTGCAACGGTGAGTGCCATGCGCGAGTGATCGGTACGCCACTCAGTCGCTCCGCAATCGCCCGCGCTTGACGCTTACCCTTCGCCGAAAGCGGGCCGTCCGGGAGCCCGTGTTCAGCGTCCTGCTGCTCACCGTGCCGAACCAAATACAGGTAGTGGGCCATCTCAGCTCGCCTGTGAAACGCTCTGAAGGCCAGCGAGAGCGTGCTCGTCGATCGCACCAACCGCCACGATCGACAGCGGTCGACTTACCAGTTCAGCCGCAAGGTCACGGATACCCGCGAGCGAGACGAGCGCGAGTCGTCGCAGCGATTCGTCGAGATCGAGAAACTCGCCCTGGGTCAATTCGCTTCGTCCGAGTCGTGACATGCGGGTGTCGGAGTCTTCGAGCGCCAGCGCGGATGCCCCGCTCAGCTGCCCAACTGCGCGTCGCAATTCTTCTTCTGTTACTCCCCCGCTGGCAAGCCCTGCGAACTCGTGAAGGAGCAATTCGACGACCTGCGCCGTTTTGGCTGGCGAACATCCCGCGTACAGCCCAACGATGCCGTTATCGGAGTAGCTCTGCGTGAAGGAGTACACCGAGTAGGCGAGCCCGCGCTTCTCTCGAACTTCCTGAAACAGGCGGCTCGACATTCCGCCACCAAGAATCGCGTTGAGCACGCCAAGTGTGAATCGTCGTTCGTCGGTAGCGGCGAGTCCGATGACTCCCGCGATGATGTTGACTTGCTCGAGAGGCCGCGGCACGACGACGAGCGGGCTCGCCTGTTCGATCCGCTCGACGGCGGTTACTCGCCGTTCCACCGGCCTCCCTTCGACACTCAAGTCCCAGCCAGCGGCACGCAACGCCTGAGTCACGAGCGCAACCAGCTCGTCGTGGTCGACAGCGCCAGCGGCAGTGATCACGAGGTCTCGGGCTTCGTAATTCTCCCGGTAGTGAGTCCACACCGCCGAGCGGGTGGCTGCAGCGATCGTCTCCTGGCTTCCACCAATCGGGCGTGCGAGCGAGTGGGTACCCAGCACAGCTTCGAAGAATCGTTCGCTCGTGACATCCGTTGGGTCGTCGTCTGCCATGGCAAGTTCTTCGAGGATGACCCCGCGCTCGCTCTCAAAGTCAGTCTCGTCGATCAGGCTCGAAGTCAGCATGTCGGCGATGACCTCGACCGCCATGGCGAGATCGCGGTCTTGCACCTTTGCGTAGTAGCAGGTGTATTCCTTGGCGGTGACAGCGTTGTGTTCTCCGCCGACAGAATCGAAGGCGACAGCGATGTCCAACGCGCTTCGGGTCTTCGTCCCCTTGAAGAGGAGGTGCTCGAGAAAGTGCGTTGAACCGTAGGTTCCCTCGTTCTCATCGCGCGAGCCGACGGCGACCCAGTACCCGATCGTCGCGCTTCTGGCGCCGGGGACCTGCTCGCTGAGAATGCGCACCCCGCTCGCTAGCACCGTGCGCCTCACCAGACAGTTTCCGGATGCGGTGAAGGAGAGCTCTGGCAGATCGAGTGGGAAAGCGTGCGCACCGTTTGTCATCAGCGACGAGCCTATGTCATCGCCCGGTGCAGTGCAGTGGCCCCTGAGGCAGGGTCGACATTCATCCCGGTGGGACGATCTGTCTGTCCTCATGTGGTACGTTGACCTTCAGTGCCGCCGCACCCCTGTGAGGAGTCCCGCCGTGATGGCCGTTGACAAGCTCCCCACCGCGCACCGCGCCCCGGCAAAGGGGCGCATCCTCGACTGCGCCGACAGACTCTTCTACGAAGACGGCATCCGCACGGTCGGCGTCGACCGTCTCATTGCCGAGTCGTCTGTAACGAAGGCAACGTTCTACAAGCACTATCGCGCAAAAGACAACTTGATCGTTGCGTACATCACGAATCGCCATCACACGGTGCGTGACAGCATCGGGGTGATCATTGCGGCCGCTCCCGATGCTGAGACCGCACTGCGTCGGCTCGTTCAGGCCGTCGGGAACGAAATCGGCGCTCCCGGATTCCGTGGCTGCCCGTTCATCAACGCCGCCGCCGAGTTTGCCGATCCACGACATCCAGTTCGCGGGGTAGTGACGATGCACCGCGAGTGGTACACCGAGACCGTTGTCGGACTACTGCGCGAGGCCGGGCATCCAGCGCCAGGGGATGCAGCTGATGAGTTTCTGCTCGTCCGCGACGGAGCTCTCGCCGGCGGTTACGCCGGTGACGCTATCGCCGCATCCGCTGCCATGAGTCGCCTTGCGAGCCGAGTTCTCGATGGCGTGGCGATCGTTTGACACTAGCTCAACGCTGGTGTTCTCGGCTCGAGTGATCGGGTGAAGTCACGCAGAAACGCGATCGAGTTCCGCTACCTGCTGACGCGTCAACTGCAGGCGTGTTGACAGCGTGAGTTCCTCGACCTGCTCGGCCGAACTCGCAGAAACCACCGGCGCAACGACGTTCCGTTTGGTCAGCAACCACGCCAGTGCGACGGATGCAACGCTCGCCTCGTGCACGGCAGCAATGCGGTCGAGACTCGCGAGAATGCGCAGACCGGGCCTCGTGAGCATCTTGGCGACAGCACCGCCCCGTTCGTTCTTCTGGAAGTCTGAGCGCTGCCGGTACTTGCCGGTGAGAAAGCCGCTCGCGAGCGCAAAACGCGGCATCACTCCGAGACCCTGTGCGATCGCGACGCGAGCAAGATCGCCCTCATACTCGTCACGATGCATCAAGTTGTAGTGATTCTGCAGCGCCACCATTGGCGCGACTCCCAGCTGCGCGGATGCGATGCGCGCCTCGATCAGACGATTGCCGGTGTGATCTGATCCACCAAAGTACCGCACCGAGCCGGCTCGGATGAGTTCGTCAACCGCGAGCAGGGTCTCCTCAAACTCGACGCTGGGGTCGTCAATGTGCAGGTACAGCAAGTCGACATGGTCAAGCTGCAAACGCTCGAGCGATGCGTGGACTGCACGAGTAAGCACGCGCGCTTTGAGCCCCGGATTGTCAGCGCTCTTGCCAACTTTGGTGGCGATGACGAGCTCGTCCCGATTGCGTCGCGATCGCATCCAGTTACCGATGATGGTCTCGCTGCGGCCCGCTGCGTAGGAGTCAGCGGTGTCGATGAAATTGCCACCTTGCGCGACATAGGCATCGAGGATGCTCGAAGAAGCCGCGTCGTCGGTTGTCCAGCCGAACACGTTGCCACTCATCGCGAGAGGAAAGACCGAAAGCTCAGACGAACCGATCTGGCGGTGTCTTGGCGAGCTACGCACAATTGCAGTCTCAGCCGTTTGCACTTTCGATGCCGGATCCACCGATGTCATGTCGTCCTCTGTCGCTGCCTTGGCAGGATCAGGTTAGCGCTGACGTCGACACAAAACGTGCGGCATGCTCAATCGTTACGGCACTGTGTCTCGACGGGCCACGGGTGAAAATTAGCGCCGCGCGCCACGCTGGCTCTGTTGCGCGCCGGTGCGGCGATACTGCGGCACTCGCTCTTGGGCCCGTTGCCTGCGACGGGCAACAAACACGAGGGTCGCGGCGATGGCTACGGTGACCGCCATGGCAATCCACATCATCGACATGCTCTCGAACCACAGCGAAGCGTCGGTCACGAACCGATCGAGCGGAGCCACGTAACGGATCACTCGATCACAGTAGGGTAACGAAGCCCTGCGTGTCACCTGTGAGGATGAATCAGCAGCTCCCGTCATTGCAGGACGGGCCCACCCTCTCACGGAGGTGGGCCCGTCGCAGCGCTAATCGCTCAATGCTGAAGCGCAAGCTTGTATAACTAGCCCTCCGCTGGCGCTTCAGGGCCCTCGGAAGAGGCACCGGAACCATCGGTGTCCGCGGCATCCGCATCGTCAGTCACCGGCGCGAGTGAGAGCTTTCCGCGATCGTCAATCTTGGTGATTTCGACCTGGATCTTCTGGCCTATCGAGAGAACGTCTTCGACGTTCTCGACTCGCTTACCACCGGCGAGCTTGCGCACCTCAGAGACGTGCAGCAGGCCATCCTTGCCGGGGGTGAGCGAAACAAACGCGCCGAACGTCGCGAGCTTGACGACGGTTCCGAGGAACCGTTCACCGACCTCGGGATTGAGCGGATTCGCGATCGCGTTGACCGCAGCGCGAGCGGCCTCGGCCGAAGGGCCATCGACGGCACCGATGTAAACGGTTCCGTCATCTTCGATCGAGATGTCAGCTCCAGTGTCATCCTGGATCTGGTTGATGGTCTTACCCTTTGGCCCGATCAACTCACCGATCTTGTCGACCGGGATCTGCACGCTGATGACGCGAGGCGCGGTCGGCGCCATCTCGTCTGGCGCGTCGATCGCTGCGTTGATGACGGACAGGATCGCGGTGCGAGCTTCCTTGGCCTGCTTCAGCGCGCCATCCAGAACACTCGACGGGAGCCCAGCGAGCTTGGTGTCGAGCTGAATCGCGGTGACGAACTCCGAGGTGCCTGCGACCTTGAAATCCATGTCGCCGAGGGCGTCTTCTGCTCCGAGGATGTCGGTCAGTGCGGCGTAGCGCGTCTGGCCGTCAACCTCGTCTGAGATGAGTCCCATCGCGATACCTGCGACCGGGGCACGCAGCGGCACTCCGGCGTTCAGCAGCGAGAGCGTTGAGGCGCAGACAGACCCCATCGACGTCGAACCGTTCGACCCGAGAGCCTCTGACACCTGGCGAATCGCGTACGGGAACTCCTCGCGCGGCGGCAACACCGGCACGAGGGCGCGCTCGGCGAGGAAGCCGTGCCCGATCTCGCGACGCTTGGGGCTGCCAACTCGGCCGGTCTCACCGGTCGAGTACGGCGGGAAGTTGTAGTGGTGCAGGTAGCGCTTCTTCTTGACCGGGTTCAGCGAGTCGATCTGCTGCTCCATCTTCAGCATGTTGAGCGTCGTAACTCCAAGAATCTGGGTCTCACCGCGCTGGAAGATCGCTGAGCCGTGGACGCGCGGGATGACCTGCACCTCGGCGTCGAGCGCGCGGATGTCACTGAGCCCGCGACCGTCGATGCGAATGCCCTCGGTGAGCACCCGGTTTCGCATGACCTTCTTGGACACGCTTTTGTATGCCGCGCTGAAGTCTGCGAGTGCCGCAATGGGCAGTTCCTCGGCGTCGACCTTGGCCGAGATGGTCTCTTTGACGCGAGCCTTGAGGGAATCGTCGGCGTTCTGGCGCTCCTGCTTGTCGGCGATCTGGTACACCGTCTTGAGCTCGTCATACGACAGGCCGGCGACAGCGTCATAGGTCTCCTGGGCGTACGGTGGGAACACCGGGTAGTCGGCAATCGGCTTGGCCGACTGGGCCGCGAGCTGCTGCTGCGCCCTGATGAGTTGCGTGAGGAACGGCTTGGACGCCTCGAGGCCTTGAGCAACCACGGCCTCGTCTGGCTTGGTTGCGCCAGCTTTAATGAGGTCCCAGCTGCCTTCGGTGGCCTCGGCCTCGACCATCATGATCGCGACATCCTCGTTGCCGTTCTCGTCTGTGACGAGGCGGCCAGCAACCGTGAGGTCAAACACCGCATCAGCGAGTTGGCTGAACTTCGGGAACGCGACCCACTGGTCGCCGATCAGGGCGAGGCGGATGCCGCCAACCGGGCCGTAGAACGGCAAGCCCGAGATCTGTGTTGAAGCGGATGCCGCATTGATGGCGAGCGCGTCATAGAACTCGTCCGGCGCGATGGACAGCACCGTGATGACGATCTGCACCTCGTTGCGTAAGCCTTCGACGAAGGTCGGGCGCAGCGGCCGGTCGATGAGGCGGCAGACGAGGATTGCCTCGGTGGATGGACGTCCTTCGCGTCGGAAGAACGAACCGGGGATCTTTCCCGCGGCGTATGAGCGCTCTTCGACATCCACCGTCAACGGGAAGAAGTCGAAGCCCTCTCGCGGATGCTTGCCTGCGCTCGTGGCGCTCAGGATCATGGTGTCTTCGTCGAGGTACGCGGCGACCGCGCCCTGGGCTTGCTGCGCAAGTCGACCGGTCTCAAAGCGGACGGTGCGCTTGCCGAACTTGCCGTTGTCGAGAATGGCTTCGGCGAATTTGATTTCTGGACCCTCCAAGGGGTTCTCTCCTTTGTTTACTGTCGCAACCCGTGTGGTCGCGACGCTCCAAGGAGCAGGAGCGGACAGAAAGGGGCGCGGGGCTGGACGCCCCGGACGCTTTGGCGGCAAACTCGTTATGAGTGCTGCTCTGGTCAACAGTAGAAAAGCTCCAAGAACCTTGGAAGTTCACCACCGGTGACCAGCTTCGTGCCAGCCTGCTCCGGTTGCACCGCGGAACACCGGGAGCAACCTTGACATCCTACCAGTCAGGCGCGTTTCTGAGCCGATAGGGCAGCAATGACATGCCCGAAGTGTGCCTCGAGATCGCCCATCGGCCGCAGCACGACGGTTGTCGCACCCGCCTCCCACAGACCGCGAATCACGTCGGCACTCTGGGCGGCGTTACCCGCAGCGATCGTGAAATCGCGCTCCCGGCCGCCAAAGAAGTCAGTCGCGACTCCGTCGACTGCATCGGCCACCAGTTGAGGATCGTCGCTCACAAAGAAGTGACAGAGCACGGCAACCTCGTATGGCTCGGTACGATCGGCGGCGCGAGCAATAGCATCCCGAATCTCGGATGCACCCGAGCCTTCGACGAGCACAACCCCGTCGGCGATCCGGCCGGACAGGTCGAGAGACTTGGGGCCGGTCACTCCGGCGAGCAAGGGCACCGGTGAGATGAGCGGATGCACGAGCCCGACGTCATCGACCGAGATCGCCCGACCGGCAAGCGTCACCCGCTCGCCGGCAAGGAGCCGCCGTATGACGGTGAAGGTCTCCTCCAACAGCGCGAGGGGCGACGGTACTGCCGCTCCAACCTGACGCATCCAGTCCTGCACGCCGTGCCCGATTCCTGCAACGAACCGACCGGGATAGAGCCGACCGAGCGTTGCAATCTCCATTGCCAACAGCACCGGGTTGCGGAGCGGCGCTGGGAGTATCCCGATGGCGACGCGCACGCGTGAGGTGGTAGCGAGCACTGTGGCGGCCGCCGCGATTCCACCGCCCCAACCGATGTCTTCGACAACCCAGACGTCGTCGGCTCCGAGAGCCTCGGCAGTTCGAGACAGCGCCACGAGCTGCTCAGGAGGGAGGTCTCGGTCGATCATCACGCCGACTCGACGATTCGAGCTCATGTGGTCAACACTAATCAGCCGGATGCGGCACTGACAGTCCCCTTGGCTGTGGCAAGCTATTCCGATGGTCGAGGACTACGAATGGTCGAGGACTGCGAATGATCGAGTGATCGAGGCCGATAGTTGATCGAGGCCGATAGTTGATCGAGGACCCCACCTGATGGAAGACCTTCTCGTCGGCATCGCTGACTCGCCTTGGCTGTTCCCGGCGCTATTCACGTTCGTTGTGCTCGACGCGTTCTTGGTGATCGTGCCGAGCGAGACGGCGGTCGTCGCGCTCGGGGCACTTTCTGGCGCCACCGGCACGCCCGCGCTCGCTCTCGTCATCCCGGTCGCGGCGATCGGTGCGATCGTCGGCGACAGCATCTGCTTTTGGATCGGGCGCAAGGTTGGTCTTGACCGCTGGCGCTGGCAGCGTAGGCCGCGCATCGCGCGCGCACTTGCCAGGGTGCAAGGCGCTGTTCTGGCGCGCCCCGCCGTGCTTATCTTCACCGCTCGCTACATCCCGTTCGGGCGGATCGCCGTCAACCTCAGTGCTGGAGCTGTCGGCCTGCCATACCAGCGGTTTCTCCCTCTCTCTGCGGCCGCTGGCGTCACTTGGTCGCTGTATAACGTCGGAGTGGGACTCACCTTCGGGTCCGTCCTGAGAGAGCAGCCGTTGCTCGCAATCGTTATATCGGTGACCGTCGCAATCTCCATCGGAGTGCTCGTCGACACCATCGCCGGAAGAATCCTGGCTCGGCGGGCCCGGCGCAAGGTCAGGGACAGCACGGACGCCAACGACACAGATGACACAGACACCGACGACACCGACAACGACACCGACACCGACACAGAGCGCACTCAGTCCTAGAACGCACTCAGCCCTAGAACGGTGGTGGGTCCGCGTTGCGGACCGCGCCCGTCGGGCTCTGCCAGATGGTTTCGTCGTTGTTGCGGGTGACGGTCCACCCGGTTTCGTGCTTCAGGCGATGGTGATGTCGACACAGGCTCGCGAGGTTGGCTGCCGAGGTGCTCCCGCCGTCAGCCCACGCGACCGTATGGTCGAGATCACACCCGCGGGCAGACCGACCACAGCCGGGGAACGTGCAGACAACATCCCGCAACTCAACGAAGCGCTTCAGATCGGCCGGCGGGCGGTAACTGGTGCGGTCAATATCAAGCACTGTGCCGGAGATCGGGTGGGTGAGGATACGGTGAAAGCTCGGCGCATGGCCGGCGAGGCGGCGGGCGGTATCGGCGTCGATCGGACCGTGACCTTCGAGCGTCCCTGGCGCGTTCCCGCCGAGCAAGGTCAGAACGGGAACAGTCACCC
>JBBQLW010000024.1:0-14808 GCA_038328315.1 Actinomycetales bacterium
CAACCTCGGCGCCGGCAAGCAGCCAGACATCTTCAAGCGCTTCTACTGGTGGGAAGACGAGTGTGTCGACGACCTCAAGCGCTCGCTGGGAGTGAATGTCGAGCGACGTAGCTACCGCGAACTGCAGGCGCGGGCCGACAGCGTTGGGCAAGACCGGCTCGAGGCCGAGATCGCGCGCATCGGCGCCACGGTGCCCATGGTCGGTCTCGCGGCACGTGCCCGGGATGCTGGCTTGCGCATGAAGATCGCGCTCGCCGACGAGCTCGACGAAACACCCGGGGTGATCGCGGCAGGCATCAACTGTCTCAATGAGTCGGATACCTCCAACACAACCCCGTGTCTGGCGTGGAACCTACTGTTTGAGGAGCGCGGCCTCATCTGGGGCTGCGAAGCGGATCTCACGTCGATGATCACGCAGTTCATCACGTGGGAGACCTTCCGCACACCCGCCATCATGACGAATCTTTACCCGTTTCTGATGGGCCAGGCCGCCCTCAAGCATGAAAAGATTCCCTACTTCCCGACGGTGGAGAAGCCCGAGAACCACATCCTGACCGCTCACTGCGGTTTCTTTGGAGTCATCCCTCAGTCATGGGCGACCGAGTGGACACTCCGTCCGCCGGTGCTAGAGATCGTCAACCCGAATTCGAATGTCATCGACGCTCGCCTGCCGGAGGGTGACATGACGATCGTGAAGATCACCAGCACGATGGACAGCTTCGTGGTCGCGTCCGCTGTACTCACCAACTACGAACAATACGAGAAGTCTGACTGCCTCAACGGCGCTGTGCTGCGCGTTGAGGACGGCTACCGCTTCGAGGAGAACCTCGCGTCCCACCACGCTGTGCTCGCGGTCGGCGATATCTCTCGGCGCCTTGATGTCGTTGGCGGGGTGTTGGGCCTCGCCATGCAGAAGATCTGAAAGGACTGCCGATGAAAGCGATCGTCTACGACAAGCCAGGGAGCTTCTCGCTCGCCGATGTTCCCACTCCGGCACCGGGCCCAGATGACGTGCTCATCAAGGTCATCGTCGCGGGCGTGTGCGGCACCGACCTGCACCTCCACGACGGCGAGTTCGGTCCCACCTACCCGCTCACCCCGGGGCACGAGATTTGCGGCGAGGTCGTCGAGCTCGGCTCAGCCGTGACCACGCTGTTGATCGGCGACCTCGTCACCTTCGACAACACGGGATCATGCGGTCACTGCGAGGAATGCCGGCGGGCCAAGCCGGAGTACTGTACGACGATCCTCGCTCAAGGCGTTAACGCGGCTGGCGGCTTCGCGGAGTTCGTGCTGGCGTCGGCGAACCGTTGCTTCGTCGTCAACGACCTTGACCCAGAGGTGGCCGTCTTTACCGAGCCGATCGCGTGCGTCGTTCACGGCCTCGACAAGCTTGAGCTCACCCCCGGTGCGAAGGTACTGCTCATCGGCGCTGGGCCCACCGGGCTCGTCCTGACACAGCTGCTGCGAGCGTCGGGCGCGGGTTACCTCGTCGTCGCCGCCCCCACTCAGGCGAAGCTTGACATCGCTCTCGAGCGCGGTGCTGACCTGATCGTCAAGATCGATCGAACCAACCCGACGGCCGCGTACGACCAACTCCGCGAGATCGCGGGCACTGGCTTCGACTACGTCGTCGATGCAACGGGTGTCGTGAAGGTCCTCGACGAAGCGCTCGCCCTCCTGCGCGTCGGCGGTACGGTCTTCGTGTACGGCATGGCCGCAGAGTCCGCCAAGTGGACGATCGCCCCCTACGACATCTTCCGCCGCGAACTGACGATCAAAGGGTCGTTCGCGCAGCAGTTCGCGTTCGACCGCGCACTCCTTGCGCTCCGCACGGGGCGCGTTGACACCAGCGGCATGGTGACGCACCAGTTCGGTCTCGACCAGTACGCCGAGGCACTCGAGGCGGTGGCGTCGAGCCACTGCATCAAGGCGGTCATCCGGCCCCACGGCTGATCCCTCGCCCCGACGGGTGAGATCGCGCGGACTCAGGCGCGGAGCGACAGCAGGCGTGCGGGGTTAGCGACGGTGATCAGCTGGATGGCTGGCCCGCCCAGAGCGGCCTCGAGCCGAGGCAGGATGCGGTCGCCGAGGTACTGCAGACCCGGCATCCCGCCGTATGCGATGTAGCGGGTTCGTCGGGCGACATCGCCGCCGATGACGATTCGCTGACCAGCGCCGAGCTCAATTGCGCGAGCCGCGCATTCGATGAGTACCGAATCTGGGTAGATCTTGGTGCGCGCGAAACCGTCGTAGCCCAGATAGGCTCCAGCCGCCGCCAGTTCGGCGTGCAATACCGGGTCCGGATTGCGGTCCACGTGCGCCAGGACGACCGCGTCTGACGACACCCCGTCGGCTGCCAATAGGTCGACCACCTCAAGGGCCGCGCTCCCATGCTCGAGGTGGACCATGATCGGCACACCCGTTGAACGGTGCGCGGTCGCGGCCGCGGCGAGCACCCTGCGCTCGAACAGCGAAATGCTCCAGTAGCCGATACCGGTCTTGATCTGCCCCGCGCGAACCTCAGTGCCATCCATCCCGAGGTCGATGTCTGCAGTGAAGAGGGCGGCCAGTGAGTTCTCGTCTAGCTCGCGAATCCAGTGACCGTCCGGGTAGTGCGCTTCGCGGTGCGCACCTGTCGAAGCGATGACGTGCAGGCCGGTCTCGATGCTGATCCGGGCGATCGCATCCGCCCGACGTCCGAGACCCAGGGGGGTCGCGTCAATCATGGTTAAGAAGCCGGATGCTCGCAACAGCCCGGCCTCGATCGAGCTGAGCCGTTCATCGTCGAGCTCGTCCCCCGCGAGCACTGGCGAGACTTGGAATAGATGCTCGTGGTAGTTCACCGCGCCCAACTCGCTCGTGGGTCGGTCGCCGAGCACGGTGCGCGCGATGCCCACTGGCTCAGCGCCCCAGTGCGGCGACGAAGGCCCGCGCAGACTCGGTGACGCCATCCCAGTCGCCGGCTGTCATCGCAGCCGAGGACAGGAGTTCGCTGCCTGCGCCGACCGCCACTGCCCCCGCGGCGAACCACTCCGCGATATTGCCAGGGTTGACCCCGCCGGTCGGCATCAACTTGAGGTCGGGGAACGGGCCGCGCAGAGCGCGGAGGAATGCTGGCCCACCGAGCGACGCGGGGAAGATCTTCACTACGTCTGCCCCAAGGCGCTCAGCCACCATCACCTCGGTCGGCGTGAGCGCACCCAACATGATCACGCGACCGGTCGCGAGCATCTCAGCAGCGACATCCGGCACCGATCCGGGACTCACCAAGAATTGGGCGCCGGCTTCGGCGACCTCAGCTGCCTGCTCAGGCTTCGTGATGGTGCCGGCGCCGAGGTACACCGCTGTGCCGTGGCGGCGCGCGATCTCGCGGATGACCTTCGCTGGCTCGGGTGTGCTGTAAGTAATCTCGATCGCCGTGACTCCACCCACGACGAGGGCATCGACGGCGCTGAGGGCGGCCTCGGCCGTGGGTGCGCGCAGCACCGCGACGATCGCGGCCTTGGTGAGCTCGGTGAGGTCGGTCATCCCTTCTCCAGATTCTCCAGATTCTTCAGATTCTTCAACAAGGAGTTCACCGCCATTGTCGTGGCGCGGCTCACACTCGCGCTCGTGTACGCGCCTATGTGCGGTGTGGCGATAACGCGAGCGTGCAGCAGCAGCGGAGTCAGCTCGGGTGGCTCGGTCTCAAACGCGTCGACGGCGTACGCGCCCAGCCGCCCTTCTACGAGCGCGGCGAGGAGGGCGCGGTCGTCAACGAGGGAGGCGCGCGCCGTGTTGACGAGGATGGCGCCCTCGCTGAAGCGCGCCAGACGAGCGGCGTCGATGAGCGCACTGCCGTCGTCGGGCGGTGGGGCGTGCAGAGTCACCACGTCGGCGCTCGCTACGAGGTCATCCAGACCCACGAGGCGGATGCCCTCCGCCGAGGTATACGGGTCGTAACCGATGACCGTGGCTCCGAGTGCCGAGAACGCGGCCTTCACTTTGCGACCGATCGCGCCGAGACCCACGATCCCGACCGTGATTTCGGAGACCTCCTTGGCCGGCCAGCGATCCCATCCGCCCGATCGCACGGATGCCGACGACCACGGCACCTGGCGCAGGCACATGAGGGCGAGGGTCAGGGCGAGCTCAGCGACGCCTTGCGCGTTCGCGCCGGTTGCGGTCGTGACAGCGACTCCGGCACCGGCCGCTGCGGTCATGTCGACGTTGTCGGTTCCGACGCCGTTGCGTGCAATGATGCGAAGGTCCGTGGCCGCGGCGAGCACAGACGCCGGGATCCGTTCAACGCCGGCGAGCCATCCAACGCATCCGGGTGCGAGAGCGAGCAGATCGTCCTCGGTGGGCGTGCGGCCCTGCGGCGCCGACACCAGCTCGTATCCCGCACTGCGGAGCGGCTGCAACTCAGCGATTGAGTCGAGGTCTCCCTGAGTGAGGGAGCGCGGTGTAACCAAAATGCGCCCCGCTGAGGGTGAGTCGGCCATGTCCACTTTCGTGAGAGCTCTGCGGAACGATGTAGTGGAACTACCTTACCTGAGCGCGGTGGGGGCCGCAAGGCGGCGCAAACCGGGCGGGCCAGTCGTTGTAAGCCGAAAGTGTTGCAGAACTGGAGCACTGATAGTAGTTTCACTACAGGCACCGCTCGAGGACGACGGTGCATCCAGCCACTAGTTATCGGAGTTGATGACATGCTCGTCGGAATCGACAGTTACAGTTTCCATCGCTACTTCGGCGAGATCTACGGGGACGGTCTGCAAGTCGACCCAGGCACTCGTTGGGACATGATGAAGGACTTCGTTCCCTACGCCGTCGGCCTCGAGGTCGACGAGGTCGCGCTCGAAACCATCTTCTTCCCCGTGTTCGACGATGCATACTGCGCAGACATCAAGGCCTCGCTTGACGAGGCCAAACTCAAACGCGTAATCGGCTGGGGCCACCCCGACGGCTTGCACGGCGGCACGGATGAGGCGGCCCTCGCGGACCTGATCAATCACATCCCCCGCGCCGCGCACGTCGGCGCGAGCATCATGCGCATCGTCGCGGCCAGCATGGTCTACGTCGACGGGGACCACGCGGAGATGGTCCGTAAGTCGGTCGCGATGCTCAAGAAGGCCGTGAGTGTCGCCGAAGCAGAGGGAGTGACCCTCGCCATCGAGAATCACATCGACTTCACGTCGCTTGAGATCATCCAGATTCTCGAGGGTGTGGGCAGCGAGAACCTCAAAGTGAATCTCGACACCGGCAACGCGCTTCGCCTCTTCGAGGACCCGGTGCAGGCCGCGAGGAACCTCGCCGTGCACTGCGTCGCGACCCACACCAAGGACATCACCTTCCGCAAGGGCGGAGTGCCCACCGAGCGCTTCACGTCGTGGCCGTCGGTGCCAGCGGGGGAAGGAGTCATCGACCTTCCCGCCATCGCACGGGTGCTCGTTGACGCAGGCTTTGAGGGTTCACTCGCGATCGAACTCGACCTGCTCGCCGCTCCCTACAATGAGCGCACCGAGGAAGAGAACGTACGCCAGTCGATTGAGTACCTCAAGAAGATCCGTGCCGACATTGAGGTGGGTCGCGCGTGAGCCTGACTCCCGCGCCAGCAGACGACCGTCCTGTCGTCAGTTTCGGGATGCTCGGCTACGGCTTCATGGGCAAGACGCACTCGAACGCCCTCAAGAAGTTGCCCTATATCTTCTGGCCCGGCGTCGCTCAAACTCGACTGCACACGATCTCCGGACGCACCGAGTCGGGCGTGCAGGAGGCGGCCACGCGGTATGGGTGGGAGAACTACACGACCGACTGGCACGACGTGGTGAACGACCCTAACGTTCAGGTGTTCGACAATGTCGGGCCCGACGACGCCCACTTCGAGCCGACACTCGCGGCCATCAACGCCGGCAAGCACGTCGTTTGCGAGAAGCCACTGGGCGACTGGAAACAGTCAGCGACGCTCGCCGCCGCCGCCGCCGCGGCGGGTGTGCTCAACCTGACGTGCTTCAACTACCGCTTCGTCCCCGCCGTTCGTCTCGCTCACGACATGATCGCGAACGGCGACCTCGGTGACATCTACAGCGCCAACTTCCGCTACGCGCAGGAATGGCACACCGATCCGACGGCCGAGTTCGGCAACAAGACGGGGGCACTCGACGTAATCGGCAGCCACGCCATCGACGCTGCCCGCTACCTCGTCGGCGAGATCGAGACCGTGTCGGCGCTCATCACCAACCCGCTCACCTCTCCTCCACGGGGAGAACCGATCGACACCGTGGATGCGCTCGCGCAGTACGCGGGCGGCGCGACGGGCACGATTTCGGCAACCCTCATCGCGCCCGGCCGCAAGAACCGCCTCGGCTGGGAGATCAATGGCTCGAAGGGCTCCGTCTACTGGGACCTAGAGAACCTCAACGTACTTCACCACCACGCCCGCGCGGGGGCGAAGACCGAGGGTTTCATGGAGATCATCGTTAACGAGACACACCACCCGCTCGTGGCGCCGTGGTGGCCCAGCGCCCACATCCTTGGGTGGGAGCATTCGCACATTAATATGTTGGCGCACTTCGTTGATGCTGTTGTAGCGGACGGGAAGACCGTGGGACCCGAAGCGGCTACCTTTGCGGATGGCGCCGCGGCCGCCCGGGTCGCCGAAGCCATATTGCGAGCTGCCGCATCCGGTCATCGGGTTGACGTCTTGAGCGTCACCTAGGTCGCAAGGTTTGCAGCAGTCAGCATTTTCGTTTCGCTGAAGTGTCTGTGAGGCAAATTCATGCGTGACAAGTGAAGCAGGCCCACGACCCTAGCGACCGCCACCACCGCCACCACCGCCTCCCCCGCCGGAGAAGCCGCCGCCGAAGGAGCCGCCAGAAAAGCTGCTACCACTGCCGCTACTTGACCAACTCGCCGTCGGTGCGGTCACGGTCGTGTTCATACCGCGAAGAGCGGTGCTGAAGATTGCGACCTCGAAGCCGTTGCGGCCGATGAACCAGTCAGGAGTTTCGCCGAGGGATGCAACGCGCAATTCAAGTTCGCGCATCCACTGGTCTTCGACCCCCCAGAGCACTGCCCAGGGCAGCAGCTTCTCGTAGAGCTTGACGAGCTCGAGGTTGTTGCCGACGTCGATTCGTTCGGCACCTTGGGGACTCTGCAGCACGCGGAGGCGTTCCTGCTCCGCGACCGTGAGGTAGCGCTTCAGCCCCAAGAGAAAGTCCTTGGCCTCGCGACCTTTCTCGGTGAGTTGCATCGGGCGGAAAATGAGAACGGCCGCGATGAAGATGCCGAAGAAGGCACCGACGATCGAGAAGACGACCAGGGCGCTCACGTTGGTGAAGAGTGCAACCGAAAGCACAACCACACCTATGCCGAGAAAGAGCAACACGACCTGTGCGAGCATCATGAGCGCCGCAAAACCGCGACCGGTCGGCTTTCGCTGGAAGCCTTGCCGCTCAAGTGAAGTTTTTGCCGACGTCGAGAGTTCTTCCAGACCAGTGGCAAGCGTTGAATCGTAAGCGCCATATGGCTTGAGCTCGCCGGCCACGAGCTTGCCGCCGAAGATCACCTTGAGCAACTCGAGATCGAGTGCATCCGCCCGATCATCAGTCAGGTACTGCAGCGTGTACGGTGCGCCGTCCTCCTCGACCGCGTAAGCCAAGATTCGCAGGTTTTTGCGAACCGCAAGCCGAACGATAGCGGCCGGAATGCCGGAGGAGCCGCGCGCGAGCAGGTGCGCTGACTGCAGAATGTCGATGCCGGCTGGCTCGCTGTACTGGGCAATGATGACGCCGCGTCCCTTCGCGCTTCCGCCAGCGCGCACGCGCGAAACGATCGCCGCGACTAGGGCGGCGATGCTCGCCAGACCGAGACTGCCGGACAGCAGCTGCAACCACAGCGGAATCGGCTGGGGCTCCGGCGGAGGCGTGGGCTCGGGGGTGAGGAACGTATCCGGTCCGAACCCGATTGCGACCGTCAGGGTCTCAAAGGGGTTGAGGTCGGTGGCCACACTGCTGAACGTGCGCTGTCCAGTGGTGCCACTGAGCGCGTCCTCGATCGCGCACTGCTCGTTCTCACCGAAGCCACCGACATAGCAGGCAGCGTTTCCGGTCAAGGATGCCGCGACCTCGTCGTCGATGCGTACTGTCGCCGTGACCTGTCCGAAGGGTTGCGGCCAACCGGTGCCGTTCACATCCCAATAGAACTCGTCAGCGTTGGTGTCGGCGAACGAACGCACGACGTTCTGCTGCGTGTACGAGATCACGTAGGTCTGGACTCCGCGCACGAACGCGTCAGTGCCGAGCGCCAGCTCGGCGAAACCGCCGGTGTAGGAGGTTTCGAACGGGACCGAGGTGCCGTTCTGGTCAGTCACAGACTGCACGCTCGTGTTGAGGGACACCCCGTCGTAGTCATCTGGAATTGCGCGGATGATGCCGCGGTTCTGATCGAAGTCTGGGAAGCGGGCCACGATCGTCTCGACCACTTGCAGGTTGGAGGTGCCGTTCGCTTCGCGGGACAGCGTGTAGGCGGCGTCGAACGAGTCGAAAGTAAAGTCGCTGGTGTCTTTCCCGACCGGTCCCGCAGCGGCGAGGGTGGCTGGAGCAAGCGATAGGCCAAGCGCGACGGCGATGGTCAGTTGAAGAACGAGTCGGATTGGAGTGCGCATCACAGTCACACTAGTTCGCGACGGGTACTCTCGTACTATGTCCAAGGTCATTGCGCACGAGCCGGATGCCTCCCGTTACACCGTCCAGATCGACGGTCAAGTCGCTGCGGTTGCCGACTACCGCATCAACGGCAACGCCATATCGTTCAACCACACGTACACGCAACCGAGCCACCGCGGGCTCGGACTCGCGGCCGAGCTGGTCGAGTTCGCAATCACTGACGTCGAGGCCAACTCGAGCCGCCGAGTGGTGCCCATGTGCTCGTATGTTGCCGACTGGTTCGAGAAGCACCCGGAGCGCGCCGGACTGCTCGACCGTTAAGCGAGATGCACGCGCTTGTAGCGGCGGCCGTCTGGCAACTCGACCGTCTCGGCTCTCAGGTTCCCGCGACTGATACGCAAATAGATCGCCTGTGGGCTCAGCCCTAAGTGTTTCGCCGCTTGCGCCACCGATAGGCCGGGCAAGTCGGTCGGAACACTGCTCGGGCGCGCCGCGCGCCGCCTTCCCGCCTCTTGGCGAGCGGTGATCTCGTCGTCGGTACCTTGCCAACGCCACTTTGCTGCCGCCGGTTTCAGGCCTGCAGTGCTCGCAATTGTTTCCCACGGAATACCTTCGGCGATAGCATCCCGCACCGCTTGCAAGGTGGCAGGGTCTCGCTCGACAGCGGCAAAGAAGTCGCGGATGCCACGAAGCCGCTCGAGCGGTGGCGGCGTCGGGATGGCGCTTTCGGCGGCCGCAAGTCGCGTGAGGGCTGCTGCGGAGTCTTGGGACAGAAACGGAGACATCGTTTGCATATGGTATTCGCCAGACCGCTGCCTCAGCCAACCCGCGACGCGATCTCCTCGACGACGTATGCCCTTCCAAGCACGCCAAGTTGGCCGACCTCGCTGGCATTCGCCGCGCAAGGCGGTCTGAGCCGCTACTTCTGCTGCTGCAATTGCGAGAGCAACTCTGGGCCGCGCTTATCGAGAATGTCGCCACCAACGCGAACGCCGATCACAAGCAGCACCGTGCCGAGACCGAGGCCGACGAGCAATCCGGCCCAGCCGTACGCCATGTTCTCGGTCGCCCAGGTCATGAGCGCGAGCCCGAGCGTCGGCAGCACGAGGATGATGAGGGCCGTCCAGGTGACAAGCATCGACACCATGAGGCTGAACCCGCCGCCCGGCTTCGACTTGAACGGGCTCTCGCCGGGGGCCGGAACTCCAAAGACCACGGCACCAGAGATCACAGAAGAGATTGCGAAACCCGTCAGCAGCACTCCGCCGGTTACTCCGAGCAACGCCGGGAGCAGGTACCACGTGTCGACCACCCAGACTGTCGAGATCGTGGCAACGAGACACACCGGCACCGCGAATGTCGCGAGAGCGATAACGCGGCCGAGGCGATCAGAGCGGCCACTCACCCCGGTCTGCAGGTGTAGCGCGTATGCGGTGTTGTCGTACGAGACGTCGGTGTAGATCGACAGTGCGAGCAGCAGCGCGACTACCGGACCAATAATGTTGAGCGGCCCGAGGTTGTCTCCCGCTCCGGCGATGAAGAACACAATGATCGGAATCACCGGGATGCTGATGAGTGATTGGGCATAGCGTGGATCGCGCACCCAGTAGGTGAGCGCGCGGGCAGCGACTGCGCCGGTCGCGCTGCCCGAGAAGATCCCGAAGAGTCCGAGTCCGCGCGTGCTCGTCGAGGTCGGTGATGATCGTTTTGGTGTCTCCAGCGCGCGCGCGAGTCCGAAGCGCCAGAGGGCCGAGAACACTCCGAGAGTTGCTACGCCGATCAGGAACTCAATCCCGGCTCTGCCGAACTCGCCAGCAGCGACATCCGCTGGCACTGCCCAGATCGCACCGAACGGTGTGAAGGCGACAACGTCGGCGATGCGAGGGAGGTCAGCAGAGAGCTGCCGAATGAACTGGCCGCCAAACATGACGATCGGCGCAATGAGCACGAGTAGCACGATAAGGATGGCGCTGCGCGCCTCGCGAGAGCGTCGCCCAGCGTTCAGACGCGAACCGAGGGCAATGAGCATCCTCGAACCGACGACGGCGGTCAGTACGCCGATCGCTGAGCAGGCCACGGCGACCGCCGCCGCGATCGGGTATTGCCACCACGTCGCGGCAGCCGCGAGTGCGGCGATCGAGGTCACGATGCCGGGCACGCCGAGCACGCCGCTGATTGCGAGCGAGACGAGCAACGTGTCGATCGGAATCGGAAAAGTAACCAGTCTGGCCGGATCCACCGTCTGGTCGATCCCGGCGGTCAGGGCGGGCAAGATCGTCCAACCGAGAATGAGTGCGGCACCGCCAAGCACGATCGCGGTTCGCGCAAGCTCTGGCGGAGCAAAACTGAGACCGATGAGCGCGGTCACAACCACCACGAGAATTCCGAGGCCATACAGCCCGCCAGCGATTGTTGCCACAATCTGCCATGGGCTGGACTTGATTGTGTTGAGCAGCAGCAGAAAGCGAAGCCTTACGAGCGTCGCAACCATGCCGGTCCCTCCCCGTGACGGCGGCCGCCGACCAGTTCGACAAAACGATCTTCGAGGGTCGAGCCTGCGCGAACCTCTTCGATGGTGCCGGATGCCAAGACCCGTCCATTGGCAATGACCGCGACATGATCGCACATTCGCTGCACCAGATCCATGGCGTGACTTGAGACGATGACGGTGCCGCCCGAGCTGACGAACCCTTCGAGAATGTCGCGGATGTTGGCTGCCGAGACCGGGTCGACCGACTCGAACGGTTCGTCGAGCACCAGCACGCGTGGCGCATGCACGAGCGCGCAGGCCAGCGCGATCTTCTTGGTCATTCCAGCGGAGTAATCGATGACGAGCGTGCTGCCAGCCTCCTCCAAGTCGAGCAGGGCGAGGAGCTCGCCAGCGCGCTCAACGACAATATCCCGGTCCATGCCGCTGAGGAGACCCGCGTAGGTGATGAGTTGCATGCCGGTGAGGCGATCAAACAAGCGCACGCCGTCACTCAGATTGCCGATGATCGACTTGGCGGTGATCAGGTTGGTCCAGACATCCACCCCATGAATGCTGATCTGCCCGCTGTCTGGGCGGAGCAGGCCGGTCGCCATCGACAGGGTTGTCGTTTTGCCTGCGCCGTTCGGGCCGACAAGTCCGTAGAAGGAGCCGCTCGGCACGGTGAGGTTGAGGTCGTCGACGGCGACCTTCTCGTTGAAGCGCTTGGTGAGGCCGTGGATCTCGAACGCGGGGGCGTCGATGTCGGCGTCGATGCCGGTGTCGATGCCGCTCTGCGCAGTGTCGTTGATGTCAGTCATTGATCCTCGGTGGCGTTCGGCTCTGCTCGTGGCTCTGCTCGTGGCGTGCTTCTCGGCTTCGGATAACCGCGCACGACACTATGTTGCCAGCATGGGAGGCACCTCCGTGTTTGCTGGCGCGCTGGGCATCGCAGCGCTCGGCATGCGCTCTAGCATGGGAGCGATGACAATCACGGCGGCAGCAGACGGTTCAGCGCTCGGCAACCCTGGGCCGGCCGGGTGGGCGTGGTACGTCGACAACGGCTGTTGGTCGGCAGGCGGCTGGCCCCACGCCACCAACAATCAGGGCGAGCTCAAGGCTGTGCTCGAGTTGTTCCGCGCGACGGCGCACATCGATGACGAGCTGTACGTGTTGTGCGATAGCCAATATGTGATCAACAGTGTTACGAAGTGGATGCCCGGCTGGAAAGCCAAGGGCTGGCGCAAGGGCGACGGGAAGCCGGTCATGAACCTCGAGCTGCTCAAGGAACTCGACGCGGCGATCGCCGGACGCCGCTACCGCTTCGAGTGGGTGCGCGGTCACGTCGGGCACGTGCTCAATGAAGCGGCGGATGCCCGTGCGCACGGTGCCGCTGAAGCATTCGCCCGTGGAGCCCGACCTGACAGCGGTCCGGGGTATCCCGGTGCGCCGGTGGTGCGTGACTCGGCCGTTGGTCCGCCGCTTGGGTCGGCTGGCTCCAGCACGTTGTTCTAGGGCGGCGAGGCAGCAAGCATCGCGCGGGATTGCGGATGCCGATTCTCTGGCGGTTCACGCCCGCCGAGCTAATGCGAAGCACACCATGTGCGACATTGGCATCGCGGTGGCGATCGCGATCGCGGCCGCACCGACGTGCAGGTCGGATTGCTCTTGAGTCGGCACCACAAGCAAGAACTCGCAACTCGGTCGCGTACCCTTACCCTCATGACTACTGCAACCCCGATCACCATGTACGGCGCCGACTGGTGCGGCGACTGCCGCCGCGCAAAGAGCGTTCTCGAAGCCAACTCCGTCGAATTTGAGTACATCGACCTTGAGGCGGTGCCAACAGCAGCCGATGCGGCCAAAGCGATCAGCGGGCGCACAAACATCCCAGTTATCACGTTCCCGGACGGCACCCATCAGGTCGAGCCAAGCAACGCTGAGCTGATGGCGAAGCTCCGCGAGGTCGGCGCGCTGGTCTGAGTTGATCAGACCGGGGCAGCTCGAACGATGGACGTCAGTGCTCCGCTCCCGCCTCGGCGAGCGAGTTTGGAAGTGCTGCGAGCTGCTGAGATCCGAAGCCATTGCAGCCAACGGCGGACACCGGCCGAGCCACGCTCGCGACTACCGCGAACTCCGTCAGATCGCACTCCAACATCCAGAGCTCACCAGCACCGTTTGGTTGCTCCTCGGTCGGGACAGCTCGACGGTTTCTTGGATTAGCGGCTCAGGTCACGACCAAGGATCCGAGCCGAGCCGTTCGACCGAAGTCATTGATTGGCCAAGCCACTGACCCGCTATCTCGGCGTGGACCTTGCTTGGGGCGAGGGCACCGATCGCAAACCCGCAAACGAGACCGGCCTCGCCGTGATTGACGAGCACGGAACCGTGCTCGACGCGGGATGGGCACGCGGAATCAACGAGGTCGAACGGTGGATCACCCGTTGGGCGAGTCCCGGATCGTTCGTCGCGATCGACGCTCCCCTGATCGTTCACAATGCGTCGGGGATGCGTGACCGCGAACGCGAGGTTGGCCGCGGTTACGGGCGGTCGCACGTGTATGCGAACGCAAGCAATTTGAACCTCCGCTGGCTTGGCGGTGTGACACTCTTTGCGCGACTCGATGCTCAGGGGTTTCGCTACCTCGGAGACCCGCCGGCGACCAACGAACGTGCCCCGACCGTCTTCGAGTGCTACCCGTACACGACCATCGTTGGCGCTGTTGAACTCGGGTACGACGAGAAACGCCCTCGCTACAAACGCCCCGACCGTTCTTTGCCGCTCGCGCTCAGGCGAGCGGCGCGCGCTGAAGCCTGCGACGAACTGGTGCGTCGAGTTGGTTCCCTTGAATCGGCCGATCCACCGCTGCGCCTCGACTCACACGACGTCACACGCGCCCTTATCGCTGAGCGGGCGCCAATGCTCGACTCGGCGTATAAGCACCGCGAAGACCTCTTGGATGCGGTTCTCAGCGCGTGGACGGCATCCCTCTGGCACCGGCACGGACTCGACCGGGTTCAACTCCTTGGCGCTGAAAGCGACCCGGATGCGCGTGGCCGTCGCGGCATGATTGTCGCCCCGGCGCGCCCAGGGCAGCGCTTAGCTAGGATCACTCCCGCTGAAACCACGGTGGGTAGACCGCGACTTTAGGCTGCGTGGTGTCACTGCGCCCGAGTGCCACCGCAACGAGCATCCCCCGCACTCGCTCGCGCACCGGATCGTTGGCGACCCCAATCAACTGCACGCGACTGAGCTCGACAGTTCCAGGAACGAGCACCTCGGCACGCAGCAACTGCTCCGGTGAGAGGCGCGAGAGAAATCGCGTTCGGTCATCCGGCTGCCCTGAAAACCGTGCGAAGGTTCCCGCTGCGTCGTCGTCAGCGATCACGGCACCCGCACCGAGTGCGCCGATCGTCGTGACAAGCATGACGAAGTCGGTGGATGTCGCTGCGCGCGCCGCATCCGACCATCGAGTGCTCTCGACCACACCGCTGCGCAACTCGTTCCACAGCTCAGCGTTCGGCGAGAGAAAAAACGGTACGCACTGCGACACCGACAAGCCCGGCCGCACCTCCGCGGTCGCCCGCAGCTCGCGGGTGAGCTCAGAGCTCAGGTCAATCGCTGGCAGCCAAGTGGCAACACCAGTGCTCGGCTCCGCCACCGCACCGTGCGCGCTCTCCCCCGCAACCGCGC
>JBBQLW010000025.1:0-14769 GCA_038328315.1 Actinomycetales bacterium
CGCGCGGATTCACTCATCGTCGACCCGCACAAGTGGCTGTTCGCGCCGTATGACTCCTGCGCGCTCATCTACCGCGACCCAAACATTGGCAAACTCGCCCACACACAGCACGCCGAGTACCTTGACGCGCTCAACGACGCCGACGAGTGGAACCCCTCTGACTACGCGATCCAGCTCACGCGCCGCGCTCGAGGTCTTCCGCTGTGGTACTCGCTCGCTACCTACGGCGCGGGCACCTACCGCGACGCGATCACCTCGTCAATCGAGCTTGCTTCCGACATTGCGCTCGAGATCGAGAGCCGTGAGAACCTGAGGCTCGTGCGTCAGCCGCAACTCTCGGTAGTCGTGTTCGAGCGGATTGGCTGGTTCCGCGACGACTACGCGGCGTGGTCCGCCCGTCTGCTCGAGGATCAGCGCGCGTTCGTGACACCGAGTTCGCACCTCGGGATGCCCAACACCAGGTTCGCGATCGTGAACCCGACCACGACTCGAGAGCAATTGGTGGGCATCCTCGACACGATGTAGGAGCCATCCGCCGACTTTTGCTTGCCCACCTCGTGGCAGTACTCGGGCAAGATTATTCTGCTAGCGAGAAAAGATCTGATTCTCGATCCAAGATTTCACGCCCGGGTACTGATCCAGGTCGAGCACAAACTCTTGTCCTCGGCTGGCTGATCGCAGTGCAACGGTCTCGCCGAGGGATTCCCAGCGGTTCTCGTTCGAGTGGTAGGTGAGCGGTGGCCGAACACCCGGAAGGAAATCCGCCGGCAGGATCCACCTCGATCTCGGCCCGTTGGGATCCGACAAAACAAGATCAGGTCTGAGCATCCCGAACGTGCCGGCGCCGGGCCGTGAGCCGGAGAGCGCAAGCCCGGTTAGCTCCTGTGTCGGGAAGTAGATGGCGTCCAAGGCCTCATTCGGCTCTCGGAGGACATGGGGGTGGGTCAACATCCACGCTGGCCACGGTTCGTGGGTGGCAACGTCGACTCTTTGATCGATCTGTAGCCAGCCGAAAATCACGTGAAGACTCGGCGCGCCGCGAACGTAGCGCAATGTCCCGTTCACGAGCTCGGTCTGCCGGGACGATCCGTAGAAGATAAAGAGATCGCCCTCGGCCACGCCATTGTTCCTCAAGTGTCGCTCGGCCGGTCCCGACTGTCCGAAGGATGGCGTCCAATCGCGCGCACGCTTGAGATGGGATTCGACCAAATCCGGGTCGAGATGAGCCCTCCGGCGACGGTCGAACGTGTGACCCGAAAGCTGACCGAGCACCTCGCCCATAGACGCCCGACCAGTGCTGATCTCTTCAAATACCGGGATTCTTGGGTTACTCTGCGGCCTCTCGGGTAACGGGATCCAAGACAGAGTCCCGTTAGGCAGGATTGGACTGACAAGCGAACTAAAACTTGAGTCAATGCCTTTTCGGCTCAGGATGATCTTCATCGGGTCCTGATTCTATTCATTATCGGTCCGGCTGTTTGGGTCGGAATACGCGCACCTCCTGGTGCCGGCGTGCGTGCAGCACTCGATCCTTGATTCGGCGAAAACACGGCAGCTGCGAACGATTCTTCCTTTGACTCCCGCGGAGGCGGGCAATCGGCCTACCGGCTTGTCGCCGGTACGACGCACAGGATCCCGCTCGGTAGATCGACTGTCAACTGATCTCCGCCGCTCACGTCGAGGGTCGCGGGCAGCTCCGCCTGAATGTCCTCGTCATTGATGCGCACTGTAGCCCGACGACGAAGTCCGGTGCGGCTTATCCCAGTGATACTCCCGTGCAACCGATTGCCAGTGAGAGGCAGCAGATGGCCCGCACTGACGCCCAGCGACTCGTGCCGGAACAGCAACACCCCTGGCCCATCTGGGGCGCTCTCATCCACTGAGATCGATCCAAGGCCCGAGTGGTGCACGCCCCCGACGGTGACCCCGTTGATGAAGTTCTCTCCCCCCATGAGTCGCGCAACAGCGATCGATGCGGGGCGGTGATAGAGACGGTCGACGGTGTCGTGCTGCAGCAGTTGCCCGTTCTCGAGCACCGCGATCCGGTCGGCGACCGTTGCCGCTTCGTCACGGTCATGGGTGACCAGCACCACGGTTGGTGCGAGCTGGCGCCGGATGTCGGCGAGCAGCTCGTGCATCTCGTGGCGCAGTTCGGCGTCGAGAGCACTGAACGGTTCGTCGAGCAGCAGGATGGTTGGCTGAGCGGCGAGCGCGCGCGCGAGGGCAACCCGTTGCTCCTGACCGCCGGAGAGTGAGCCCACCCGCTGTCGCCCCAGGTCGGCAAGCTGCACCATATCGAGGTACGGCAGTGCCCGTTCGCGAGCGATCCGCCACGACCGCCCGGCCGCTCGGTCGGCGAACGCGACGTTGTCAACGACCGAGAGGTGCGGGAACAGGAGGGGGCGCTGAAAGACGAGGCCCACATTTCGTTTCTCCGGGAGCACGCTGGTGATGTCGCGTCCGTTCAGTAGCACCTGTCCGCCGCTGGGGTTCTCGAGGCCCGCGATGATGCGAAGAACCGTGCTTTTTCCTGAACCGCTCGGTCCGAGCAGGGCGGTGCAGGTGCCGGGCAACACATCGAGGTTCACGCCGAGAAGAGCGGCCGGTTGGCGGTCGACAAAGTGCTTCGTAACCTCACGGAGGGCGATGGCAGCAGTCATGGGCGTCCTCGAAATCCGTTTTGGGCGAGGACCATCAACAGGGCAACCGGCGGGATCACGGCGGCGAGGGACAGCACCGCGACAACCGAATCATTGCCCACTCCTGCGGCAAGGGATGCGGTGATGATCGGGACGGTGACAAGCTGACCGCCGCCGACGATGAGGGTCACAATGTAGTCGCTCCAACCGACGAGGAAGGCGAGAAAAGCGGCGCGTGCCAGCGCGGGTGCCATGAGCGGAATCTGAATTCGCCAGAAAACCTGAGCCTGCGACGCCCCGAGCGTGCGCGCCTCCTCCTCATATCCCATGTCGTGTGCTGCGTAGGCGGCGCGGAGTGTGAAGGTCGTGTACGGAAGCGCGACCACCACGAGAACCATCACGAGCCCGAGCAGCGACGGTACTTGCGCACGCAGCAGGATGACGTTCGTTCCGAGAATCGAGGCGAACGGCGGGATGGCGACCGGGGCGAAGAGCAGCACTGTCGTAAGTCTCGGGAACGGCGCCCAACCGGCGACGAGTGCCCGAGCGGCAACAGCCCCGATCAGTGTGGCGATCGCCGCGACGGCAACGCCAAGAAGTGCTGAGCGTCCGAAGGCAGCGATCCCACCTGCAGTTATCGCCGAATTGAGGCCGTCGGTGCCCCACTCGGTCGGTGTCGGCGAAGGGTATGACCACTGGTTCGCAAAGGCCCACAGCGCCAGCGGTAACAGCGGAAGGGCGAACCATCCGAGCAGCAAGACGACGAGGCCGACTCGCCCCAGTCGAGATCCCGTGCGCGACGCCGTCAGAGGGCGGCCGGGATCGCCCGGTAGCCGCCTTGGCGGGATCGCGAGCGCGGGCACAAGCTCACGCGTGGTTATCGTCACCGCCACACCGCCAGACGCCGCACTGCGACCGACGCGACCGCCACGGCGGCGAAAGCGAGCACCACGGTGACGATAGCAATGGCCGCCGACTCGGTCCTCGACGTGAGGCTCACGTCGTTGAACAGTCGAATGGCCATGACGGCGAGCGGCTCAGGGTAGGTGCGGCCGAGCAACCAAGCGACTTCATAGGATCCGAGGGTGTAGATGAACACGATGGTGGATGCGACGATCAGTGACGGTGCCGCGAGGGGGAGGAAGATCATTCGGATGCGCGCGATCCGGCCAGCGCCCAGCAACGCCGCTGGTTCATCGAACTGCGCGACTCGCGTCAGGAGGGTGCCTGCGACGACGAGAGCGACGAACGCCGACTCCTTCCAGGCGAAGCCGGCGATCACCGCCACCCACCATGGACCGCCAACAAGTGGGGGCCATGCGTCGGCGTCGATACCAAGCAGCCGGGGAAGGACCCCAGAGTCGGCGAGCAGCAGCCCGATGGTGGCGGCGCCGATGAGGTGGGGAATGCTGATCGTGACCGCACCGGCAATGCCGACGAGTCGCCCCAGCCAGCCCCCTGAAACGACGACCAGCGCCGCCGCCGTGCCAACAAGCGCAGCTATCGCCGTCGATGCCGCCGCAATGGCGAGCGAAACGCCGATTGCCACCGGCAGGTCTTGCGACGTCGCCGCATAGGCATCCAAGTTGAAGCGCACCGGCCCAACCAGGGGCATCAACCCGACACTCTGCATGATGGCCGAGCCGAGCCCGCCGAGAACCACGACGCCAACGGGCAGAAGCAGGACGATCAGCACCGCGCGTGCGCCGCGCTCGGTCCTCATCGAGTGGGAACTCGGGTGCGCCATCCTTCATCCAACGCCGGAACCCATGCCGCAGAAAGCTCCGGGTTGGCGTTCCGCGACAGCACGTCGAACGAAGGGACGACAGTTGATTGAGGCAGGTCGGCGAACTGTTGCCGTTCGATGGATGTGAGCTTGCTGAGGTCAAGCACAGTGAACTGGCCCCAGGTGCCCGGATTGGCCTTCGCGACTTGCTGTTCGACCGAGAGCGCGAGGTTGGCGACCACCATTGCGCCCGCCTGGTGAGCTGCGTTGGACGGGATGGCGAGGAAGCTGGCATTACCGAGGGTGCCGTCCATCAACTCAAGGACTCGGGTTTGGGGCGGGTACGTACCATCCTCGACCAGCTTGGTCAGCGTTGCCGGCCCGTAGGTGATCGTCATGTCGATCTGGCCCTCCGCGTACAGCTTGTTGAGCTGCGTGGAGTCGGCCGGGTAGGTGTCACCGCCTCGCCATAACGACGGTGCGAGGTCGGAAAGCACTTGGTACAACTCGGGAGTGAGGGTGTCGAACGCATCGGGCGAGTACTGGGCTGGCACGTTCTGGTAACCGCCAGAAACGCTGTAGAGAACTTGGCGCACGAAGGCAGAGCCGGTGAAGTCGGGCGGAGCCGGGTAGGTGAATCGTCCTGGGTTTGCCTGCGCCCAGTCGAGGATGCCGCCGACCGTCGCCGGCGGATTCGTCACCACCGCTGCGTTGTAGGCGATGCTGAACTGCGCCTTGCTCCACGGCGCCTCGCATCCATCGACGGGCGTACCGAAGTCGCTCGTAAGCAGCGGATCGGTAGTCGACGTGTTTGCCATGTTGGGCAGCATGGCCGTCCAGTCGCAGAGCCACGCACCGGCCTCCTTGCCCGTGCGGAAGTTGTCGCCGTTCACCCACACGAGGTCGACGGTGCCATCGTCAGTCCTCCCGGCCTGCAGTTCGCTGAGAACGCGGTTAAGAGCGTCTTTGGTGTCGGTCACTGGCACCCTGTTCAGATTGACACCTTCTCTGGCCGCGGCAGGCGCTAGAACGTCATCGATATAGGCGTTGCCCTGCTCGTCGCCCCCGAACATCCACAGGTTCACCGTCTGGCCATCGGCCGCGGTGACGACACTGTCCCAGGTAGAGAAGTTGGTAGCCGTTCCCGGCGAGGGGGCGGCGCATCCGGCCAATGCAACCACAACTCCCAACGCGAGGGTCGCTATAAGGGGGGTGTGCCACGGTCGGCGAGGTGCGGAGGAGGAGAGCATCGGGTGCATTTCGGTCGAAGTCCGGCGAGAGAAACTGACGCTATCACTCGCGCTGGTGAGGCCTTGGTGCCCCACGTCACACAAGCGTCGAAGCTGGATGCCTACGATTAGGCAAATGCAACCATCAAACCGCGGCGTGCTCTGGAGGGCTGCGATCTTTGTCGCGCTCGTCATCGTGGCCGTGATCGTCGCCTTCACGGTTCCGCTCCCCAGCGTCGAGACAATCCAAGCACTCGCCTCGGATGCCGGCTGGTGGGGGGCACTGCTGTTTGTTATCGCATACGGCCTCGTGACGCTGACTCCGATCCCAGCCAGTGTTGTGAGCATTGCCGCCGGCCTCACTTGGGGATTGGGCGTCGGTTTTCTGCTGGTGTACAGCGGCGCGCTCTTGGGTGCTACGTTGGCTTTCGTGATCGGCCGCGCGCTCGGTCGTGAGGCCATCGAGCGATTCACCGGCGCTCGAGTTGCTCGTGTTGATGAAGTGCTTCGCCGTAGAGGCCTCGCAACGCTGATCGTTGTGCGGCTGCTCCCAATCTTGCCGTTCAGTGTCATCAACTACATGGCGGGGCTGACAGCAGTGCGCCCTCGGGACTACGCAATCGGCACGATGGTAGGGATTGTTCCTGGCACGATCGCCTATGTCGCAGTGGGCGCATTCGGCACGACGCTCGGATGGCCATTCTTTCTTGCGGTAGGCGCGTTAGCCCTTTTGTCGATCGCGGGCGTGGTCTACATTGTTGTGTCACGTCGCAGACAGAAACGCAGTGTTGGTAGCGAAAGCAGCGAAGAAAGCAAACCAAGCGAGTGATCGACGCACAGGTGCGCCGGATCTTGGAGCGCCCCCTCTCCGCGATGGCGCGGGTTCTCGACGTGCCGTGGGTGACCCCGGACCGGCTGACCCTGGCCGGGCTTGTGATCGGGGTCGCGAGTGCCGGACTCGCCGCGGCGCAATGGTGGGGCCTCGCGCTAGCGGCATGGTTCGTCTCGCGCGTTCTCGACGGACTCGACGGAGCACTCGCGCGTCGCAGGCGCGCGCAGAATCCAGAGGCCAAGGCGAGCGAGGCTGGCGGCTTCCTCGACATCACGGCGGACTTTGTCGTATACGGAACAACGGTGGTGGGTGTCGCGTTCGGCGTCACCGCCGGATTCGGAGCCCCTTGGTGGCCGTTCCTTGCGGTACTGCTCACCTACTACATCAACGGGGCGACGTTTCTGGCGTTCTCGTCAATCGCCGAGAAGACCGGCCGCCAGATCGACGACGGCCGGTCGTTGTCGTTCCTCGGTCGGGTGGCCGAAGGTGGCGAAACGTTCCTCGTCCATTCGCTGTGGCTGATCCTCCCCGCGTTTGCGTGGCAGATCGCGATCGGCTGGGCTGTTGTCGTCGCCTTCAGCGCAACACAACGGATGATCACCGGGTATCGGCTGCTGCGCTGAGCGCACGCGACCGGCTCGCGTCGTGACCGTGCGCGCAACATCCACGGGACGAGCCGAGGTCAGCCGGTTGCCGGGTCAAGCACGACGCCCGCTTGCTGGTTCTGCACCGCCCAACTGAACCACATCTCGAAATAGAACGGAACCGAGACGCCCCGGGCGTCGCGCACAACGAGTTCTCCGTCGGTCACGCGAAGACTCACCGTCTCGCCGTCGACCTCGCGTTCGAGCAATCCAGCCTCGCGAAGTGCGAGCCACGGCACGGCAACGCGTTGCTCGTCAATGACAAACGCGACCATGATCAGCTTCGCGGGGTAGCGCTCGTCGAGGGTCGAGGGGGCGAACAAGAACCGGTCGTTCTCGTCATAGTCACCGTATGGATTGCGCTCGTAATCGCGAGCAAAGCCGGTGTCTGCGCTCAGCACACGCGCGTCAGGGTGTGACTCGCGCACGTCTCCCAGCGTGAGCAGCTGGAACGGGTGCAGCGCCAGCTCGGTTCCGACGAACTCCCCAGCAAGCGCCCTCCCGGTGCTCTGCTGCCACAGCCCCTCAGTGGCCCGGTCAAACATGATCATGTTGCTATCGATGAGCCCACCGCTCACCCCAAAGGTCGTGGCGGTTCCGTTTGGCAGGGTGCGGTCGAACACAATCGCGCTGCCACACAGCGGGCAGAAGGTCACGGTCACCGGAATACCGTCGACTGTGTCATTGACGATCTCGTGCCACACGAGCACGTTGTATGGGTATACCCGCACGGCATTCACACCGTCGTCGAGCACGATGGTCTGCACCTCGTCACCCCATTCAACCTCGGCCAGCGGCACGAACGTCGGGTCATCGAGTGCGGGGATGCCGTCCCGCGGCGGTCCACCCCCCACCGCCTGAAAAATGGCCGGGTCGGCCGACTGCCAGTCGATATCGGGGAACTGTTGAGCCAGAAACGCGGGCGGCTCGGTCTCGGCGCCACCGTCGATGCGCACTGGGTCAGGCTCCTCCACCCCGGTATCAACCTGATCGAGGATGCCCTGCTCAAGCACGACCGCGCCCAAAATGCCCCGCTCGACCAACCACGCCTCGACATCCTTGATCACACCGGTCGCGATAAGCAGCCCGACCACGATGAGCAGTCCGCCAAGCCCCCGACGGAAGACCCCCTTCGGGTCGACCGCCCACTTCATGCGCCGGGTCACCGACTGCCCACCGAGCGCGATCAAGAGCATGACCGCGCTGAGGCCGACCGTATAAGCGAGCAGATTGGCGAACCCAACAGGGAAGCTCGTCGGCAGCACCGCTGCAAGGATGAGACCGTAGGTGGGGCTGCAACTCGTGAAGATCGGCCCAAGCGAGAGGCCGAGGAGCAGCGGGCGTGCCATCCCGGTGCGCTTGGCCGACGAATCAACGAGTTCACCGGTGGCCCGGTTCAGGCCGGTGGCGGTCGAGATTCGTTCCCACAGCGCCGGAAACGCCAGGGTAGCGCCGATGAACACCACGAGCGAGCCCGACACAATAAGCCAGACGTCGGTCGGCACGCCAAGGAGCGCGCTCGCTCCGCGAATCAGCAGTGTGAACGCGATCACCGAGACAGCCAGGCTGGCGATGATCAGGTAGGCGCTGCGACGACCAGACTCGGCGGCAGAGCCGGCCAGAATGATCGGGAGCAACGGCAGCACGCAGGGCGAGAGCACCGTGAGCACGCCTGCCAGCAGCGAAAGCGGCAGCAGTTCCACGATCGGCGCTCAGACCACGACGATGGTCGCAAGTAACTCTTCGAGTGAGCGCGAGGCGTTCCAGCGCGCAATACCTTCGCCGGCACTGTCTGCCTGCACCAGGGTGTGCTGTGACACCACGCCGTACTGCTGCTTCAGCTCAGTTGAGTCATCGAAATCGACGAGCAGAATGCGCACGTCGTCGGGAATGCTCTGCTGATTCGCTGCGATGTCATCGCGCAGAATCTTGCACGTCGCGCACCACGCTGCACTGAAAAACAGCACGACGGTGTCGTCGGGCCCGGCCTCGGCAAGCGCCTGCTCGCTGTACTGCTGGTAGCGCTCAGAGAACCCGGCCGTCTCGGCGCTCGCCACTGGCGGTGCGCTCGGCGCAGTGGCACGCGGGACAAACGCGAACGCCAGAACAGCAGCCACAATCACGACAACAATGCCGATCACAAGCTTCTTCATCCAATACGCCTATCGTCGAAGTTGAACAGGTTTTGGTAATGGTAAGTGAGGTGACCCAGCACATGCTGTGTGCTGGCACACAGTATGGAGACGGTCAGGGCGCCAGTGCAACTCACATCATCACCATCGACCTGAGTTTGCGCAACAGGCTAACTGCCCCGGCGACCAAACCTCGGCCAAGCCGGTAGCGCACATCAACGAGAGCGGCATTCCACAGGGGGTCGTTGTAGGTCGGGTACGGGTGGATGGTGCTGGCCACGGTGCTGGTCGATAGCTTCGCCTTCACCGCCAAGGCGAGTTCCCCGACCGTCTCGCCAGCGCGCGGTCCGACGATCGTTCCGCCGAGGATTCGCCCGCGCCTGTCAACGACGATCTCCGTGAATCCTGTGGTGTTCGATTCGGTGATCGCGCGATCCGAGTGGTGGTGATGCCGGGTGATCACGCGCTGGCTGGCAGGGTCGGCGAACGAGGCTTGGGTACCGACTGCGGCAATTTCCGGGGATGTGAACGTGACGCGAGGGATGACTCGAGTCTCTGCTTGGCGGCGAAGTCCTAGGATGGCGTTGGTTGCCGCGACACTGCCATTGACGCCGGCCGTGTGGGTGAACTGCGGCATTCCGGTGATGTCGCCGGCTGCCCAGATTCGCTTGTTACTGGTTCTGAGTTTCGCATCGACCCCCACGAATCCAGCGTCGGTGGTGGTGATACCCGCGGCCCCAAGGTTCAGGTCGGCGGTGCTCGGCTTGCGCCCGAGCGCGGCCAAGAGCCGATCGAAGGGCAGCGTCTGCCCATCGTCGAGGGTGATGGTGCCAGCGAGGTGCTCGGTGGCCGTCGCCGCGACGGCGGTGCGCCCGGTCAGGATGGTCACCCTGTCTGCCTCAAGGGCCTTGTGCACGATTCGGGCTGCCGAGTCTTCTTCTTTCGGGAGGATTCGCGGCCCTTGTTGCACGATGGTGACGTGAGAACCGAGGCGTGCCATCGCTTGGCCGAGCTCGCAGCCGATTGCACCGCCGCCGAGGATCACCAACTCGGCGGGGAGTTCGCGCAGGTCCCAGAAAGATTCACTGGTCAAAATATTCAGTGCGGGCGAGCCGGCAAGCTGCGGCGCGACAGGGCTCGTCCCGGTAGCGATCAGCGCCTGTTTGAATCGAATCTCCAACCCGTCGAGTGAAAGCGTGCGGGGGGAGAGAAACCGGGCTGTGCCTTCGGCGACCGAAACGCCATCGGCCTCGAGGGCTTCGCGGGAGTCTGCTGGCGCGATCGTCTGCATCGCATCATGCACTCCCCGCATCGTCGCGGCAAAGTCCACGCTGGCGCCGCGGCTGAGCGAGGCCTTGTGTGCTGCGGAAACTAGTGTCTTCGACGGTACGCATCCTGTCCAGAGACAGTCACCGCCGAGCCGATCCTTCTCGATGAGTAGCACGCGAGCACCGAAGCCTGCTGCCGCTTTGCTCGCAACCAAGCCGGCACTGCCTCCTCCAATGACGACCAGGTCCCACATCGTTTCGTTCGCCATACTCGCCTCTCGATTGAGCTGATCCCGCAGCTGTGCGGATTATGTCTATCAGCGTTCACCGAGGCAGTTCGGTGACCAATCACACAGACCAGCCCGTACCGTTCGTCATAGTCTTCGGGAATGAGTTTCTGCATCCGCCGTATTATCATCGCCGAGGGTCAATGAACGGAACCTACGAACGGGGCGCACGGAGGTACGACGCCGTTTCGGGAGAGCGGCAGGTGTACCGCCGCGGTCGAGTTGCTGGCATCGACATTCTGGGGCTGGTTGAGGGCGATACGGTGCTCGATGTCGGGTGCGGTACTGGACTGAACTTTCCTCTGCTCGTGGCCGCGGTAGGTGCAACAGGACGCGTGATCGGTATCGACCGATCACCGGCAATGCTGCACATGGCGCGCCGCCGAATCGACTCGAACAATTGGCCAAACGTGAGCGTTGTGGAGGCCGACGCAACGCAGTTTTCGGCTGTCGACCTCGAGGTTGACCACGTGGATGCTGTGTTCGCGACGTACTCGCTGAGCCTGATGACCGACTGGCGGGCGGCGTGGGAGCGCGTGGCTGAGGTACTTCGTCCAGGCGGCCGCGCCGGGATCGTCGACATGCAACTGCCGACCGGTGCAGCAGTCGTCTTCGCACCGCTCGCCCGGCTTGCGTGTTGGATGGGCGGGTCCGATATCAGCGCGCATCCGTGGACGGTCTTGATGGAAAACGGTCGTAACCCGAGGCAAGTCACGGTACGCGGCGGGCACATTGTGGCCGCTGCTGCAACGATTCCCTAGGCAGCCCGGATGGTTTTATTGTGAGAATCCTCAGGGACTGTCGATGATGATAGAGCAGTGCGCCATAGAGATGGCGGCGGCGCCGCCCGGTGACCGGCGCCCATGGGCACCCGATGTGCGGGAGACCAACCCTTTGCAAGCGAACGCCGCGGAACCTTTCAGCTGCCTGAGCGCAGTCGATCTGTTCGCCGATCTTTCAGCAGACGAAATCGCCGCGTTCGATCGCACAACACGGGCACGAACCTTCCGTAGCGGCGAGCTTGTGTTCAGCCAGAGCCAACCAGTGACGGCCCTGTTTATGCTCAAAAAGGGCCGAGTTCGCATCTTCCGCGTCACTGAAGATGGCAAAGCGTTGACGATGGCCATCCTCGAGCCAGGCGCCGTGTTCGGCGAGATGATGCTTATCGGCCAACGCATGTATGACAACTATGCGGAAGCGATCGAGGAAACCCAGATTTGCGAGCTCAGCGTTCTGGATGTGGAGCAGCACATGCTCTCAGACCCACGCATTGCAATCCGCATTTCGCGCCACCTCGGTGAGCAAGTTGCCAGGCTTGAGGAACGTCTCACCGACCTTGCCCTCCGGCCGCTCATCGCTCGCGTCTCGAGCACCCTCGTGCGTCTCGCTGGATCGCAGCATGCGTCACTGTTGGGCCATGTGACCGTTCGGCTCACCCACGATCAGCTGGCTGGCCTGCTCGGCGCCACGCGAGAGTCGACCACCAAGACAATGGCCGAACTCGCCTCCCGCGGCCTGATTCGCCAAGCGCGCGGACGCATCATTCTCATCGATCTTGACGGTCTCGCGATTCTGTCGAAACGACTGGGATAGAACGGTCTCCGGCCGACTGGGATGGCCGCTCGCAATCACGACTGTCGGTCTCGGGACTCGCCTCGGTCGTGACGGCAGGCTCCACGAGCCCGGCCAGGGCTCGAAAGGCGTGACCCGTCATGATCTAGCCGCTCTCAGCCTGATGGATGGCCCACGCGGCATTGATCAGGCCGACGTGGCTGAATGCCTGGGGAAAGTTGCCCAACTGTTCGCCGGTTTGCGAGTCGATCTCCTCGGCGAGCAGGCCGACGTCGTTGACGTAGCTCACGGCTCTCTCGAACACTTCGCGGGCCTCACTGCTCCGACCGCTGGCGGCGAGAACCTGGGCGAGCCAGAATGTGCAGAGCAGGAAGGTGCCCTCGCTGCCGTTCAGCCCGTCGACACCGGTGTCAGTTTGGTACCGATAGACCAGCCCTCGAGCATCCGTGAGCCGCTCGATGATGGCGTCCACTGTGGCGAGCACCCGTGGATCAGATGCCGGCAGAAACCCGACGATCGGTAGCATCAGCACCGCCGCATCCAGTTCAGGCGAACCAAAGGATTGCGTGAACGCACCGGCCTCCTCGTTCCATCCCTTGTCGAGGATGGCAGCGCGAATCTGTGCAGCGACCCTCGACCACTCGGCGATTCGGTCGGTCGCGTGCAGCTGCTCGGCCATGGTGATTGCCCGGTCGAGGGCTACCCAGCACATGAGTTTCGAGTAGAGGAAATGGCGCGGCGCACCTCGCACCTCCCAGATGCCGTTGTCTGGCTGCTGCCACTGGCTTGCTGCAGCGTCGGCGAGCGCGATCAGAAAGGTTCGGGTGGCCGGTTCGATCTCCCCGAGTTGCTCTCGAAGCCGGAACGCCGCGTCGAGAAGTTCGCCGTAGACATCGAGTTGCGGTTGGTTCCACGCACGGTTGCCGACCCGAACGGGGCCGCTCCCCCGCCACCCAGTCAGGTGCGGAAGGGTCCGTTCGGATAGGTCATGTTCTCCGCCGATGCCGAACATGATCTGCAGATGACGCTCAGGACGGGAGTGCGCTGCGGCCGCGGTCATGAAGTCGAAGAATTCGTGGGCTTCATCCGGGCAAGCCGCAACCCAGAGAGCCTTCATCGTGAAGCTGGCGTCGCGGACCCACGAGTAGCGGTAGTCCCAGTTGCGTTCACCCCCAATTTCTTCGGGCAGGGATGTCGTGGCCGCGGCCACGATCGCGCCGGTGGGCTGGTAGCTCAGCGCCTGCAGCACCCGCCCGGAGTGATGCACCAGCTCACGCCACGGCCCGTCATAGTTTTGGTGGATTTCCGACCATTTCTGCCAACTCGCAGTGGTGGCCGTCAAGCTGGCCTCGATCTGATTCTGGGTATAGGTGCCGGGCAGCGGATCGCCTAGGCGCGTGCGCTGCAGGGCAAAATACCGATGCTGCCCCGCCTCGAGAGTAAACAGGACCCGGATGTCGCCCGTGGTGCCTATCGACGGAGAGGGAGGCGAGAGAAGGGATGGAAGGGACAACGTGAGCCGGCCCGAGCCACCCGTCGCGACGACACCAGAATCGATCTCAGTAAAGATCGGGACCACCAGGCCGTATTCAGGGCGCGGACGGCAGACCATCTCGATGGTTACCCGCCCGCTGGTGCAGAGCACCCCGCGCAGCAGAGCATGAGGGGCGTTCTCCCCAAGGCGGTGTGGATCAATAGAGTCCCCCAGCTCCAGCGCATCGAGGAGCTCTACGGTGCCCTCATCGGTGTGGAAGGTGGTCAGGAGCACCATCGTTCCGTCGACGTAGGAGCGGGTTGACGCGCTCGGCGCGGTCGGCCGGATCGACCAGTGCCCGGCATCGTCGTCCAGAATTGATGCAAACACGGACTCGCTGTCGAATCGAGGGAAGCACAGCCAAACGACCGAACCGTCCCGGGTCACCAATGCCGCAGAGTGCCGATCCGAGAGCAGCGCGTGGTCAGCTATCGGCAGCAAACTCATACAAGTTCTTCCGGGTCGACAGGCTTTCGGGCACGGTGCACAGGGCAGGTGTCACCGACTTCGCGCAGCCGATCGCGCCCGTTGTCTCCGAGGTCCCCATCGCGGGCTTAGCCGTCAGGCCCGAAAGACCTGCTGCCCACCCTTGTGGCCTCCTACCGTGCGATTGCATGGGGGCGGGACGGGCGGCGGGCCGACTCCCGGCTGGTGTCATGGCCGGGATCGACAGACCGCTCCCGCGCGGTCACGGGCGCAACCGACTTCTCCGGTTCAGGTGTTTGCCCGAGCGTGATGACCAGCGTTGCCGCCGCTTTGTCCCACAGAAGTGACTGGCCGCACTCCTCGGCCCGATCCATTCGGGCTCCGGACAGTGCTACGAAGATGTGATGGGCGCGTTGAATGAAACCAATCACCTGGCCATTCAGACGAATCTCTTGGACCACGTTGCCAAGATCGATAACT
>JBBQLW010000026.1:0-14199 GCA_038328315.1 Actinomycetales bacterium
TGTGACCTTACCGATCTTGGGATCACCGCCTGGCACAACCACACAAGCCGCCGGCAGGATATTCGTGAAGCCAGCCCCTAGCAAGATTGTGCTCGCGGCGGCATAATCATTCGTCTCACCGTCTCCGACGACGTCTGGCACCTTGATTTTGGTGCCGCGACTCGTGAACACCGTGACCGTTACACCCTTGGCCGATTTGGTGCCAGGAGCCGGATCGGTCGAGACGATTGTTCCGGCCGGTGCCTCGGAATCGACTTGACCGCCATCCGCGAAGACAAAGCCCAGTCCTTCCAGCAAGGGTTTGGCTTGCTCAAGAGTGCGACCGATCACGGGAGGCACCTCGATGCCCGATCCTGTCAGCAGCGGTGCGGACGGCTCTGGGAAGGCGTTCCCGCCATACTTGGCGTTCAGTGCCGCAAGGGTTGGGCGCATGATGTAGTGCCGCAACCGGATTCCGGATACGTCGGCGTACGAGGTGCGCAGAATGTCTTGGAAGCCGATGCTGTTGCCGACCCAGACGACCGTGCCGACACTCGTTGTGGCTGCAGCCATCCAGGTCTGTGTCGCACCGTCGGTCGTACCGGTCTTGCCGAGCAGCGGTATTCCGTCGTCCGGGTTCGAGAAAGTCGCGTTACCCGTGCGCGGAACGCCCTCGAGAACGAACGCAGCGGTGGCAGCAACCTCCGGCGAGATCGCCTGACGGCACTGCTTCACTTGGCCGGGCAACTCGGAACCGTTCGGCGCGATCGCGCGGTCGATGATAATAGGTTTGCAGTACACACCGCCGGCACCGATGGCTGCATAAGCGCCGGCCATGCTCAGCGGAGTGACTTCGTTGGTGCCGATAATGGAGGCGGGGTTGGTCTGGAGCGGGCCGTAATCAGCTCGCTCGACTCCGAGGCTCTCGGCCACGTCCTTGATTTTGCACAGGTCGAGTTGCAGGGCCATCGAGAAGAACACGCCGTTGATCGACTGGACCGTGCCAACGCGAATGTCATAGATTCCGCGCTCGCCTGAGTTGTTCTTGAATGTGACCGGCCCGCCCCACGGGCCATTGCAGGAGTCCGTGAACTGGGCACCCGGGATGGTGCGCCCGTCACCGAGAACCCGCTCGCTGATGCCCTTGTTCTGATTGAGCCACTCCAGCAAGGTAAACACCTTGTATGTCGAGCCGGGCTGAAAGCCAGTCGAGCCTCCGTAATCGAAGCTCGTGTTGTAGTTGACCGCTGAGGTGGTCGGCCCGCCCCCCTCCAGAGTGTCGTTGAAGATCTTGTTCTCGGTCATAACGAGCACCCGACCGGTGCCGCCCTGTACCGAGGCCGTTGCGCTACCGAGCGCGAACGCGGTCTCGGTGTTAGGGGCGTATGTCCACGTAGCGTCCTGCGCGGGAATCTGGGCATCCAGGTCGAGGGTCGTGTAAACCTTGTAGCCGCCGCGCTTCCAATTGGCTTTGCGCTCGTCTGGGTTCGCGCCGAGGAACTCGAAGTCCTGAACGCTCTTGACGACGTAGTCGCAGAACCACTTCGCGTGCGAGAATGCGGACGTGCAGCCGCTCGTCGGGCTCGAAGGCAGCAGTGTTGTTTCGTCAACGGGCGTGTCGTACGCCTCGTCGTATTCTTGCTGCGTGATGTCACCGACATCGAGCATGCTGAAGAGAATCACGTCGCGCCGGTCCTCGTTCGCCGAGAAGTTCTCGGGGTCATCGAGCGAACGCAGAGCGGGGTACTGCACGATTGCAATGAGGCTCGCAGCCTGCGGCAGGGTGAGGGCGTTGGCATCGACGCTGTAATAGCGCTGCGCAGCCGCTTGAATGCCGTAGGTGTTCGAGCCGAAGAAAGCGATGTTGAGGTACGCGGTGAGAATCTCTTTCTTGGTGTAGCGCTTTTCGAGGCCAATCGCGAGCTTCATCTCCCGAAGCTTGCGGTCAAAGCTGGTTGCGGTGGCGTCGTCGTACGCCGCCCTGCGCTCTTCCTCCGTCGGCTTCTCTAGCGCCTCTTGCACAAAGATTTGCTTGACCAACTGCATCGACAGCGTCGACGCACCACTCTCGATGTCACTGGAAGCTACGTTGCCAATTGCCGCGCGAACGACGGACGCGACGTCAACGCCACCGTGCTCAAAAAATCGGCGGTCCTCACCGGCAACGGCTGCGTCGAGGGCAAATTGTGAGATCTGGTCGTAGGGCACTTCTTGGCGGTTCTGGTCGTAGATTGTCGCGATCTTGAGGTAACCGCCCTCATTCCCCTCACCTGTGAAAGTCGCGTATATCTCGTTGCGCTCCGGCTGCTGGTCGATCGTGATGTACTCGGGCAGGCTGTCGAAGATACCGATCGTGCTCGATGCGGTCACGCCGGTGACGGCGAGTGCTGGGGCAACCATGACAGTAACCAAAAGGCCAGCAATGGCACTGAATCCGATGATGCCGACGGCGGCTGGGAAGGCGCCGCGACGCGGGCTTTTTTGGGCAGACATACAATCAGAGTACGCGACCAACCCGCGTATCAAGCTGAACGGATGCCGGAAATGCCGACCTGGGAATACCTAACAACCCCATTAATCATTCATAACACCTCCGCGATCCTCAACAACTGGGGGGCTGAGGGATGGGAGCTCGTGCAGGTGATCACCGGCCCCGAGGGCGGGCTCGTCGCCTACCTGAAGCGCGAAAAGAGTGCAGAAGTCTAATGTCGCACATCGAAGACCGCCTCAGTGAGCTTGGCCTTGCGGTGCCAGAACTGGCCAGACCGGTCGCCGCCTACGTGCCTGCGGTGATCTCGGGAAACCTTGTTTTTACATCCGGTCAGCTGCCATTCGTCGGCGGTGTGCTCGCTGTCACCGGCAAGGTCGGTGCCACTGTGGACGCGGAGACCGCGAAAGGCCTCGCAGCAACGTGCGTGCTCAACGGGCTAGCAGCCGCCCAGTCGGCGATCGGCTCCCTCGACCGGATCACACGGGTCGTCAAGGTCGTCGGCTTCGTCGCATCCGCACCCGATTTCACCGGCCAGCCCGGAGTTATCAACGGGGCCTCAGAATTGCTCGGCGAGATTTTTGGTGACGCTGGAACTCACGCCCGCAGCGCCGTCGGGGTAGCCGTCTTGCCGCTCGACTCTGCGGTGGAAGTCGAGTTCGTGTTCGAGTTCGCGTGATCGACGTCTGGTCCGACGGTAGAGCAGGAGCCGCCGCCGCGGAGCACGACTTCTCACTCTCGCCATACGATCAATCGCTCGCCGGCGTCGTACTTCGAGGTCGTCGCCTCGTTCAGGACACTCGCGAATTGGAAGCTGGCGACATCTTTGTTGCGCTCGGCAGGCCGGGGGCTTCGGCGTTGCCGTATCTCGATGACGCTTTTCGGCGCGGCGCCTCGGCAGTGCTCGTGGATGCCGCGGCTGTGCCAGGAGGCGACGTGCCAGCTCGCGTCCATCGGGTCGCTGGCCTCGCCGCATCGCTCGGTCGGATTGCAGCCGACTTCACCGGCAACCCCTCGCGCGCACTGGACATCGTCGGCATCACCGGCACAAACGGCAAGACGTCGACCGCGCACCTGTTGACTCAAGCGTGGGAGCTGCTGGGTGTGCCCTCGGCGACAATCGGCACTCTCGGTGCCGGCATCACCGGGCAACCCCGTATCAACATGGGTATGACGACCCCGCAAGTGACGACCCTGCACCAGTATCTCGCCGACTTTGTCACGGCTGGTGTTACCACCGTCGCGATGGAGGTCAGTTCCCACGCGCTCGCACAGAATCGAGTCGACGGCGTCGAGTTCGACACCGTCGTGTTCACTAACCTCACACGGGATCATCTCGACTACCACGGCACGATGGAGGAGTACGCGGCACAGAAGGCGAAAGTCTTCTCGTTGCCCGGTGTGCGAACAGCGATTGTCAATCTGGACGACGAGCACGCCGCCGCGCACTTCGAGCGGTTGCAGTCAGACGATCGGTTCTCCCGCCTCCGGCTCATCGGCATGAGTTCGCACGGCGACTCTCGGGCGACAGCTCGAGCCGAATCTGTGGGCTTGACGACCGATGGCGTCGAGTTCGAACTCGTGATTGGCCAGTCGCGGCATCCGGTCAGCAGCCCGCTCATCGGTCGGTTCAACGTCGACAACCTGCTCGCGTGCGCAACCGTGTTGCACGCCCAGAATCACCCTGCCGATCAGATCGCCGCGGTACTCAGCCCGCTGACACCCGTCGTCGGCAGGATGACCAGAATCCAGCCGGACCCGGCACTGCCGCTCGTCGTTGTGGATGCCGGGCATACCCCGGACGCCGTCGAGCAGGCAGTCACGGCGTTGCGGGAGTCTGGCCACCAGCGCATCATCACGGTGTTCGGTGCGACCGGAGATCGAGACCCCGGCAAGCGACCCGAGATGGCGCGTATCGCCGAACGCGGTTCAGACCTCGTCATCGTTACAGACGACGACGTGCACTTTGAGGATGGTGACCAGATTCTCGACGATATCCGGGCCGGCTTTGAGCACCCGGAACTGGTCATCGAGATCCGCGATCGAGCCGCGGCGATCGGCTACGCAATCGCTGCCGCCGGGCCCAAGGATGTCGTGCTTCTGCAGGGTAAGGGCCACGAGCCGTACCAAATCATCGGCGACGAACGAGTGCCGTTCAGTGACCTTGAGACCGCGGATCGAATGTTGCGGGAGCGCAGCTCGAAAGAGCGCCATTTGCAAGTGGGCGGCTCGACGAAGCGCACGCGCTGAGCGTGCTGCCCTAGCGCAAGCGGTCCGTGATCACGGTCATCACCGCACTGTCGGTCAGCGTGGTCGTGTCGCCGAGCTCGCGCCCCTCGGCAACATCCTGAAGCAGCCGGCGCATGATCTTTCCTGATCGTGTCTTCGGCAGCTCTGCGACGATAAACACCTCGCGAGGTCGGGCAATCGTGCCAATCTCTTTTGCAACATGGGCGCGCAGCAGAGTGCTCGCTTCCTCGGCGGTCTGAGCATCCTCTTGATTGTGCTTCAGGATCACGAAGGCGACGACCGCTTGACCGGTCAGTTCATCTGAGGCGCCGACGACCGCTGCCTCGGCCACGATCGGGTTCGAGACCAGCGCCGATTCAATCTCGGCCGTCGAGAGTCGGTGGCCGGAGACGTTCATGACGTCGTCAACGCGGCCGAGCAGCCAGATGTCACCATCCTCGTCGACGTGCGCGCCGTCACCGGCGAAGTACGTGAACTTCGAGTCGGTCGAGAAGCGTGACCAGTAGGTCTCGACGAACCGCTCTGGGTCGCCCCAGATGCCGCGCAGCATCGAAGGCCACGGCTCAGACACAACGAGCAGCCCACCGCTCGGCGGGTCCACTCGCGTGCCGTCTTCGCCGAGGATGTCGATCAAGATGCCCGGGATCGGCACTTGCGCTGATCCGGGCTTCAGGGTCGTGATGCCAGGCAGCGCAGAGATCATGATGGCACCGGTTTCGGTCTGCCACCACGTGTCAACGATCGGGGTTGTTCCGCCGCCGATGATGTCTCGATACCAGACCCATGCCTCAGGGTTGATCGGCTCGCCAACCGATCCGAGCAGCCGAAGCGAGCTCAGGTCGAACTCGGCCGGAACCTGGCGCCCGATCTTCATGAACGAACGGATGGCCGTTGGCGCGGTGTAGAGGATCGTGACGCCGTACTTCTGAACGATCTCCCACCAGCGGCCGGTGTGCGGTGTGTCTGGTGTTCCCTCGTAGATCACTTGCGTCGCGCCGTTGGCGAGTGGTCCGTAGACCACATAACTGTGTCCGGTGATCCAACCGACGTCCGCTGTGCACCAGTAGACATCCGTCTCTGGATGCAGGTCGAACACGTTGCGGTGAGTGAATGCCACTTGCGTCAGGTAGCCGCCGCTCGTGTGCAGGATTCCCTTCGGTTTTCCGGTCGTACCCGAGGTGTAGAGAATGAACAGCGGGTTTTCGGCGGGGAAGGCCTGCGCCTCATGGTCGGCGCTTGCGGTCGCGACGGTCTCGTGCCACCAGTGGTCACGGCCATCCGCCCACGCAACCTCGTTGCCGCCGCGGCGCACAACGAGCACATGCTCGACCTTGGAATCGGCGGTGGCAAGCGCCTCGTCGACCGCGGGCTTCAGCGGGAGCACCTTGCCCTTGCGCCAGCCACCATCAGCGGTGATGACGAGCTTGGCGTCGGCATCCGCCACTCGCGAGCGGATGCTCTCCGCGCTGAAGCCACCGAAGATGACCGAGTGGATCGCTCCGAGTCGCGCGACCGCGAGCATTGCGACGATGGCCTCTGGAATCAGTGGAAGGTAGATCGCGACGCGGTCGCCCTGACCGACTCCGAGAGCGCTGATGGCGTTGGCGGCACGCTTGACCTCGGCGGTTAGCTCGGCATAGGTGATGCTGCGACTGTCGCCGGGTTCGCCCTCCCAGTGGATCGCGATGCGGTCACCGTTTCCAGCGAGCACGTTTCGGTCAAGACAGTTGTATGCCACGTTGAGCTCGCCGTCGGCGAACCACTTGGCGAACGGGGCATCATCCCAGTCGAGCGTGCGAGTGAACGGCGTGTGCCAGTGCAGCGACTCGCGCGCGACGCCTGCCCAGAACTCGACCCGCCCGCTCTTCGCCGCCGCATAGACCTCCCCCGAGGCGATTGTCGCAGCGGCGAATTCTGGCGAGGGTGGAAAGCGGCGGCGCTCGTGCAGCAGGCTGTCAATCGAGTTCTTGGGCACATCATCCTCGCAACGGTGTGCCGCAATCTTAGACCTCTCCGCAAGCGGACGTTGCGCACCCACCAGCTTTCGATACACTAGAGCCGTCAGACGAGAGTCCGACAGGCAGTGCCAATGATTCCCCCCAATCGGGTACTGCTGTGGCGGCGCCTGTTCCCCCCAATAGGCGCCGCCCCTCTCGTTAACCGGTCGCGTCCTCCGCGGCCGCATCATGGTGCGACTTCTCCACCACAGCCCCGCGATCGCGGTCTGATCCAGCAGCGCTCCGTGCTGCGCGCGTTGGCGACGACAGCTCGACCTAGCCTCCAGTCATGATTCCGGATGACCGTGCGCGCCATGAGCAAACCGGCCAAGATCATCCGTGGGTACCTGAACAGTCGAGCAGATTCGTTGCCTCGCAATCACGCGGTGGCAGCACAGCCTCGCTACCTTCGAAATTGCCTCCGCAGCGAACGCGCACCGCTGCGTTTGGTGCTCTCGCGGAACTCGTGGCTGATCCAACGGTGACCGACATCTTCGTAAACGGGTCGCGCTCGCTGTGGGTTGACCGCGGCGCCGGGCTCGTGCGGGAGTCTGGCCGTGACCTCAGCGAGCAGGATGCACGGGAGCTTGCGGTTCGATTGGTTGCCTTGGGCGGTCGGCATATCGACGAAGCGCAACCGTGCGTCGACACCAGACTTGGCGACGGCGTTCGAGTGCACGCTGTGCTCCCTCCGATCTCGCCGCACGGAACACTCATCTCGATCCGGCTACCGAGCGTCGCTCCACTGACCATGGACGAGCTCGAGGCGGCTGGCTTTTTTGAAACGGTACCGGTCGCCTCCGTTCGCGCTCTGGTGCGCGAGCGCAAGAATCTGCTTGTGACCGGGGCAGGTGGCAGCGGCAAGACGACGCTCCTCTCCGCGATGCTTGCCGAGGCCGACCATCGTGAGCGCATCGTGTGCATTGAGGATGTCGCTGAGCTTCGGATCAACCACCCGCACGTCGTCACCCTTGAAGCGCGACAAGCCAACCTCGAGGGCGTTGGCGAGCTCGGTCTCGAACGCCTTGTGCGGGAGGCACTGCGGATGCGACCGGACCGTCTCGTACTTGGCGAGTGTCGAGGGGCCGAGATCCGCGAGCTCCTTGGGGCTCTCAACACTGGTCATGACGGTGGAGCGGGCACCCTTCACGCGAACTCGCTAGTGGATGTGCCCGCCCGGCTCGAAGCGCTCGGGGCGCTCGCAACGTTGAGCCCAGAGGCGATCGCCCGCCAAGCGGTGAGTGCGATTGGTGCAGTGCTGCATCTCGAGCGAACGAACGACCGCCGGAGCCTGGCAGCGATTGGCACGCTCGCGCTCGACACCCGTGATCGACTCACTGTGCTCGAGTCGAAGCTCGAACTGCCTGCGGTCGTTCCGGGGGAGCTGTGAGCTCCGGGAAAGAACCGCGCAAGTCGCCGGGTCTCATGTCGCCGGGTCTCATGTCGCCGGGTCTCATCTCGCAGGGTCTCATCTCGCAGAGTCCAACGGCGCTGCGTCCCACGTCGAGGAGTCCCAAGTCGCAGCCGCTTGCTGACGTCGCGGCAGTCACCGAACGCCTTGCCGTGATGTTGAGCGCGGGCATCCCCCCCACTGGAGCGTGGGAGTACGTCGCCGAATTCGTCGAGAACCCGGTCCCGGGTTTGCTGGTGGCGAAGCATCCGGAACCGCAGGAGCTTGCCGATGTGCTCATGGCTGTCATCGAACCTCTGCCTGCAACAGAGCGGTCGGCGTGGCGGGGCCTCGCGGCCGCGTGGTCGATCGCGATGACAGTAGGAGCGCCACTGGCGCCGGTGCTCATTGCGTATGCCGATTCACTGCGGTCTCTTGCGAGCGTACAGCGTGATATCGACGTTGCACTCGCTGCTCCCGTCGCAACGGCTCGACTTGTGCTCACGCTTCCACCGATCGGCATTCTCTTGGGGTTCGCACTCGGTTTCGACACGCTCGGCGTGCTTTTTGGCAGCGTCGTCGGATGGGTTTGTTTGCTTGCCGGGGCTGCACTGCTCGTCGTTGCAGTTCGCTGGAACAAACGTTTGGTCGTGCGGGCACAACCGAGCTCGATGACCCCGGGAATCGAGTGCGAACTGCTCGCGATCGCGGTGAGCGGTGGTGGTTCGCTCGAACGAGCTGAGGCACTGCTTCAGGACAGCCTGCGTCGCTTCTCGCTGCGGCAACCAAGTACTGCCGGTGAGGCCGATGGCCGCGGCCAAGCGCACGAGTGTGCCTCAGCGATCGACAGCACAATCGAGCGAGTGATCCGGCTGTCGAAGCACGCGGGAGTCCCCGCTCGTCAACTGCTGAGGAGCGAAGCTGAAGCGGTCAGGCGTGCAGCCGGCTCTGCAGCCGAAGAACGGGCAGCAGCGCTCACGGTGCGCCTTATGCTCCCGCTTGGACTGTGCGTGCTGCCCGCGTTCGTCTTGCTTGGCGTCGTGCCGATGCTCATCACCGTCGTCTCGTCAACAGTCGGCCAGTTCTGAAGGGCTCCCCAGTTTCTCCGCTGTCCAGTGGCGCTGACCGAACCGGCTGCAACACTGAAGACGCTCGGGCCAGAGAGGTGATGGAAATGGACACGGACGTGGAAACGAAAGCGGATATTGCCCGGACAAGAAATAACACCCGTCGGGCAATCACGGCGGTAGGTCGCAGGTTAAGCGTCGGCGCTGAGCGGGGCGCGGCCACGGCGGAATACGCGATCACCATCATGGCGGCGGTCGGCTTTGCCGGACTGCTCGTCGTTATTCTGCGATCGGAGGAGGTACGCGGCATCCTCACCGATGTGGTTCGCAGTGCGCTGTCGATCGGTTGACGCGGGACGGTCTCGGCGCCGTGTCGATGAGCGTTTCTCGACCGGCCAGTCGGGCAGCGTTACGGCAGAGTTCGCAATCGCATTGCCAGCGGTCGTGCTTGTGCTCGCTCTGTGCCTCGCTGCGATCCAGCTTGCCTCCCAGCAGATTCGAGTGCAGGATGCCGCGGCTCTCACCGCGCGGTCGATCGCGCGTGATGACGAGCCTTCGGCATCCGCAGCCAGTCGGCTTGTGCCTGGGCTTGCGATAACCCGCTGGACGCGAGGCGAGCTGGAGTGTGTCACCGCGACAGCTCCAGCGGCCGGTGGGGTGATCGCGCTGCTTGGCCTTGAACTTCGGGCATCGAGTTGCGCGCTTGGCGGTGGACGCTGAACCGCTGGGCGTGGCTGCGAGCGTGCGCGTCCACACGAAACGGAGCCGGTGCGGGCGAGAATGGCGCGGGCGAGTACAGCGCGGGCGAGAACGGTGCGGGCTCGGTACTTGCGATCGGGCTCGTCGCCGGAGTAATGAGCTTGCTCGGCCTCGTATTGCCGTTGTCGCTCGCAATCGCGGCCCGGCACACCGTGACCGCTGCCGCGGATGCTGGGGCGCTCGCGGCAGCCGATACCGCCATTGGCATCCACGCCGGGTTTCCGTGCGAGCGAGCAGCACAAGTCGTTGAGGCGAACGGTGCCTCGCTTGCCGGGTGCACTGTTGACGGACTCGTCGTCACAGTGGAGGCCGCTGGAACCGTCATCGGTCTCACCGTGTCCGCGCGCGCGACAGCAGGCCCGGCGCGCTGATCGTGCGGATTAGGTATCAGTCCGGTCAGTGTGTGTATGGTGTCGCTGACGGGGGCACTGCCCTCATTCTGTTCGCCTATCCACAAGGAGTCCCGTGCCCGGCACGAAGAAGCTCGTCATCGTCGAGTCGCCAACCAAGGCCAAGACGATCGCCCAGTACCTGGGTGACGGGTATGACGTTCAGTCATCGGTTGGTCACATCCGAGACCTCATCGAGCCCAAGAATCTTCCACCAGAACTCAAGAAGGGTTCCCTCGGAAAGTTCTCGGTTGACGTCGAGAACGGCTTCGAGCCGTACTACGTCGTGTCGGATGCGAAGAAGAAGACGGTTGCCGATCTCAAGCGAGCGCTCAAGGGCGCCGACGAATTGTTTCTCGCGACCGATGAAGATCGCGAGGGCGAGGCCATCGCATGGCACCTTCTGCAGGAATTGAAGCCGAAGGTCCCGGTCAAGCGAATGGTCTTCCACGAGATCACCAAGGACGCGATCCAGCACGCGATCGCCAACCCCCGCGAGCTCGACACCGCCCTAGTCGACGCGCAAGAAACCAGGCGCATCCTCGATCGGCTCTACGGCTTTGAGGTGTCGCCGGTGCTGTGGCGCAAAGTCGGGCCAGGGCTCTCAGCGGGTCGGGTGCAGTCCGCTGCAACTCGACTGGTCGTCGATCGCGAACGCGAACGCTTGGCCTTCGTCGCCGCCGGCTATTGGGATCTCATCGCCAAGCTGACTCCGGAACTCGAAGCGAGCGAGTTCGAGTCAAAACTCGTGCGTATCGACGGCAAGCGCATCGCGACCGGTCGCGACTTCGACGACAAGGGCGCGCTGAAGGCCGACGTCGTTGTCGTCGATGAGGCAGCAGCAACCGCACTCGCCGAGGCGCTACGCGAACCTGCGGTGCCGATCACAGTCACGAGTGTCGAGTCGAAACCCTACACTCGGCGACCGGCGGCACCCTTCACGACCTCTACTCTCCAGCAGGAGGCGGGCCGCAAACTCCGATTCTCGGCGCGACAGACCATGAGTGTTGCGCAGTCGCTCTACGAGAACGGCTACATCACTTATATGCGCACGGATTCGCCGACGCTCGCACCCCAAGCGATCGAGACGGCCCGCAGCCAGGCCCGCGCGCTCTACGGTGCTGCCTCGGTTCCGGATGCTCCGCGTGTGTACACCTCGAAGTCCAAGAACGCCCAAGAAGCGCACGAAGCGATCCGCCCCTCTGGCGACACCTTCCGCACACCGAGCGAATTGCAGTCGGTGCTTCGCGGCAACGATTTCAAACTGTACGAATTGATCTGGAAGCGCACCGTCGCATCCCAAATGGCGGATGCGAAAGGGTCGACCGCATCCATCACGATTGGTGCAGGCCCGATCGCCTCTGGCACAATCGCCGAATTCGTCGCCACGGGAACGATCATCACCTTCCGCGGCTTCATGCTCGCCTATGAGGAGGGCACAGACGAAGTACGCAACGAGCAGGCGGAGACAACGGACACCGGGCTACCACCGCTCACCGAAGGCCAGTCCCTCAGACTCGTCGACGTCGAGGCCAAGGGCCACGAGACTTCGGCCCCGCCGCGCTACACCGAAGCGAGCCTCGTCAAGCAGCTCGAGGACCTCGGCATCGGTCGGCCATCGACCTACGCGAGCATCATCTCGACGATCATCGACCGCGGCTACGTAACCCCCCGCGGGCAGGCTCTCGTGCCCAATTGGATCGCGTTCTCGGTCGTTCGCCTGCTGGAGGAGTACTTCGGCGATCTCGTCGAGTACACCTTCACGGCCGAGATGGAAGACGACCTCGACCGTATTGCCGACGGAGAGGCCGACCGGGTGGAGTGGCTCAACGGCTTCTACTTCGGCAGCCCAAAGCACCGAGGTCTGCGCACCGTGATCGACAACCTCGGCGACATTGATGCCCGTGAGATCAACTCGATCAGGATCGCCGACGACGTGACGTTGCGCATTGGCAAGTACGGCCCGTATCTCGAAGCGCCGAGCGACGATCCGGAGGTGCCGCGCCGGGTGAACATTCCCGAGACCCTTGCGCCAGACGAACTGACCGCTGACAAGGCTCGAGAACTCATCGATGCGCCGGTTGTTGGCGACCGCCTCATTGGAGTCAACCCGGAGACGGGCAAGGAGATCGTCGCGAAAGATGGTCGTTTCGGTCCGTACATCACCGAACTCGAACCGGAGCTTCCTCCTGCTGAACCGGAGTTTGTGCTCGACAAAAAGACGGGGGAGTTGAAGGAGAAGAAGCCGAAGAAGGTTGCCGCCGTCAGACCGCGCACCGCATCCATCTTCAAGTCGATGGATCTGGCATCCATCGATTTGGAAACAGCGCTTCGCCTCTTGAACCTCCCGCGCGTCGTCGGCGTTGACCCGGATTCTGGCAATGAGATCATGGCGCAGAACGGTCGCTACGGCGCATATCTCAAGAAGGGTACCGACACGCGATCGCTCATTAGCGAAGACCAGATTTTCGAGATCGATCTTGCTGGAGCGCTCGAACTGTACTCGCAACCGAAGTACGGCGCTCGTGCCGCATCGAGCGCGCTCATGGAGTTCGACGCCGATCCCGAGAGTGGCAAGCCGATCAAGATCAAGGACGGTCGCTTTGGCGTCTATGTAACGGACGGTGTGACCAATGCGACGGTTCCCCGCGGCGAGGCCGTTGAAGAGATCGACTTCGAGCGCGCGGTGCAATTGCTCGCAGATAAGCGTGCAAAGGGCCCGGCCAAGCCGAAGAAGCGATCCGCGACCAAGAAGCCAGCGGCCAGGCGAGCAACGGCTGCGAAGTAATGCGCGGCCTGTTCATCACCCTTGAGGGCGGCGACGGGTCGGGCAAGTCGACGCAATCAACCTTGCTCATCGAATGGCTGCGTGAAATCGGTCGTGAGGTCGAGGAGTCTCGAGAACCCGGCGGCACCGAATTGGGTCTCGAGTTGCGCGAAATCATCCTCCACCGGCGCGGATACATTGCCCCGCGGGCTGAGGCACTGCTGTACGCGGCGGATCGCGCCCACAACGTCGCGACAAAGGTTCGGCCAGCACTCGAGCGCGGCGCCGTCGTGCTACAGGATCGCTACTTCGACTCTTCGGTTGCCTATCAGGGGGCCGGTCGCGTGCTCGACCCTGAAGAGGTGCGCGGCATCTCACTCTGGGCCACCGAGAACTTGATTCCTGACCTCACGATTCTGCTCGACCTCGATCCAGCCGCGGGGGCTGGCCGGTTGGCTGGCACGCGCGACAAGTACGATCGGCTCGAGGCAGAAGCGATCGACTTCCACAGCCGAGTGCGCGCGGCCTACCTTGCACTCGCCGCCCGCGAACCAGAACGCTTTCTGGTCTTGGATGCCACGGACTCAGTCGAATCAATCGCCGCCGCAATTCGGCAGCGGGTCGAGGAACTTCTTCAACCATGAGTTTCTGGAACGACGTGGTCGGGCAGTCCGAGGCGACAGCGGTCGTTGAGGCGGCTGCGGCGGCATCCGCCGTTGGTGGTTCTGACGACTCGTCGATGACCCACTCCTGGCTTATCACTGGACCACCAGGCTCTGGTCGCTCGAATCTGGCGTTTGCATTCGCGACGGCACTCATGAGCCCGGGAACGCCAGACGGCGACGAGGCGACACGACGGCAGGTGGATGCGAGAACGCATCCTGACCTGTCGGTTATCAGCACCGAGAAAGTCATCATCACGATCGAGGAGGTGCGCGCGCTCGTGACAACGTCGCAGTTCTCCCCGTCAGTCTCGCGCTACCGCGTGCTCATTATCGAGGACGCCGATCGCATGACGGAGCGAACATCAAACGTGCTGCTGAAGGCGCTTGAGGAGCCGCCCCCGCGAACGGTATGGATTCTGTGCGCCCCAAGCGAGGCCGATCTGATCCC
>JBBQLW010000027.1:0-13564 GCA_038328315.1 Actinomycetales bacterium
CTGGACCGCGCACTTCGGCTACTACGCAGGGCTTGAGCTCCTACGGTTCCGTGACTTCACTGCCGTATTCGCCGGTAATGACCAGATGGCGTTGGGATTCGCGCATGCCTGCCGAGAGCTTGGGCTTTCGATCCCGCGGGACATCTCAATTGTCGGGTTCGACGACATCCCCGAGGCGGCCCATTTCGCGCCGCCCCTGACGACCGTGCGACAGAACTTTGCTGAGATCGGTCGCCGGGCAATTTCGATGCTGCTCGGGGAGCTCCGCGGCGATCCGAGCGTTTCGCGCGACCAGATCTTGCCAGAGCTCGTTGTGCGAGAGTCGACCGGCCCGGCCTGACTGGCAAAACCCTCAAACAGAGTTACCGGATGGTGACCTTGGCGCTCGACATTTGTGGGCGGTTCACGTATAGCATTGCCTGATTGTGAACGGTCACATCCCGAGGCCCGCCCCAAAACCAATCCCAAACCAATCCCAAACCAATCCCGAACCATAGCCTGAGCCCTACCCCGAGCCACACCCCTGCAGCCAAGACAACGGAGTCGAAGTGAGTACCAGCCCAGCCGACAAGTATGTCGTCGGCGTCGACTACGGCACACTGTCTGGCCGCGCGGTCGTCGTGCGGGTTTCCGATGGCGCAGAGCTCGCATCCGCCGTTCACGACTACCGGCACGCCGTCATGGACACGACTCTTGCGACCACCGGCGCGGTCCTGCCGCCAGAGTGGGCGCTGCAGCTGCCGAGCGATTACATTGACGTGCTGAAGACCGCCGTGCCGCAAGCGGTCGCAGCCGCGGGTATCGATCCGGCCGACGTTATCGGGATCGGCACCGACTTCACCGCGTGCACGATGGTGCCAACACTCGCAGACGGCACCCCACTCAACGAGCTCGCCGAGTACGCCGACCGCCCGCACGCCTACGTCAAGCTTTGGAAGCACCACGCCGCACAACCGCAGGCCGACCGCATCAACCAGCTCGCGGCATCCCGTGGCGAAGCTTGGTTGCCACGCTACGGCGGCCTCATCTCGAGCGAGTGGGAGTTTGCCAAAGGCCTTCAATTGCTCGAAGAGGATCCCGAACTCTACAACCGCATGGAGCACTGGGTCGAGGCCGCTGACTGGATCATCTGGCAGCTGACCGGTCGTTACGTTCGAAACGCCTGCACCGCTGGGTACAAGGGCATCTTGCAAGACGGGCAGTACCCGAGTCGCGACTTCCTGGCGGCCCTCAACCCTGAGTTCGCTGGCTTTGCCGAGACCAAAGTCGCCCACGAGATCGGTCAGTTGGGGGATGCCGCTGGAACCCTGTCAGCGCAGGCCGCTGCCTGGACCGGCCTGCCGGCGGGTATCGCGGTCGCGGTCGGCAATGTCGACGCCCACGTCACCGCCCCCGCTGCCAAGGCCACGCGCCCCGGACAGATGGTCGCAATCATGGGCACCTCAACCTGCCACGTCATGAACTCAGACGTGTTGACCGAGGTGCCCGGCATGTGCGGTGTCGTCGATGGCGGAATCGTCGCCGGACTGTACGGCTACGAAGCCGGTCAATCCGGGGTCGGCGACATCTTCGCTTGGTACGTCAAGAATCAGGTGCCTGCGAGCTACTACGAATTTGCGGATGCCGCGGGCCAGAGCATCCACGAATACCTCACCGCCCTCGCCGCAGCGCAGCCGGTCGGCGCGCACGGTCTCGTGGCCCTCGACTGGAACGGCGGCAACCGCTCGGTGCTCGTCGACGCTGACCTCAGCGGCCTGCTGATCGGCCAGACCCTCACCACCAAGCCGGAAGAGGTCTACCGCGCGCTTTTCGAAGCAACGGCCTTCGGAACTCGCGAGATCGTTGAAGCCTTCAAGAAGGCGGGCGTGCCGGTGACAGAGTTCATCGTTGCAGGCGGCCTGCTGCGCAACCCGTTCCTGATGCAGGTCTACAGCGATGTGCTTCGAATGCCGATCTCGATCATCGGTAGCGCTCAGGGTCCGGCGCTTGGTTCTGCCATCCACGCGGCTGTCGCGGCCGGCGCTTACGAGAACGTGCTCGCCGCTGGCGAAGCGATGGGCAAGGTTGCTCGTGCGGTGTACGAGCCGAACGCGGCATCCGCTGACGCCTACGACGCGCTGTTCGCGGAGTACGCGCTATTGCACGATTACTTTGGTCGCGGCGGCAACGACGTCATGCACCGGCTGAAAGCAATGCGCCGCGAACTGGCGAACGCGGCGGTGACCGCATGAACGCATACAGCCCAGAGATCCAGGTCGCTATCGCCCGCTTGCGCGATGAGATTGCCGAGCTGCACTCCGAGCTCACTCGCTACGACCTCGTGGTGTGGACCGGCGGCAACATTTCCGGCCGCGTGCCCGGCGCCGAGCTCTTTGTGATCAAGCCCAGCGGCGTCTCGTACGACGACCTCGGCCCGGAGAACATGATTCTCTGTGATCTGGATGGCGCGGTCATCCCGAACACGCCAGGCTGGGAGCGCGCCCCGTCGAGTGACACCGCCGCCCATGCCTACGTCTACCGCAACATGTCGGCCGTCGGCGGCGTCGTACACACGCACTCCAATTACGCGACCGCGTGGGCAGTGCGCGGCGAGGCGATCCCCTGTGTGACGACCGCCATCGCCGACGAATTCGGTGGCGATATCCCGATCGGACCGTTTGCGATCATCGGCGACGACTCGATCGGCCGCGGCATCGTCGAGACTCTGACAGGTCATCGCTCGCGTGCTGTGCTCATGCAAAACCACGGGCCGTTCACGATCGGCAAGGATGCCCGCGAGGCGGTCAAGGCCGCCGTCATGGTCGAGGATGCCGCTCGCACCGTGCACTACGCCCGGCAGGGTGGCGCAATGATCCCGATCCCGCAAAGCGCCATCGACGCACTCTTCGACCGGTACCAGAACGTGTATGGCCAGGCCGCTGACCGCAGCAATCTGAGCACCGCCTTGCGCGCACCGCAAGGGGCCGTCACATGACCTCACGAAGCATCATTCCCGACCTCAAGACCCGCGAGGTCTGGTTTCTGACCGGAAGCCAGGACCTCTACGGCGAGGAAACCCTGCGCCAGGTCGCCGAGCAGAGCCAGCAGATTGTGCGATCGCTCGAGAGCGCCAGTGACATCCCGGTCACGATCGTCTGGAAGCCGGTGCTGAAAGCGTCAAACGCGATTAAGAGCATGGCGCTCGAGGCGAACGCGAACCCGGCCGTGATCGGTGTCATCGCCTGGATGCACACCTTCAGTCCGGCCAAGATGTGGATCGCGGGACTCGACGCGCTGCGCAAACCGCTCTTGCACTTGCACACTCAGGCCAATGTTGCGCTGCCGTGGGCAGACATCGACTTCGACTTCATGAACCTCAATCAGGCAGCCCACGGCGACCGCGAGTTCGGCTACATCCAGACCCGCCTCGGCGTCGCCCGCAAGACGGTTGTCGGGCACGTCTCGAACCCCGCGGTGAGTTCAAGCATCGCCACTTGGGCGCGCGCAGCCGCTGGCTGGGACGCCGCGCACAACATGAAGCTCGCGCGCTTCGGCGACAACATGCGCTACGTCGCTGTCACCGAGGGCGATAAGACCGAAGCCGAACTTCGGTTCGGCGTGCAAGTCAATACCTGGGGAGTCAACGAACTTGCGGATGCCGTGCACGCGGCACCCGAGGCAGACATCGATGAACTCGTGGCTGAGTATGAAGCCGACTACGACGTCGTTGCCGAGTTGAGGCTCGGCGGCGATCGACACGAATCGTTGCGCTACGGCGCAGCCATCGAGCTCGGCTTGCGTTCCTTCCTCGAAACTGGAGGGTTTACTGCCTTCACCACGAGCTTCGAAGACCTCGGAGCGCTGCGTCAGCTTCCTGGCCTTGCCGTGCAGCGGCTCATGGCCGACGGCTACGGCTTCGGCGCCGAGGGCGACTGGAAGACCGCGATTCTGGTGCGCGTGGCATCCGTCATGGGTGCCGGCCTGCCCGGTGGTGCGAGCCTCATGGAGGACTACACCTACCACCTCACGCCGGGTGAAGAGAAGATTCTTGGTGCCCACATGCTCGAGGTGAGCCCTTCGCTCAGTTCTCAGCGCGCAAGCCTTGAGATCCACCCGCTCGGTATCGGTGGCAAGGAAGATCCGGTGCGGCTCGTCTTCACCGCGGACTCCGGGCCAGCGGTCGTCGTGGCGATGAGTGACATGCGCGATCGGTTTCGGTTGGTCGCGAACGTCGTCGAGAACGTACCGCTCGATGCACCAATGCCGAAACTGCCGGTCGGGCGAGCGGTCTGGAAGCCGAGCCCCGACTTTGCGACCTCAGCTGCTGCCTGGCTCACTGCCGGAGCTGCACACCACACGGTTATGACGACGGCGGTCGGGGTGGATGTCTTCAAAGATTTCGCCGAGATGGCCAAAACAGAACTTCTCGTCATCGACGAGAGCACTACCCTCGCTGAGTTCCAGAAGGAGGTCCGCTGGAATGCGGCCTACTACCGGCTGGCGCAGGGAATGTAAAGGACTTGCCGGGGAACTACCCCGCGCGAGAGTCGAACCACCATGGACGAGGTTCGGCATCTGCATCACCAAGACAATGAAGTCCAATAATCGAAAGGAAACACAGTGAAGAAGAGAAGCATTCTTTCTCTCGTTGCTGCCGGCGCCCTGGTTGCAGGCCTCGCGGCCTGCGCCCCGACAACGGACAGCGGCACCGGCGAAGAAGGCGGCGGCCTCATCGGCGTTGCCATGCCAACGAAGTCATCGGAGCGCTGGATCGCCGATGGTAACGCCCTGCAGGAGACCCTCGAGGCCGCCGGCTTTACCGTCGACCTCCAGTACGCAGAGGATGACATCCCCACGCAGGTCAACCAGGTCGAGAACATGATCACCAAGGGCGCGAAGGTCCTGATCATCGCCGCGATCGACGGCACCACGCTCACGAGCGTGTTGCAGGAGGCCGCTGACGGTGGCATTCCTGTTATCGCTTACGACCGCCTTATCCGCGACTCGGAGAACGTGAACTACTACGCCACGTTCGACAACTTCCTCGTGGGGCAGCAGCAGGCCTGGACGCTCCTGAACGGCCTCGGCCTGACGGACCTTGAGGGCGCGCCACTTGCTGACGCTCCCGCCGGCCCGTTCAACGTCGAGCTGTTCGCTGGTTCGCTTGACGACAACAACGCGTTCTTCTTCTTCAACGGCGCCATGGATATCCTCCAGCCGCTGATCGATGACGGAACGCTTATCGTCAAGTCCGGCCAGGTCGACATTGAGCAGGCTGCTACCCTCCGTTGGGACGGCGAAGTTGCCCAGAGCCGCATGGAGGACCTCCTCACCGCGAACTACTCTGACGGCACCAAGGTCAACGCGGTTCTCTCCCCGTATGACGGCCTGTCACGTGGAATCATCTCCGCGTTGACCGACGCCGGCTACGTAGTGGGCGAGGGCTGGCCGATCATCTCCGGCCAGGACGCCGAGGTTGACTCTGTCAAGGCAATCCTCTCGGGTGAGCAGTTCGCGACCATCTTCAAGGACACGCGTGAGCTCGCCAAGGTTGCCGCCGGAATGGCCGAGGCCGTTCTCAATGGCACCGAGCCGGAGATCAACGACACGACGACCTACGACAACGGCAAACTCGTTGTTCCGTCGTTCCTGCTGGGCCCGGTGCCCGTTGTCAAGGACAACGTGCAGTCGGCTCTGGTTGACACGGGTTACTGGACCGCTGCGGACCTCGGTCTCTAACGAGGACTGATCGCAAGTAGCTCCATCTCGCTGGTGGTGGGGAAGAGAAATCTTCTCCACCACCAGTACCCTCTCCACTACTCTGAAAACCAGCTACAACAAGGAAGTCGGGCAAGACGTGACAACGAACATCCTCGAGATGCGGTCAATCACCAAGACCTTCCCCGGCGTCAAGGCGCTGCAGGATGTCACGCTCGAGGTCTCTCGCGGCGAAATCCACGCCATCTGCGGCGAGAACGGCGCTGGCAAGTCGACGCTCATGAAAGTGCTGTCCGGGGTCTACCCACACGGTACGTACGAGGGTGACATCGTCTTCGAAAACGAGGTCGTCGAGTTCAGCGACATCCGCCACAGCGAGTCAAAAGGCATTGTCATCATTCACCAGGAGCTCGCCCTGAGCCCCTTTCTCTCGATCGCCGAAAACATTTACCTCAACAACGAGATCACGGGTCTGTTGGGCCTCATCGACTGGAACAAGACGAACCTTGAGGCATCGAAGCTCCTCGCCCGAGTTGGTCTCAAGGAGAACCCGACCACCAAGATTCGCGACATTGGGGTTGGCAAGCAGCAACTCGTCGAGATCGCGAAGGCGCTGTCGAAGCGCGTCAAGCTGCTTATCCTCGACGAACCGACCGCTGCGCTCAACGACGATGACTCAGATCACCTGCTCGACTTGATTCTGCATCTGAAGGAGCAGGGCATTACGTCGATCATCATCAGCCACAAGCTCAACGAGATTAAGAAGATCGCCGACACCGTCACGGTCATCCGCGACGGTAAGACGATCGAGACGATTGCCAAGACCGATGTCACCGAAGAGCGAATCATCAAGGACATGGTCGGTCGTGACCTTGAGCACCGGTATCCGGACCACACTCCGCACATCGGCGATGAAATCCTCCGCGTGGAAAACTGGACCGCACACCACCCTCACGACCCGTCGCGCGTCATGGTGGATTCCGTCAACCTCAACGTCAGGCGCGGCGAGATAGTCGGGATCGCCGGCCTTATGGGGGCTGGACGCACCGAGTTCGCGATGAGCCTTTTCGGTCGCTCCTACGGCAGTCGGATCAGCGGCAAGGTCTTTAAAGACGGCAAAGAGATACAAACTCGCAGCGTAGCCGAGGCGATCAACAATGGAATTGCGTATGCGACTGAAGACCGCAAGGTCTACGGGCTGAACCTCATCGAGGACATCAAGCGCAACGTCTCGATGGCCTCCCTTGGCAAACTCTCGCGGCTCGGACTCGTCAATGACAACGAGGAGTACAAGATCGCTGATGAGTACCGAGTGAGCCTGAATATCAAGGCGCCCTCGGTGCTCGCGAAGACCGGCAAGCTCTCCGGCGGCAACCAGCAGAAAGTCGTTTTGTCGAAATGGATCTACTCTGACCCAGACGTGTTGATCCTCGATGAGCCGACCCGCGGTATCGATGTTGGAGCCAAGTACGAGATCTACACGATCATCAATCGGCTGGCCGCTGAGGGGAAGGGCATCATCGTCATATCCTCCGAGCTCCCGGAGCTTCTCGGGATCTGCGACCGGATTTACGCACTCTCGGAAGGCCGCATCACGGGCGAACTGCCCATCGAGGATGCCACTCCGGAGGCCCTCCTCAAACTCATGACCATGGAAACGCCCCGTTAGCGGGCCCCGGCGAATCACGCACAAGGAGTAGCTCACTCATGACAAACACGTCCACGAAGCCCGTTCGAGTCGCGAAAGGCGGCGCGCCATCTTGGGTCGGCGCGATCATCTCCGACCTCGGCAAAAACGGCATCTTCCTCGCCCTCATTGCTGTTGTTGTGCTGTTCTCGATCCTGACCAATGGCATCCTGCTGCGACCGCAGAACATCTCGAACCTGATCGTGCAGAACGGGTACATCCTCATTCTGGCCATCGGCATGGTGATCGTGATCGTGGCGGGCCACATCGACCTCTCGGTCGGATCGATCGCCGCATTCATCGGGGCCGTGTCTGGCGTGTTCGCGGTGAAGATGGAACTTCCGTGGTGGATCGCGATTATCCTTTCGCTGCTCATCGGTGCCCTCGTCGGGGCATGGCAGGGATTCTGGATAGCGTACGTCGGAATACCGGCCTTCATCGTGACGCTGGCTGGCATGCTGATCTTTCGGGGACTCGCTCTCGTTGTCCTCGGCAATTCGAACATTGGGTCATTCCCGGAGGAGTACCGAGCGCTCGGGAACGGCTTCCTCACCAATGTCTTTGGGGAGTTCCCGGTCGATCCGCTCACGATGGGGATCGCCGTGCTCGCGATCGTCGGCCTCATCGTCCAGCAGGTGCGTACGCGGTCAGGACGTCGCAGTTACGGTCAGGACGTTGAGCCGCTCGGCTGGTTCGTTGCCAAGATCGTGCTCGTATCGGCCGGCTTGCTTGCATTTGCCTACGCGCTCGCGACATTCAAGGGCATCCCGATCACGCTCATCATTCTTGCGGTGCTCGTAATGATTTACGGGATCGTCACCAACCGCAGCGTCTTCGGCCGCCACGTCTACGCAATCGGCGGCAACCGTCACGCGGCCGAGCTGTCAGGCGTCAAGACTCGACAGGTCGACTTCCTGATTTTCGTCAACATGGGCTTTCTGGCGGCGCTCGCCGGCCTCGTTTTCACGGCCCGCCTCAACCTCGCTGGTCCGAAAGCCGGCGACGGCTTCGAACTCGAAGCAATCTCGGCGGCCTTCATCGGTGGAGCGGCTGTGCAGGGCGGTGTTGGCACAATCGGTGGAGCGATCATTGGTGGTCTGATCATCGGTGTGCTCAACAACGGAATGTCGATTCTCGGCATCGGCATTGAGTGGCAGCAGGCAGTCAAAGGGCTCGTCTTGCTGTTCGCCGTCGCCTTCGACGTCTTCAACAAGCGTCGCGCTGGAGCAAGCCGCTAGAAAGGTATAGCGAGCGGGATCGGCTCATCCGCGAAGGAGTTATGAAGTTGTTACCGTTCACATCCGCCTTTTAGTACCTTCAGTCACTCAACTCATACAAACTCATTCATGCCACTGCTCAATGCGGACAGTGGTACTTGAGGAGTTCCGCCTCACACCATAGAAAGGGAGTGAAGTGAAGAAGTCTTCATTGATCTCAATCGCCGCGCTGGCGAGCGCAGGAGCATTGCTGCTCGCTGGCTGCGCCCCCGCGGCAACCGAAACAACAGCAGCTCGTGCCTGCATCATCCTGCCGGACTCGCAGTCTTCGGACCGCTGGGAAAACGGTGACCGTCCCGCTCTTGAGGCCGCGTTCACCGAGGCTGGTTTCGAATCAGACATTCAAAACGCCCAGGGTGACGAGCAGAACTACGCGACCATCGCCGACCAGCAGCTTGGCGCTGGCTGTGGCGTGATGATCCTCGTCGACTTCAACGGCGCTGGTGTACTCGTTGCCGAGAAGGCCAAGGCTCAGGGCATCCCGGTCATCGCGTACGACCGTCCGATCGCGGGCGCGGACTACTACGTGTCGTTTGACAACGAGAAGGTCGGCGGGCTCATGGGCCAGTCGGTACTCGACGGTCTTGAGGCCGCTGGCAAGGACCCGGCAACCGCGTCTGTCGTCTACGTCGGTGGCGACCCCGCCGACGGCAATGCCGCCTTCTTCAAGGACGGCGCTATCGCTGTCATGGAGCCAGCCGGCATCAAGCCGGCGTTCGACGTTCCTGGAACCTGGGACCCGCCAACAGCGGGTACTGGCTTCGAGCAGGCCTTCACGGCTCTCGGTGGCAACATCGACGCCGTCTGGGTCGCCAACGACTCGAACGCTGCTGCAGTGATCGCGATCCTCGACAAGAACGGACTCACTGTTCCCGTTTCGGGCCAGGACGCTTCGATTGCTGGCCTGCAGAACGTGCTCCTCGGCAAGCAGACCGCTACGGTCTACAAGCCATTTAAGATCGTCGCCGCGGAGGCGTCGAAGTTGGCAATTCAACTCCTGAACGGTGAGACCCCGGTCATCGAGAAGAGCTTGGCTGACGGCACACCGTTCATCGCTGCTACTCCGATCCTTCTTGGACCGGATGGTATCCAGCAGGTGGTAACCGACGGCCAAGTTCTGGCTGCAGATATCTGCACCGAGGCTCTCAAGGCAGCTTGTGAGCAGTTCGGAGTCAAGTAACAATATGTAGACGAGGGGCCCACGGGTCGGCGCTGTCGCGCTGGGCCGGGGCCCCTCGTTCTTCATTACAATCGTCGGTGTTGCAACGTGGCACACTGGGCATCTCGGGCAGCGCTGCCCGAGACAAGGGAAGGACTTGGGCATGGATGTGCCAATAATTGAACTGTCCGGCGTCGTCAAGAGTTTTGGCCCCGTTGACGTGCTGAAGGGCGTTGACCTCAGGGCCTACGCGGGCAAAGTCACGGCGCTTGTCGGCGACAACGGTGCGGGAAAGTCGACGCTCGTGAAGGGTCTCGCGGGCGTCCAGCCCTTCGATGCCGGCGAGATCAAGTTCGCTGGCAACCCGGTCGGTTTGCACACGCCACGTCACGCATCCGCGCTCGGTATTGAGATCGTGTATCAGGACCTCGCGCTCTGCGAAAACCTCGACATCGTGCAGAACATGTTCCTCGGTCGAGAAGAGGCCTCTGGCGGCACCCTCGAAGAGGGTGTGATGGAACGTCAGGCATCGCATACCCTTCAGTCACTCTCGGTGCGCACCGTGAAGTCAGTGCGACAAAAGGTGTCGTCCCTCTCCGGTGGGCAGCGGCAAACGGTCGCCATCGCGAGATCCGTGCTCAAAAACGCGAAGGTCGTCATTTTAGATGAGCCGACCGCTGCTCTCGGAGTCGCGCAGACCGAGCAGGTGCTCAGTCTCGTTCGCCGACTTGCCGACTCGGGCGTGGCCGTGATCATCATCAGCCACAATCTCGTCGATGTGTTCGCAGTCGCGGACCATATCAGTGTGCTCTACCTCGGCAACATGGTCGCGTCCCTTGAGACGAAAGACACCAACAACAACGACGTAATTGGCTACATCACCGGTTCCAAGACCTACGAAGGAATCCCAGTATGACCGCGACTGAACTCACCACACCCCCCCGGATCGGCAGCGGATTTCAAGGCTCTGCACGGGACCAGATCGGGGACTACTTTCGAAATATGCGAAACGGTGACATGGGGGCGTTGCCGGCTCTCGCCGGCTTCGTGGTGCTCTCGATCCTGTTCTCGTTTCTGAACAGTTTCTTCCTAACCCCGCTCAATTTCGCGAATCTGCTGACGCAGACTGCGACCCTGATGATGCTCGCGATGGCGCTCGTGTTCGTTCTGCTGCTGGGAGAGATCGACCTGTCGGCCGGCGTGACGTCTGGAGTGACGGCAGGTATCTTCATCGTGCTGGTGAAGAACTTCGGGGTTGACTGGATTCTTGCGGTACTCGTCGCATTCGCTGCCGGACTAGCGATCGGAACCTTCATCGGCTTCTTCGTTGCGCGCGTGGGGATCCCATCCTTCGTGGTCACCTTGGGTTTGTTCCTCGGCTTTCAGGGCTTGCAACTGCTGATCATTGGAACAGGCGGCACCATCCGCGTCGAGACTCCCGAGATCTCTGCGATCATGAACCAGAATCTCCCGGTCGTCGTTGGATGGGCACTTCTCGCTGTGGCACTCTCGATCGCCGTCGCCATTTCGCTCTGGGATCGCGCCCGCCGAGCCCGCGCCGGAGTTGCGAATCGTCCGCTGGTGCTCATGTGGGCGCGGCTTGTGCTTATCGGGATCGGGGGGGCTCTGTTCGTAGCGCTCCTTAGCATTGACCGGGCGGCAAGCCGGGGCTCACTCAACGGGGTCGCGATCGAAACTGATCCAATCCTCGGAGTGCCAATTGTCGTGCCGATCGCGGTCGGCCTGCTGTGGATTGGCACCTTCGTTCTGGACCGCACCCGCTATGGTCGGCACCTGTATGCCGTCGGCGGCAACGCCGAGGCCGCACGCCGCGCTGGTATTAAGGTCGTGAGTATCCGAATGTCGGCCTTCATGGTCTGCTCAACACTCGCTGTCGTCGCAGGCCTGTTCGACGCGAGTCGCATCGGCGTGGTCACGGCCGCCTCGGGCAGCCAGATCGTGCTGAGCGGCGTTGCGGCTGCTGTCGTCGGCGGCGTGAGCTTGTTTGGTGGACGCGGTCGTCTCATCCATGCTGCTATTGGCGCGCTCGTTATTGCCGTTATCGCGAACGGGCTCGGGCTGCTCGGGCTGCCTGCTGGCGTGAACTTCCTGGTCACGGGTGGCGTGCTCATCCTCGCCGCGACGGTCGACGCGCTGTCGCGCAAACGTGCCAGCGGCGGGGTCCTGCGCTAGCGGTATCCGATGCGAAGGGCTGGCCGGGGGTTCATCCACCCCGGTCGGCCCCTCGTTCGGTGCGGCCGTGAAGCTCACTGGGGCTGGCGGGTGTGCTGGCGCCGGTACGCGCCGGGGGTAGTGCCGCAGGCTGCGCCGAAGCGATCGTAGAACTGGCTGATTGACTGGAAACCGACGCTCAAACCGATTTCTTTCACGGGGAGTGTCGAAGTGATCAGGAGTCGTTGCGCGTGGGCGACTCTGCACTGAGTGAGATATGAGCCAATCGTCGTGCCAACTGCCCGCCGAAACACCGTCATGGCGTAACCCGGATGCACGTGGACCGCGCCCGCGACGGCGGCGACCGTCATTGCTTCGGCTGAGTGCGCGGCGATGTAGGCAGCCATCTGGCCGGCCAGCCGAGACGGGCGCATCGCCTTTCCCCAGTCGCCACGCGCTGTTGAATCGTCGAGTCGCGCAAAGTTCAGACGCCTCAGATATGCCTCGAGTTCGAGCCGAACAGTCGCCTCTGACCATGCGCTTCCTGTGTCAAGGTCCGCGCTCCACTGTTCCAGCCGATTGAGAGCCGGTGCCCCAAGTGAGTCGTCGGTCATGGTGACGACTTCTCCGCGAAGCAGACTGGCTATCAGGGGCTCGGAAGCAGTCAACGACATGAACAAGCCGAGAGGAACGGTGAGCCAATGCACCCATTCATCCGGTGCATCGTCGATAAGTTGGTGCGGTCGGGCCGCCCAGAACGCGACGAGTCGCTGTGCGGGGATCTCGACAACAGTTCCGTCAATGCGGTACCGCATCGCGGTCGGAGCAAAATTGAACTCAATGTCGTCGTGCTGATGCGCGATCGTCATTCGTGCCCGATGAGCTCGTTCACTTGCCAGACCGAAGCTCGGTCGACTCGAATCAACTTGCATGAGTATCCCGGAATTGTAGGTTGCTAGTTCGGTATCCTTTCGACATAGTAATCCCTATCTTTGGATCAAGCCGTCGCCGATAGGCGGCGCGAGCCAGACCACCACCCGAATCAGGAGTTGCAATGTCCATGCCAACCACCACCGATGCGCTTATTGCCCCGTACCTACTCACTGACGATGACGTACGAAGCTTCGACGAAAATGGCTATCTTGTCTTGCGCAATCGAATTCCGGCTGACTTGCTGGCTCGATTGCAAGCCGCGGCAACAACGTGGATGGCAGAGGGTCGCGAGATCTCTGAGGATAACCCGGCCGCTATCGACTACCACTACGCCAATCGTTCGATCGGGCGGGTCATGTTCCGCGTCGACTACGTGCACAACAAAGGACAGGCCGCATCGCTCGAGCTGCTCGGCAGCCCGGCTGTTCTCGGGATCGCCGAAAGCCTCGCCGGTTCGAACTTCGTGCCAACGTACGAGTCGCTCGTGTTCAAGAACGAGGGGGATGGTGCAGCGATCGAATGGCACCAAGACGCAGTGCACCCGCGCAACTATCGAGTGTTCAACGTTGATGTGTACCTTGACGCGTCTCGCATCGGACAGGGCGCGCTCCGCGTTGCTCCCGGCTCGCACCGCCAGCC
>JBBQLW010000028.1:0-13326 GCA_038328315.1 Actinomycetales bacterium
GGCATCAGCATCGCGCCGAACACTCCCATCCCCGCGCGGGCGGCGATGAGCCACTCTGCGCTTGGCGCGAAGGCGGCCAATCCCGAGACGATGCCGAAGCCGGTAGCGCCGAGGAGGAGCATCCGTCGTCTGCCGAAGCGGTCGCCGAGCACACCCATAGTCACCAGCAGGCTTGCGAGCACGAGCGGGTATGCGCTAATGATCCAGAGCTGTTGAGTCGCAGTGGGCGCGAGGTCTAGCGCGATCTGCGGTAGCGCAAAGCTCAGCACTGTGTTGTCCACGGAGATGAGGAGTACCGGCAGCATGAGCACAACCAGTGCCGCCCAGCCGCGCCGTCCAACGCGCGGGGCAACTGTCGTCGGTGTGTTGGTGACTGTGGTCGTCATCTCTTCCCTCAAGCTATAAACCGGCATTTATAAACCGGCCAGTCGGTATAGTAACAGGGGTGGATGCGCCGCTGCTGTGAACTCGCTTGATACGATCGAGCGCATGGGCCGACCTCCCCGAGCCCGCGAGCGAGTTCTCGACGCGTTCGCGGCGATCTTGATCGACGAGGGTGAGCGGGCGGCGACGATGGATGCCGCGGCCAAGGCTGCCGGTGTCTCCAAAGGCGGACTGCTCTATCATTTCGCGTCGAAGGATGCGCTCGAATCTGGCGTGATCGAGCGCCTGGACGCGCTCGTGACTGACGATATTGCCGCGATGCAGATCGCGGCAGACGGCGCGATCGCCTACTTTTTGCGGTCCTCTGTCATGGAAAACGACCCCCTCGATCGCGCGATTCTTGCGACCGCCCGGCTAGCGCAGGGTGGGAACGCTCTTGCGAGCGACGCACTGCGGGACGTGCGCGAGCGGTGGGGGGACGCCCTTCGTCCGCACACCAAGGATGCGGCATCCCTCGATCTCGTCATGTTGGTCAGCGACGGGCTCTACTTCAATAACGCCTTGGCCGGTGGGGCCATCCCGGGTCCAGTGCCAAGAGGAGCAGAAATGGATGCGCTTATTGAACTAGTCGAGGGCGCGACGCGGCGTTAGGTTATCGGTCCGTAACAATTCAACACTCATTACGAACCGGGGACGACCGCTCGCAAACCGCACTGAGTACTGCGCTAATGCGGCCAGCGAACCTATCCTGAAGTGTGAGTTCTCTTGCCCCCATCGCGCAGCGCACTAACGTGCTCGCCGATCGGCGCGTGCTCGTTGTGGAAGATGACCCAACGGTGCGTGAGGTGGCGGTCAGTTACTTGGAGGCCGCCGGCTTCATCGTCGGCTCGGCGGGGGACGGTTTTGCAGCCCTCGCCGAGCTCGAACGGATCGCTCCGGACCTCGTAGTGCTCGATCGGATGCTGCCGGGCATCGATGGCGCAGAGCTGTGCCGTCGTATCCGGGCCACGACAACCGTGCCGATTATCATGCTGACAGCGATGGGCTCGACCGAGGATCGCATCTCAGGCCTCGAGGCCGGCGCGGACGACTACCTGACCAAGCCGTTCTCGCCGCGCGAGTTGGTGTTGCGCGTGCAGTCGATTCTGCGACGCAGCGTGAGCGAGCTGACCCCCGAGGCTGCATTCGAGCTCGGCGAGTTCTCGCTCGACCCTTCCGCTCGCATCATCACAAAGGGCGGCGAGGTACTCGCGCTTTCTGCCCGCGAGTTCGACCTGTTCTCGTTCCTGTTGAAGTATCCGCGACAGGCGTTCAGTCGGGAGCAGTTGCTGCGATCGGTCTGGCACTGGGAGTTTGGCGATCTGTCGACGGTTACCGTGACGGTGCGACGCGTGCGCGAGAAGATCGAGGCCGACCCGACGAACCCGACGATTCTGGTCACCGTGTGGGGCGTCGGCTACCGTCTCGCGGTGGAGTAGCCGATGCTATCCCCGCTCGATCTCGCGACCATTGTAGGAACTGCGCTGATCTGCGCGACGGTGGTTGGTGGCATCGGGCTTTTCGTGCTGCGCCTAGCGCGCGGGGCCTCGATGATGGCGCAGTTGCTCGTCGTGGTCGCCTCCGCCATCCTCTCCGTCGCGGTCGGAATGGTCGCAGCATCCAGCGCGATGTACATTTCCAGTTACGACCTCATCGTCATGTTCGCCTTTACCGGTGCATCTGCCATCGTCTCGCTCGGGGTTGCGCTCGTGCTCGGCCGCGCTTTTGCACGCAACAACAATCGGCTTCGGGTGCTCGCCCGCGCGCTCGGCGATGGTGAGCGCGTTGCGGCACCGACAACTCGGAGTGACACGAACGAGTTCGCGACGCTCGCCGCAGACCTTGCCGAGACTAGCGATCGGCTCGCCCAGGCCCGGGAGGAAGTCGAGTCAATCGACGCGAGCCGGCGTGAGCTCGTGGCGTGGATTTCGCACGACCTGCGCACCCCGCTCGCTGGACTGCGCGCGATGGCAGAAGCGCTCGAAGACAACATGGCCGATGACCCGCAACGTTTCCACCGGCAGATGCGCTCGCAAGTCGACCACCTGTCGGCGATGGTCGACGATCTCTTCGAGCTCTCGAAGATCAACTCGGGTGCCCTCACCCTGAACATGGAGCCGCTGTCGCTGTACGACTTGGCGAGCGACGCGGTCGCTGAGTTGGGCGCGTTGGCCCGGTCGCGGGAGATCTCGCTCATCGCGCCGACGGGGGGAGACTTCATGGTTGTCGGCGATCCCCGCGAACTGGCGCGCGTCGCTGGCAACCTGCTCATGAATGCTATCCAGCATTCGCCGCCCGGAAGCGTGATCTCGGTCTCAACGCGCCACGGCTCGGCAGACGAGGTCGTGCTGAGCGTTCAGGACGCCGGTGGCGGAATCCCCGAAGCTGATCTCTCAAAGGTCTTTCAGGCTGGCTGGCGCGGCACAACCGCGCGCACCCCGGAGCAAGTGTGGGACGGTTCGCCGGGCGCTGGCCTCGGACTCGCCATCGTGCACGGCATCGTCGAAGCACACTCCGGCGCGGTCACGGTTGAGAATGTGCCCGGCGGCTCTCGATTCGATGTTCGTCTTCCCCGGCACGAAGCTGTCGCAGCCTGACGCCAGCGCCCGAAGCCGCGGCCCGGCACCCGTTCAGTTGACAGGGCGGGCGCAGCGCCGTAACGTTGATACCCCCTAGGGGTATTGGAGGCGGGGAATTGGTCGGATATACGAACGGTAAGCAGGACTTGCTGAAACGACTGCGCCGTGCTGAAGGTCAGGTGCGAGGCATCCACCGAATGGTCGAAGAAGACACGTACTGCATCGACGTGCTCACGCAGGTCTCAGCGGCGACCAAGGCCCTCGAAACGGTCGCGATCGCCCTCCTCACCGACCACCTCGCGCACTGCGTCGCAGAAGCGGCCCGCGAAGGCGGTGATGTCGCCGACGCGAAGATCAAAGAAGCGTCGGATGCCATCGCCCGCCTCGTTCGTTCCTGACAGCACCCAACCAAACAGCACCGTGAAAGAAGACACCATGTCCATCAGCCCAGATCTTGCAAATACCGCTGGCACCATCGAATCCGAGTTTCTGGTGTCAGGCATGACTTGCGGCCACTGCGTCTCGAGCGTCACCGAGGAGTTGTCGGCCATCGACGGTGTGAAGAACGTTGTCGTCGAACTGAACGTTGGCGGAGCATCCAAGGTGACCGTCGCGAGTAGCGCAGCCCTCGATCCCGAGGCGGTGCAGGCAGCGATCAGCGAGGCCGGGTACGCGTTGGGTGACGGCGCGTCATGAGCACCTCTGACGTCGTTCTCGACATCAGCGGGATGACATGCGCCTCGTGCGCCACCAGAATCGAGCGCAAACTCAATCGCTTGCCCGGTGTCGAGGCGAGCGTGAACTATGCGACCGAGAAGGCGAGCGTTCACGCGGAGGGTGTCGACAACGAAACCCTTCTCGCCGCCGTCGAGGCGGCGGGCTACGTCGCCACGGTGCGCAAACCGAAGGACGACACTGCGGCCGCTGCCACCGGGTCCAACGCGACCGGCGTTGTCGTCGAGGATGAGGCAGCGGCACTCAAGCGCCGCCTCCTGATATCGGCTGCCCTCGCCCTTCCGGTCGTCGTGCTGTCGATGATCCCGCCGCTCCAGTTCACCAACTGGCAGTGGCTGGCACTGACTCTCGCTGCGCCGGTTGCCGTCTGGGGGGCGTGGCCTTTTCACAAGGCAGCGTGGACAAACGCGCGCCACGGGGCAACCACCATGGACACGCTTATCAGCGTCGGGGTACTTGCCGCGTTGAGCTGGTCGCTCTATGCGCTGTTCTTCGGGATGGCCGGCATGCCAGGGATGCAGATGACGTTTGAGTTGATCACAGACCCACGCTCCGGCGGGAGTCATATCTATCTCGAGGTCGCCGCAGCCGTCACGGTGTTCATCCTCGCTGGGCGATACTTCGAAGCCAGAGCGAAACGCGAGTCAGGAGCGGCGCTGCGTGCACTGCTGGAACTCGGCGCGAAAGAAGCCACCCTGCTGCGGGATAGCGTCGAGACTTTGGTCGCCGCCGACTCGCTCGTCATCGGCGATCGGTTCGTAATCCGTCCAGGAGAGAAAATCGCGACCGACGGCATCATCGTTGAAGGCGTGTCTGCTGCCGACATGAGCATGCTCACCGGCGAGTCGATTCCGGTCGAACTGGCGGTCGGTGACCGCGTGGTCGGAGCCACTATTAACGTCGGCGGGCGTCTGGTCGCCGAGGTCACAAGAGTCGGGTCCGAGACGGAGCTTGCTCGATTGGGACGACTCGTCGAAGAAGCCCAAACAGGCAAAGCTCAAGTGCAGCGCTTGGCAGATCGGGTCTCGGCGATTTTCGTTCCGATCGTGATCGGTCTGGCGATAGTTACCTTCTTGGCGTGGACCTTCATTGGCGGGTCGGTGGCGGTTGCCTTTACGGCGTCCATCGCGACGCTCATCATCGCGTGTCCGTGTGCCCTTGGCCTCGCTACGCCTACCGCGCTCTTGGTCGGAACCGGGCGCGGCTCGCAGTTGGGAATTCTGATCCGGGGGCCCCAAGTGCTCGAACAGACCCGCACGATCGACACCATCGTTCTCGACAAGACCGGCACAGTGACGAGCGGTCGGATGACCGTCGCAAACGTCGTCGTAGCGGCCGGCAGCGACGAAGCTGAAGTGTTGCGGGCCGCAGCGCTCGCCGAGTACGGCTCCGAGCATCCTGTAGGCCAAGCAATTGTCGCTGCTGCCGAGGATCGTGGCATGAGTCCAGCGGGTGCGGAGGCGTTCGCCTCGATTCAAGGACTCGGGGTGCAAGCGGTCGTCGACGGCCGACTCGTCGTCGTTGGACGACGATCATGGCTTGAGCAGGATTGGTCGGTCACCGTGCCGCCCGCCCTTGGCGAGGCATTCACGACCGCAGAAGCGCGCGGCGAGACCGCCGTCATGGTGGCGTGGGACGGACAGGCGCGCGGCGTCATCAGTCTGGGGGACACGGTCAAGCCAACGAGCGCGGATGCGGTGGCTCGCTTCGTCGCACTCGGCCTCACGCCAGTGTTGCTCACGGGAGACAACGCCGGGTCGGCCGCTGCAATGGGTGCGCTCGTCGGGATCGCCGACGTGCGCTCCGGGGTCACGCCGAAGGGCAAGCTCGACGCGATCCGTGAACTTCAGGCACAGGGCCGAACGGTCGCAATGGTCGGTGACGGCGTGAACGATGCAGCGGCACTTGCCGCCGCCGATCTCGGAATCGCCATGGGTGCTGGAACGGATGCCGCAATGGCGGCGAGCGACGTCGTCGTCATGAGTGGCGACCTGATCGTGGTCGCCGACGCAATCCGGTTGGCGAGGCGCACGCTCCGCACGATCAAGGCAAACTTGTTTTGGGCCTTTGCCTACAACGTCGCTGCGATTCCGCTGGCGATGCTCGGTCTGCTCAATCCCCTCATTGCTGGAGCCGCGATGGCGTTGTCATCAGTCTTTGTAGTCAGCAACAGCCTGCGTCTCCGCGGCTTCAAGGGCACGACGACCTTGGCGGGCTCAGCCGTTCGCTAGCCGGTGAGGCTTTCCTCGAAGTTCTTGATCGGGTCGTACCAGCCCTGGTCGAGCACGAAGGTCTGAAACTGCTTGTCGAGTCCGAGAATGACGACGAGACCGACGACGATGAAGAGAATGCCGATGACACGGCGGAACCAGCCGCTCGGAGATGACAGCCAACCAAGCTTGCGGGCAAAGGCGCTACCGAGGTACGCGACCAACAGGAGCGCGAGCGCAAGCCCGAGCGCGTAGACGACGATGTAGAGCACGCCTTCTGCGAACGACACCGGCAACACGGTCGCGAGGATGAGTGCGTAGGTCGGCGAGCAACTGGCAAAGGTCGGACCCAGCGCGGCACCGAGCAGGATGTCTCCGCCGACGCCGCCGCGACGGTATGAGCTGTCGAGCGCAGTGTTTGCCCGATTCTGTAATCCGGTCATCGTCATGACCCGCTCCCAGAGCACCGGGAATACCAGGGTCAGACCGAAGATCACCACGATGCCGCCAGCGATGAGCTGCCAGACGAACTGGGGCACTCCGAGCAGCGCGGTGGTGGCTTTGAGCAGGAGGGTGAAGATCACGACCGAGGCGGCAAGGCTCGACGCAATGACGACCGGACGGAACCACTGGCGCTCAGCGATGCCGCTATCAGAATCCGCGCGTACGGCCGAGCCACCGACAATCACGGGTAGAAGCGGTAGCACACACGGCGCAGCAACAGTCAGGATGCCCGCGACGAACGAGAGCAGAAGGAGGGGTGACAAGGCTGCCTACAACATTGCGTCGAGCACGGTCTGCAGCGTCGGATCATTGAATGCGACGTAGTTCTGCAGTCCGTTGCCCGCGGTATCGACCTCGACAATGGTGGTCTGCTGGGTAACACCGTACTGCTGCCGCAAGTCTTGGCTGCTGTCGTAGTCGACCTTAATGATCGTGACACCGGCTGGCACCCCACTCGCCAGAATGTCGCTGTCGAGTGTGCGGCAGATCGGGCACCACGATGCGTGGAAGAACAGGAACGTGCGACCCTGAGCGCTCGCGATCGCGGTGTCGCTGTAGTCGACGTAGGTTCCGGCGGATGTCGCGGTGTCGCTGGCCGCAGCATCTTCGGACGCGTCGGCGGGCTCGGCACTGCTTGGCGCCTCCGGCTGCTCGGTCACCGCTGCAGGTTCGCTCGTCGAACTCCCAGCGCTCGGTTCAGTGGCTGGTCGCGTTGCCGCGAACACACCGACGGCCCCAACGAGCACAACGACAAGGGCGACAACTATGGCAATGACACGCTTATTCATGACCCCAGACTGCCATGTCAGACCTTGGGATCTCGCGAGAACCCCTCCCCTGTCACGGGTTCGTAAGACGGTGCCGCGAAAGCCTAGGCTTGCCACGTGGCCGACGATCAACTGCTGACCATTGCTAGTGCCGTCGCGACCCAAGCGGCTGAGCTTGCTCGCTCGGCGCGCGCTGCAGGCGTCAGCGTGGCCGCGACCAAGTCGACGCCGGTCGATGTGGTGACGCAGGCTGACCGCGACACCGAGACGCTGATTCGTGCATTGATAGCGGATGCCCGTCCCGACGACGGATTCCTCGGTGAAGAGAGCACTGCCACAACTGGCACCAGCGGACTCACCTGGATCGTTGACCCCATCGATGGCACCGTCAACTATCTCTACGGAATTCCGCACTATGCGGTGAGTATCGCTGTCGTTGAGGGAGAGCCCAACCCGCAGACCTGGCGTGCGCTGGCCGCGTGCGTTGTGAACCCGGCGACGGGCGAGCTCTTCACCGCAACGGCTCGGGGAGGCGCCTTCCTCGGGTCGACGAGCATTCGGGTCGCTCCGTCGGTTGAGTTGTCCACCGCGTTGATCGGGACCGGCTTCGCGTACGCGTCCGAGATGCGGGCGCATCAGGGTGCCGTCATCGCGCAACTTCTGCCGCAAGTGCGCGACATTCGGCGCCTGGGCACGGCGTCGCTTGACTTGTGCTTTGTGGCATCCGGCCGATTGAATGCCTACTTTGAGCGCACTCTGAGCCCGTGGGATCACGCGGCCGGAACGCTCATCGCGCGCGAAGCCGGGGCAACCGTGAAGGGCTGGGCAGATGCCGAGCCCGATGCCGAGTTCATTCTGGCGGCCGAGCCGGACCTCGCCGCACGGCTGGAGTCGGTGCTCGATCAACTCGGGTACTGACCGGACGCTGAGTGTTCGGGTGGCGATCACCGGATCGAGGCGGTAACCTGAAGTCACCCGTAACCTCCTGGTTGATCGAAGTATCGGCAGGTTACCCCCGACGAAAGAGCGCTAGGCATCGGATGCTGCTGGCACTTTTTAGAGGAGATTCAATGTCACACAGCGTGTTTCTGCCGCTCGGTGACGGTCGGTTCGGTGACGGTCGGCTCGGAGGCGGTCCTGCCAGGGTGAGGGCTGAATGACAGACAACAACGCCCCGCTCACGCGCAGACAACTGCGGGAAGCCGAGGCCAACGCCAACAAGGGCGCGGACCGCTTCCCCCGGCGCAGTGAAGTCGCGGCGCGAAACGCTGCCCCCCGCAGAGGTCCAGCAGCTGGGAGCCCGAAGCGCAAGCCAGCGGCAAGAGCAAAGCGCGCGAAGTCCTCCATCGTATCGATGGGCGCCATGCTCTTTGCAGCGGCGATGCTCGTCGGCCTTTCTGTTCCAGCCAATCTCTTTCACACGGAGTCCGCAGCGGTCGGCGACGAGCAGTTCATCTCGAGTGCCGAGGTCGGCGACATCCAGAGCCTTCGGGTTGCAGGGGATGCCGTCATCGCCGCCCCGGCCCGCGACGGCTACAGCGTCACGTCCTACGCCGAATTATTGCGCGCAAAGTACTCGGCTGCGGACTACACCTACGCCGCGACCACTGGCGCAATTCGTTGGCCGTTCCCATACGCTGTGCCCATCAGTTCACCGTTCGGCCCACGGGATGGCGGCTTCCACAAGGGCACCGACTTCAACCCGGGCGCAGGGGCACCGATTTACGCGATCGCCGACGGTATCGCAACAATCTCTACCGAAGACAGCATCTACGGGCAGCACGTGATCCTGGCCCACAACATCAACGGTCAACGTCTAGACACGCTCTACGCGCACATGATCAGCACCTCGAGTCCGATTGTTGTCGGTCAGGAGGTCAAGGTCGGTGACTTCCTCGGGCTCGTCGGGGACACCGGCATCTCGACCGGCGCCCACTTGCACTTCGAGGTGCGCTTAGACAGCGTCTCGGTCGACCCGTTCGCGTGGCTTCAGGCCAACGCGGTCAACTAGCTGCCGGTTCTGATCCAGACAGTCGTCTCTGACGGCAACGCCCCGCCGGTGATCTTCTCACTGGCCAGAATGATGTCACCACCGATCAGCAACTCGACGGCGATCGGGCCGAGATTCGCGATGACCGTAACGGCTCCGTTGCGCAGAGCCAGCACGTGCGGGCCATACCCGCCGAGCCACTCGACCTTGCCGGACGCGAGAGCAAACTCGCGACGCAACGCGAGCGCGCTTCGGTAGAGCTCGAGGGTGCTGCCTGGCACACCGACCTGGGCGTCGCGAGCGAGCTGTGCCCATTCGTCCGGCTGCGGTAACCAGGATGCGCCGGTGTCGCTGAAGCCATAGGCAGGCGCGTCCGACTCCCAGGGGATCGGGACGCGGCATCCGTCTCGACCGTATTTCTCGCCCTTGGTGCGAAACCACGTGGGGTCTTGTCTGGCAGCATCCGGCAAGTTGATGACTTCTGGCAGCCCGAGCTCTTCGCCCTGATAGAGGTAGCTGCTCCCTGGCAAGGCCAGCATGACGGATGATGCGGCGCGCGCCCTGCGAAGCCCGAGTACCGGATCCGGCTGTCCGGGCGAACTCGGTCCGATGCCAGCGCCCTGAGGATTCTCGGCCGTGAGTGCGAGGCGACTGGCGTGCCTCACCACATCGTGGTTCGAGAGCACCCAGGTACTCGGCGCGCCGACGGCAGAAAACGCATCGATCGATCGATCGATCACCGCGCGCTGCTCAACAGCGCTCCACTCGGCGAACATGTAGTCGAAGTTGAAGGCCTGACTCATCTCGTCGGGCCGCACCCACAGCGCCATCTTGCTCAGCGGGTTCACCCACGCCTCGGCGCACAGCACGCGGTCGCCGGGGTATTGCTCAAGGACTCGGTGCCACTCCCGCCAGATCTCGTGCACGGCAGGTTGACCCCAATACGGCGGGTCGGGTATTGGTCTCGGTTCCGGCTTCGGGACAGTGCTGTCGGGCAACGGTGTGGCCGGATCGAGGGTGGCGGAATCCGCGATCGCAGCGGTGCCGCCCATGCTGCCCGTTTCGACCGGGGGCGTGTAGTCGGGAAGGCCTGCTTCTTTGATCATGCCGTGCGCAACATCCACTCGAAAGCCGTCGACGCCGCGGTCGAGCCAGAAGCGCAGGATCGCCTCGAACTGATCGCGAACCCAGCGGTTCTCCCAGTTGAGGTCCGGCTGCGACGCGTCGAAGATGTGGAGGTACCACTGGCCGGGGGTGCCGTCAGGGCGCGTTACTCGGTTCCACATTCCGCCGCCGAACACCGACTCCCAGTTGTTCGGCGGGGTGTTGCCGTTCTTGCCCTTGCCGTCGCGGAAGATGTACCGGGCACGCTCAGCCGAGCCTTCTGGCGCTGCGAGAGCCTCTTGGAACCAACGGTGTTGGTCAGAGGTGTGGTTCGGGACAATGTCGACGATGACCTTGAGCCCGAGTGCGTGCGCCTCTGCCAACAGCTCATCGAAGTCCGAGAGTGTGCCGAAGATCGGGTCGACGTCGCAGTAATCGGAGACGTCGTAGCCGGCGTCTTTCTGAGGGGACCGAAAGAACGGGGAGAGCCAGATGGCGTCGATACCGAGCTCTGCCAGTACCGGCAACCGACGCATGATGCCTTCGAGGTCGCCGACGCCATCGCCGTTGGAGTCGGCGAATGACCGCGGGTAGATCTGGTAAATCACCGCGGTACGCCACCACTCAGTGCCGGGAATTGTCGGCTCTGCCAGAGACGCAGGAAGGACAGATTTCGGGGCACTCTCGACGGTCATGCGATCACGATACGCCATTTTGCGCGGAATGGAAGCGCTTGCATAGACCGTGCCGGTGCTTGTGCCCGCGCCCCTGTCGCGTGCGCGGATCAGGGCAGAGGCAGCACCCCCGAAGACTGGTAGTCTCGAACGGTGCCGCGGGGAGTTCCTTTTCGCGCGCGCCCCCTTAGCTCATTGGTAGAGCACTTCCTTGGTAAGGAAGAGGTAGTGGGTCCGATTCCCACAGGGGGCTCGACATCCGTTCTTTCAGTGGCGGGTGCCGTGGCTGAGTAGCTCAGTTGGTTAGAGCGCACGACTCATAATCGTGAGGTCGCGGGATCGTGCCCCGCCTCAGCTACCACGAATACTCGCAAGACACCACCGTGCACCGGCGATCGCCCCGAACTCGTTCCCCCGGAGCCGCGACCTGCCGCGAGGTCACCTCGACTAGGTCCAGAGCGGCAGGGCGGGCACCGCGAAGGCGATTCCGGCTGCGATCACGAAGATAGTGATGGCAACGATACCGAGGATAATTTGGATTCTAAACTCACGCACGACCGCGGCGATACCGAGGAGGAACAGCGAGATCGCCATCAACACGGTCGTGAGTGTCAAGCGATCACCAAGAGTGTTCGCGAGGTCGCCCTCCGCGATTGTGGCAACGGCGAGGTCCTTCGCCTCCGCGTAACTGCCAAACAGTGCTGCCTGATAGTCCTCGTTATTGAGCGGGCTGTAGTACAACTCGGGGTCGGCGTCGTTCTGTGCGTCGGCCCACTGGATGGCTTTGTCGAAGTCATCGGACACCGATTGGAAGTAGATCACGTCGTACTTGCCCTGCGCTGCCGCCGACACCGCTGGGTCTGGGCTCGCAACGTCGAGGCGCAGGTCGGTGAGGCGATCAAAAAGCTGGGCATCCTGCACGTACTGCTGGTTGCCCTCAAGGTACAGGGACTCTGCTTCGGTCGAGAGGTTCGACCCATTCGTGTATGCCTGAGCTTGGTTTCCGTCGTACAGCGAACTTTGGAACGAGGCGTACGCCGTCGCGATCGACACCAAACCCAGGAGCACTGCAAGAAAGACCTCAATATTGCTCCGCAGAAATCCTTGCTTTGTCGGGGTTTCGGGCGTGATCGTTGACACTGGTGCTCCACTCTGCTGTTGGCAAAGCGCCAGTATATTGCGCCGGTCAGTCGCTGAAGCTTGCCTTCGCTTGCTCGATTGTCGCAAAGACACCGAGCGTCTTGGCGAGCCGAGTTGTCGCGACGAAACCTTTGCCGAACGGGGCCTCAATCATGCCGGCGAACTCGCCGTTGGCTTTGCCCACCCAGAGACCGGACTGAACAGCCGTCCAGCTGATCACGTTCGTCGAACCCTGCGGATCGCTCGGGCTCGTGCGTGTTGACGTCATTGTCATGCGTTGTGCTCCTTCGCCGGTAGTCCGGTGCAGTCGCTCTTGTGGTGCGGGTGGATCTGCAGTGCTGTGGATCTGCATTGCTGTGTGTCTGCATTGCTGTGTAGAACCGAGTTAACCCCTCCGCGTGCCCGCTGTCGAGTCCTTCCAGCGAACTCGAAGTGAAGATGACGAAATGCGGTTCGCTGCGGGTGCCGATTCCCATTCCGGAGAAAGTTCTGCGACACGCCGAAAACACTAGATGTAGTGGAATGACAAGCGTGTGACTCCCGTTATATAGTGAGAACCCACCGACAAGGCGTCGGGATGCACGAGAAGAAGTGCATGAGAAGAAGACTTGAGGAGGTTCGAAATGGACAACGACGACACAGTCGGCGGCTACGCAGTTCCCGTCGACCCAATGGATCTTCTGCAGTGCGACAGCTGCCAGTAACGTCAACTGCCAGCTCGCACCTAGAGATTCGAAGCCCCGGCTGACCACGACGGTCGCCGGGGCTTCCCCGTTAGGCTGGAAGGGTGCCAGTGAACCCCGAACTTCAGGGACGGGTGTTCTCCCCCGCCCCGGCCTATCTCGTCGGCCGCGAGAAGGTGCGAGAGTTCGCCCGCGCCGTCTACTCAACCAGTCCGCTCAATTACGACCCGGCCGTGGCATCCGCCGCCGGATATTCGGATGTCGTCGCGCCGCCGACCTTCGCGGTCGTCGTGCAGGAAGCCACCCTGGCGCAACTCCTCGCCGAACCGGATGCCGGCATCGACTTCTCGCGGGTCGTGCACGGTGAGCAACGGTTCAGCTACACGCGTCCGATCGTGGCTGGCGACGAGCTGACGGCCACCCTCGCGGTGACGAGCATCAAGTCGCTCGGCGGGCACGCAATGGTCACAGCCGAGTCATCGATCGTGGATGCCACTGGAGCCCATGTCGTGACCGC